>NZ_JBIAXC010000048.1:0-74799 GCF_042896295.1 Kitasatospora sp. NPDC001309 | reverse complement strand
TGGCACGCTGTTGAGTTCTCAAGGAACGGACGCTTCCTTCGGACCGCCTTCCAGCGGGCCCTCCGGGCGCTTCGTTCTTTCGTGTTTCCAGCTTACCAGATGTTTTCCGCTCCGTTTTCCGGAGTTTCATTCATCCGATTCCCGCTGGCGGGATTTCCTGCGAACTTCGTTCCGAAGCTTATCAAAGCTTTCGGAGTGTTCCGTCCGTGGGATTTGCTTCATCGGAGGGCGCGCATTTCGTGAAACGCGCTCGCCTCGATTTCGGCGGTGTCGTAGACACTAACGCCCGGGCCCGACCGTTGTCCAGTCGCTCCCAACCGTTCAAACCTACTAGCCCACCCACACCACGTCAATGGTTTGGTCGGGATGCGAGAAGACTAGCAGGTCAACGGCCTGTTGATCACCACGGCTCAGGCCGCGACGGGCTGCAGGTCCGCCCGGTCGGCCGCGTCCACGTCGCCGAACTCCCCGCTCGCCGCGGCCTTCCGGCCCAGGACCAGCGCATAGGTGAGGAACGCCGCCTCCGCCACGACTCCGATGGAAATGCGGGCCCAGGTCGGCAGGCCGGACGGCGTCACGAAGGCTTCGAGCACGCCGGCCACGGCCAGCACCGTCGCCAGCCCGATTCCCATGCCGATGATCGAGCGGCCCTGTTCCGCCAGTGCCACCGCGCGGGTGCGCGGGCCGGGGTCGATGAGGGTCCAGCCGAGGCGCAGGCCGAGGCCGCCGGACACGAAGACCGTGGTCAGCTCCAGCAGGCCGTGCGGGATGAGCAGGCCGAGGAAGACGTCCAGCCGCCCGGCCGAGGCCATCAGCCCGACGCCGACGCCGAGGTTGACCACGTTGACCCACATCACGACGAGTACCGGGATGCCCAGCGCGATACCGAAGAGCAGGCACTGCACGGCGATCCAGGCGTTGTTCGTCCAGACCTGGGCCGCAAAGGAGCTGGCCGGCCGGTCCGAGTAGTACGCCTCGTACTGTCCGCCGGGGCGGGTCAGCTCGCGCAGGTCGTCCGGCGCGATCAGGCTGTTCCGGACCTCGGGGTGGGTGGCCATCCACCAGGCGATCAGCACGGTGACGACCATCGAGACCGCCGCGACCGGCATCCACCAGCGGCGCGCGCGGTACAGCGCGGCCGGGAAGCTCACCGTGTAGTAGCGGGCGACGTCCTGCCAGCCGTTGGTGCGGGCGCCGGTCACCGCGCTGCGGCCCCGCGAGACCAGGCCGGTCAGCCGGCCGACCAGGGCCGGGTCCGGCGCGGCGGCCTGCACCTTGGCCAGGTGGCCGGTGGCGCGCTGGTAGAGGGTGACCAGCTCGTCGGCCTCGTCCCCGTTGAGCCGGCGCCTACGGGCAAGGGCGTCCAGCCGGGCCCACTCCCCCTGGTGGGTGGCGACGAAGACGTCCAGGTCCATTCGGCGGCTCCATGGTCGGCGATGGCGCGAGGCGCGCGTGCGCGGGTCGGGCAGGTACGTACGGACACGTGCGGGCCCAGCATGCCAGGAACCGCCGCCGCCCCGGCCGCCGGGATCTCACTTCCCGTGCGACCACCGGGCGCCGTATGTTTGCGGCTGCGGATCAGACTGCGGAGAGCGGGCAGTGGGGGCCGATCCACGTGCGCTCCCACCTGCTCGCATGAGCGTGAACGGACAGGTGTCTTGAGCGACCTGGTGACGGGTGAGGCGGTCGTCCTCGACCTGCAGACGGCGAAGCTTCCGAGCAGGGCGTTGGCGATCGTGCTCGACCTCCTCATCGAGTTCGCCGCCCTGTTCGTGTCGACGCTGGTGCTGAGCATCGCCCTGTCCGGCCTGGACAGCGCGGCGCTGGCCGCGACGATGCTCGGGATGACGGTCTTCTTCCTGGTGGCCCTGCCGGTGATGATCGAGACCCTCAGCCGCGGGCGCTCGGTCGGCAAGGCGGCGCTCGGACTGCGGGTGGTGCGCACCGACGGCGGCCCGGTCCGGTTCCGGCACTCGCTGGTGCGCGGGCTGGTGGGCTTCTTCGAGCTGATCGCGATAACCGGCGCCCCGGCCGTGATCACCTCCACGCTGAACGCGGACGGCAAGCGGCTCGGCGACATCTTCGCCGGGACGGTCGTGGTCCGCGAGCGCACTCCGGCCGGAGCCGGTGCGGCCGGCCCGCTGCCCCCGGTGCACCCGCAGCTGCTGCACGACATGGGCCGTGAGCTGGTCGCGATGGACCTGTCCGCGGTGCCCGAGCCGCTCTGGCTGGCGATCCGTCAACTGCTCGTCCGGGTGGGCCAGTTGGAGCCAGGCGTGTCCTTCCGGATGGCCGCCGGGCTGGCCGAGGACCTGGCCGGCCGGATCGGGAACCCGATTCCGCCGGGACTGCACCCGGCGGCCTACCTGGGCGCGGTGCTCACCGAGCGCCAGCGCCGGGAGTGGATGCGCGCCCAGCAGCGGTTCATGGCCGCGGCCCCCGTCCAGACCCCCGCCCCGCACCCGGCCGTCGCCCAGGCCCCCACGGCCGACGGTCGCCCCCACCGCGTCCTCGGCGTGCCCGCGGCGCACGCGCACGCGCCCGTAGCGACGCCCCCGGTAGCGGTCCCGGCACCGGTCCCGACGCCGGCCGCCCCCGCGGCCCCGTCCTTCGTCAAGCCCTCGCAGCCGACCCCGCCCGCTCCCGACGCAGGCTTCGCCCCACCCGCCTGAACCTCACCCGCCTGAACCCCGCCCCTGCCTGGGCGCCCCGCCCCTACTCCCCCACCGGCCAGGCGTTCGGCGGCGACTGGAGCTCCTCCAGCTCGATCCCCGCCGCCGCCAGCACCACGTCCCCGGCCAGGTGCACCACCTGCTGCTCCCCCGTCTCCAGGTCCGCCACCTGGTAGCGCTCGACCAGCAGCGGCCCCGAGTCCGTCGCGTGGGTGTCCACGCCCTCCAGCAGCCACCCCTGGTCGAAGGTGCGCGGCGCCAGCACCGGCTCGGTGAACGCCACCAGCCGCACCCGGGCGCTCGCCCCCTCCCGCAGCCGCAGCATCCGGGCGGTGGCGACCAGGAAGCCCGGCGAGCGTCCGGCGAAGCCGTGCGCCCGGTCGTGCCCCTCCGCCGCGTGCTCGCCGCCCGGGTCGGCCGCGTCGGTGCGGACCCACGCCACCCCGTCCACCGCGCCGCCGCGCACCTGCCAGCCGCCGGCCCGCAGTTCCATCCGCAACGGCCGGGCCCGCGAGTCCAGCGTCAGGTCGACGCTGCCGATCACCTGCCCGTCGGGTGCGTAGGTCTTGGAGACGTACCGCCAGCCGGCCGCCCCAGGCGCGCAGCTGAACCGCTCCTCGCCGAGCAGCACGTGGTCATGGGTGTCATGGAGCGAGTACCGACCGTTGGGCATGCCCGAAAGCCTACGCACCGGCGTCCGGTGCAACATTCCGGGCCGGTGCCCGCATCAGAGGGTCGGACGGCGCGGGAGACGCGCCGCCGCCACGACGAGAGGGGGTGCAGATGGCGAAGCAGACACGCGACGCGGAGTTCACGGAGTTCGTGGCTTCACGGAGTGGCTGGCTGCGGAAGGTCGCCTATCTGTTGTGCGGGGACTGGCACCGGGCCGACGACCTGGTGCAGGAGACCATCACCAAGCTGTACGTGCACTGGGCGAAGGCGAGCCGCGCGACGAACGTGGACGGCTACGCCCGCCGGACGCTGGTGAACACGTTCCTCGCCGAGCAGCGCACCTCCTGGTGGCGCCGGACGGTACGGACCGGCACCGATCCGGACATCGCGGCCACGAGCATCGACCTGGACGTCTCGCTCGACCTGCGCAAGGCCCTGGCGGCGCTCCCGCCGCGCCAGCGCGCGGCCGTCGTGCTCCGGTACTACTGCGACCTGTCGATCGACCAGGCAGCCGAGGCGCTGAACTGCTCCTCCGGCAACGTGAAGAGCCAGAGCGCGCGCGCCCTGGAGACCCTCCGCCGCAGTCTCGTTCTCGTCCCGGCCCTTGCAGAGAGGACGTCATGACCGCCACCGATCACCGTGAGCTGAGCATCGCCCTGTCGGCTCTGGCCGACGAGCCGGCCCCGCCCGCGGCCTTCGACATCACCACGTCCATCACCCGTGGACGGGCCCGCCTGCAGCGCCGGTACCGGGCCACGGCCGGCGCGGTGGCCGTCGTGGCGGCCGTCGCACTCACGGCCACGATGCTGATGAGGCCCGGCACCACGGCACCGGCGGTGCAGACCCTCCCGGCGGTCACCGCGACGCCGGCCCCGACCCCGACCCCGACGTCGACCACCGCCCCGGCCGCCGCCTCGGACCCGCTCAGCACCGAGGTCTCGTACGGCTGGCTGCCCGACTGGGTGGACCAACCGGGCCGGATCGACCGCGAGATCCAGGCCAAGGGCCTCTACTCCGCGAACAAGGACACCGGCCGGAGCATCCCGCGCCTGAACCTCCAGCTCTACCCGGCCGGGGTCGAGCCGCCGTTGAACCCCCAGTCGCCCCCGTACGACATCCACCTGGTGCGCGAGGACGCCCCCCCGATCAACGGGCGGACGGCCTACTGGGCGAACCTGCCGAGCGGGACGCAGACGTGGTCACTGCGCTGGCTGACCCCCTCGGGCCGCTGGGCGGAGCTCGCCGCGAGCAACGGCACCCCGGAGCAGACCGGTCGCGACGTGCTGCTCAGGGTGGCCAACGGCGTCCGGTACGGACACCGGGACGTCCCGCTGCCGGTCCAGTTCACCAACCTGCCCGAGGAGTTCGGAACACCCGACATGGTGCAGCTCTCCCGCCCGGACCCGGAAGGCCGGGGAGCCTGGAACCTCTACCTGAACTTCAAGGTCCAGGGAAGGACCGTCACCCTCGAACTGCGACCGGACACGGACGAGCCCGGCACGATGCCGACCGGGCACCCCAGCCCCGCCCCGACCTGCCAGTCCCGGAACGGGGTGTGGATCTGCGCCGCCGTGTACGGGGGCGGCACGCCGCCGGCCCTGGACGAGATCGGCGGACTGTCCGGGCTGCTCTCGCGCACCGAGCCGATCGGTGTGGACGAACGCGACTGGACCACCGACGTGTTCGTCCGCTGAGAACGACCGGACGGCCGTTCTCGGCGGACGACCGGACGACCGGACGACCGACCACGCGCCGAACGCGCCGGTGGCCGGCACCCACGGGGGGTGCCGGCCACCGGCGTTCGCCGATCACCGCGTCAGCGGCGACTCACCGCATCAGTAGCGGTACTGCTCCGCCTTGTACGGGCCCTCGACCGGGACGCCGATGTAGTCGGCCTGCTCCTGGGACAGGGTGGTCAGCTTCACGCCCAGCGCGTCGAGGTGCAGGCGCGCCACCTTCTCGTCCAGGTGCTTCGGCAGCACGTAGACGCCGATCGGGTACTCCTCGGTCTTCGTGAACAGCTCGATCTGGGCGATCGTCTGGTTCGCGAAGGAGTTGGACATCACGAAGGACGGGTGGCCGGTCGCGTTGCCCAGGTTCAGCAGGCGGCCCTCGGAGAGGACGATGATGGTGCGGCCGTCGGCCTTGCGCCACTCGTGGACCTGCGGCTTGACCTCGGTCTTCACGACGCCGTCGAGCTTGGCCAGGCCGGCCATGTCGATCTCGTTGTCGAAGTGGCCGATGTTGCCCACGATGGCCTGGTGCTTCATCCGGGCCATGTGCGAGGCCATGATGATGTCCTTGTTGCCCGTGGTGGTGATGAAGATGTCGGCGGTCTCGACCACGTCCTCCAGGGTGGCGACCTGGTAGCCGTCCATCGCCGCCTGGAGCGCGCAGATCGGGTCGATCTCGGTGACGATGACGCGGGCGCCCTGGCCGCGCAGCGACTCGGCGCAGCCCTTGCCGACGTCGCCGTAACCGCAGACGACGGCGACCTTGCCGCCGATCAGGACGTCGGTGGCGCGGTTGATGCCGTCGATGAGCGAGTGGCGGCAGCCGTACTTGTTGTCGAACTTCGACTTGGTGACCGAGTCGTTGACGTTGATCGCCGGGAACAGCAGCTGGCCGTCACGGTGCATCTCGTACAGGCGGTGGACACCGGTGGTGGTCTCCTCGGTCACGCCCTTGATGGTGGCGGCGACCTCGGTCCACTTGTTCGGGGTCTCCACGAGCGTGCGGTTGAGCAGCTCCAGGATGATCCGGAACTCGTCGTTGTCCGCGGTGGACGGGTCCGGAGCGGCACCGGCCTTCTCGAACTCGACGCCCTTGTGGATCAGCAGGGTGGCGTCACCGCCGTCGTCCAGGATCATGTTCGGGGTCTTGCCGTCGGGCCAGGTCAGCGCCTGCTCGGTGCACCACCAGTACTCCTCCAGGGTCTCGCCCTTCCAGGCGAAGACCGGCACGCCCTGCGGGTTCTCCGGGGTGCCCTCCGGGCCGACCGCGATGGCGGCGGCGGCGTGGTCCTGGGTGGAGAAGATGTTGCAGGAGCACCAGCGGACCTCGGCACCGAGCGCCGTCAGGGTCTCGATCAGCACCGCGGTCTGGACGGTCATGTGCAGCGAGCCGGTGATCCGGGCGCCGGCCAGCGGCTGCGCGGCGGCGTACTCGGCGCGGATGGACATGAGGCCGGGCATCTCGTGCTCGGCCAGCTGGATCTCCTTGCGGCCGAACGGCGCCAGGGAAAGGTCGGCGACCTTGAAGTCACCGGTGATGTCGGTCGACATGCGTCTGCTCCTCGCTGATGGGGTGGGGCACGGGCCGAGGTCCGGATGTGCGGTGCGCATGGCGGGCCGTACGGGTGCACGGCTACGCCGGGGCCGCCGGATCCCGTGGTGGCGGACCGGCTCCCTGCTGCGCAGCACAAACCGTCGGAGGACCTCTCTCCCTCGACCGGCGCACACCCTACGGGTGCGGACCGCCGATCGACCGCCATCAGCAGCGACGTTCTGGCTCTGGTGACGAATCTACACCGATGGCCCCACCGGGCGTCCGCGGATGACTGATTTGGGCGGCCGGATCCGGCCGCCGCCCAGCCGCCGCAGGACCCCTGCCCGACCGCCGCCGGCCCCCGCCGGACCGGCCCGCCGGACGGTCCGTCAGTGCGCGGCGCCCGGCCCGGGGCCGCCCGGGGTGGCCGCCGGGTCCTCGCCCGCGGCGGCCTTCTCGGCGCTGTAGACGTCCGGCTCCAGGTAGATCGCCCGGGCGATCGGGACGGCGGCGCGGACCCGCTCCTCGGCCGCGTCGATGGCCCGCGCCACCCGGGCGGCGCTGTCCTCCGCGTTGACGGCGATCTTGGCGGCGACCAGCAGTTCCTCCGGGCCGAGGTGCAGGGTGCGCATGTGGATCACCCCGGTGACCGCCTCGCCGTCCACCAGCGCGGCGCGGATCCGCCGCACCGAGTCCTTGTCGGCGGACTCGCCGAGCAGCAGCGACTTGGTCTCCAGCGCGAGCACCACCGCGATCACCACCAGCAGCACGCCGATGCACAGGGTGCCGACGCCGTCCCAGACGCCGTCGCCGGTGATCACGGTGAGCGAGACGCCGAGCAGTGCGAGCACCAGGCCGATCAGCGCGCCGGTGTCCTCCAGCAGCACCACCGGAAGCTCGGGCGCCTTGGCGGTGCGGATGTACTGCACCCAGCCCTGGCCGCCCTTGGCCTTGGCGGACTCGCGCACCGCGGTCAGGAAGGACCAGCCCTCCATCGCGACGGCGAAGACCAGCACGCCCACCGCCCAGCCCCAGGAGTCCAGCGCCTCCGGGTGGTTGACCTTGTGCCAGCCCTCGTAGACCGCGAACAGGCCGCCGACGCTGAACAGCACGATCGCCACCAGGAAGCCGTACACGTAGCGCTCGCGCCCGTACCCGAACGGGTGCTCCTCGTCCGCCGCGCGGCGCGCCCGCTTGCCGCCGATCAGCAGCAGCACCTGGTTGCCGGAGTCGGCCACCGAGTGGACGCCCTCGGCCAGCATCGAGGAGGAGCCGGTGAAGCCGAAGGCGGTGAACTTGGCCACCGCGATCGCCAGGTTGGCGGACAACGCCGCGACCAGTGCCTTCGTCCCGCCCTCTGTGCTCATGGGCAGAGAGTAGCGGCCTCAGGACTGCGCGGCGGCCAGCCCCAGGTAGACGGCGGCGAAGTCGGTCAGCGTGATCAGGTCGGCCAGCGCGTGCAGCGGGTCCGCGAGGGTGCTCGCGTACTCGGTGAGCCGTACGTCGTGGGCGGCGGCCAGCCGGTGGGCGCGGCGCACGCCGAAGCTGCGCGGCCGTTCGTCGTCCTCGGGCACCTCGGCGGGGCCGTCCTGCTCCTGCCCGGGGTCCGGCGTGCCCGCCTCGGGGACGTGCCGCAGCAGCAGCACCTGGAGGTGCAGCGGGTCGGGCTCCTCGACCCGGTCGCGGAAGAAGTCGTCCGGGTCGGCGCCCGCGCCCAACTGGCCGGTGAACATGCCGCGGTGGGCGGTGAGCACCTGCGGCAGCGCGCCGGTCAGCGCCGGGCGGCCGGCCCGCTCGGCGAGCTGGGCGGCGAACCGGGAGGCGGCGGCGCCGGCGACCGGGCCCTCGGCCCACAGCAGCGGGACCGTCCCGGCCAGCCGGGCGGCCAGGCCCTTGGCCGGGTTGGTGTACGCGGCGGCGTCCGGGCGGCAGCGCACGGCGGCGGTGTCCAGCAGGTCGGCGACGGCCGGCAGCGCGTCGTAGGGCAGCTGGGTGAGGCCGAGCTTCTGGGCCAGCGCCAGCAGCGGGGTCAGGTGGGACCACAGCGCGGCCGGGTCCTCGGCCGGCAGGTCCGGCTCGGCGGCCGGTGCGGCGGGCGGGCCCTCGTCGGGCAGCACCGTGCCGACGTACGGCAGCGGCAGCGCGCGCACCTGCAGCGCGGCCTCGGCCAGCGGGCTGCCGGGCGGGGCGGTGACGACGACGGAGCAGCCGCGGGCGTAGGCCTGCTCGGCGAGGCCGATCAGGCCCTGCTCGCCGCCGTCGGCGGAGCTGACCACCAGCAGGTCGAGCGGTCCGGCCCAGCCGGGCAGCTGCCAGCCGAGCCCGGCGGTGAAGGCGGGCGGGGCGCCGGCCGCCCGGTCGACGCGCGGGGCGACGGCCTCGGTCGGCGGCAGCGGGACGACCAGGACGGCGGTCCCGGCCAGCGCGGCGAGGATCTCGGCGGCGGTCAGGGCGCTGCCGTGCCCGGCGACCAGGACGGCACGCGGGCGGCCGTCGGGGCGCAGCCGGTCGAGGCCGGCCGCGTCGGCCTGCCGCAGCGCGGTGCGGACCCGGGCGCCGGCGCCGGCCAGGGCCAGCAGGGCGCGGTCGTGGTCGGCGCGCTGGAGGGCGGCCGGATCGTCGAGCAGGGTGTCGTCGAGCATGCGGCGGGCCTCCGGCTGTCCTGTGTGGGCGGCGGGCGCGGGTCGGGCCGGTCGGCCCCGGGGCTGGTCGGCCCCAACAGGATCAGGCCGGGCGGCGGGCCTCGTCCACCAGGAGGACCGGAATGCCCTCGCGGACCGGGTACGCGAGGCCGCAGTCCGCGCCGGTGCAGAGCAGCTCGGGCTGCTCCTCGGTGCCGCCCTCGGCGAGCGCGGCCCGGCACTGCGGGCAGACCAGGATCTCCAGCAGGAAGGATTCGAGCTTCATGGGGGCTCTCCAAAGTTCGGTGGTGGCACGGAGGTGCCCCGGCCGATAGGCAACCCTACCGGCCGGGGCACGGTGCGCTCCGGTCAGGCGCGGTCCGGTCAGGCGCGCACGACGGCGAGCACGCCGTCGCGCAGTTCGGCCATCCGCGCCGGGTCCTTGGCCTCGACGTTCAGGCGCAGCAGCGGCTCGGTGTTGGAGGCGCGCAGGTTGAACCACCAGTCCGGGCCGGCCACGGTGAGGCCGTCCAGCTCGTCCACCGTGGTGCCCTCCAGGCCGGCGTAGGCGGCGCGGACGGCGGCGGTGCTGGCGGCCTGGTCGGCGACGGTGCTGTTGATCTCGCCGGAGGCGGCGTAGCGGTCGTACTCGGCGGTCAGCTCGGACAGGGTGCCCTGCTGCCCGCCGAGCGCGGCCAGCACGTGCAGCGCGGCCAGCATGCCGGTGTCGGCGCGCCAGAAGTCGCGGAAGTAGTAGTGGGCGGAGTGCTCGCCGCCGAAGACGGCGTCGGTGTCGGCCATCTCCTGCTTGATGAAGGAGTGGCCGACCCGGGTGCGCACCGGGGCGGCGCCGAGCTCGCGGACCACCTCGGGGACGGTCCAGGAGGTGATCAGGTTGTGGATGATCGTCGGCTCGGCCTCGCCGGCGGCCTGGGCGCGGGCGATCTCGCGGGCGGCGACCAGGGCGGTGATCGCGGACGGGGAGACCGGCTCGCCGCGCTCGTCGACCACGAAGCAGCGGTCGGCGTCGCCGTCGAAGGCCAGGCCGATGTCGGCGCCGACCTTGCGGACCTCGGCCTGGAGGTCGACCAGGTTCTTCGGGTCGAGCGGGTTGGCCTCGTGGTTGGGGAAGGTGCCGTCCAGCTCGAAGTACATCGGGACGAGCTCGATCGGCAGGCCGTCGAAGACGGTCGGCACGGTGTGGCCGCCCATGCCGTTGCCGGCGTCCACGGCGACCTTCAGCGGGCGGATCGCGCTGAGGTCGACCAGGCCCAGCAGGTGGTCGGCGTAGCCGCGCAGGGTGTCCTGGGCGGAGAGCCCGCCGGGCTTCACGTCCTTGGCCGGGACGGTGACGGTGTCGTCCTCGGCGGTCCAGGACTCGACCAGCTCGCGGATCTCGGACAGGCCGGTGTCCTGGCCGACCGGGGCGGCGCCGGCCCGGCACAGCTTGATGCCGTTGTACTGGGCCGGGTTGTGGCTGGCGGTGAACATCGCGCCGGGCAGGTCGAGCTTGCCGCTGGCGTAGTAGAGCTGGTCGGTCGAGCAGAGGCCGATCTCGACCACGTCGGCGCCGTAGGCCGCGGCGCCCTCGGCGAAGGCCCGGCTCAGCGACGGCGAGGAGGGGCGCATGTCGTGCCCGACCACGATCGCGGTCGCGCCGGTGACCTGCACGAACGCGGCGCCGAAGGCCCGGGACAGGCTCTCGTCCCACTGGTCCGGGACGACACCTCGGACGTCGTACGCCTTCACGAGCTGCTTGAGGTCGCGCACTGCGGCTCCACCCTGGTTCTGTGCTGATCGATACGTCGGGCCACCGACGCGTCCGGTCGACGGATCGCGGTGGTGTCAGACGGGCAGCGTACCCGGGCCGGGCGAACGCACCGTGCGGGGCGAGGCCCAGGAGAGGCCCTAGTTGTCGGGCGAGCGCAGGACCCGGAGGTGGCCGCGGCGGCCGCCCTCGGTGGACTCGCCCTCGGGGACGCGGCCCTGACGGGGGGTCTGCGGGCGGGCGGCCTCGCGGACGGCGTTGGCGAGGGCCTCCAGGTCGTCGCTGCTGCGGCGCAGCGGCCCGGTCTCTGGGGCGAGCCGGACGACTTCCCAGCCGCGCGGGGCGGTGAGCCGCTCGGCGTGCTCGGCGCACAGGTCGTAGCAGTGCGGCTCGGCGTAGGTGGCGAGCGGGCCCAGTACGGCGGTGGAGTCCGCGTAGACGTACGTCAGCGTCGCGACGGCCGGTCGGCCGCACGCGGTCCGCGAACAACGACGTACAGAGCTCACGAGGGTGGACGGTACCGCACTCCCCGCCGGGGAGCGAAGACCGCCTGTCCGGCGGGGGTGCCGTGTCGCGCCCCGGGTGCTCACCGGCGTCCCCCCGCCTGGGCCCCGCCGGGCCGTGGGGGCGCCCCGGGCGCGCCCGCCCGGCTCCTGCCGACCGGCTCGCTCCGGCCGCTCGGACACGCGCCGTCGCACCGGCGATTCCCCCGTCGGAGTGGTCCACTTCCGACCCGCCAAGGACTACTCTCGGCAGTGATATGGACAGCTCCGCACCGCAGTCATCGACAGGCCCTTCGCGCCGCCCCCGGCACCGCGACCGGCACGGCAGGGGGCTGCGCGGCCCGCTGGCCCCGCCCCAGGTGCCGATCTCGCTCACCCGCTCCGAACTGTTCGACGACTACGTGCGCGAGTCGGTGGAGCGGTTGGAGCGGCGGTGGCCGCAGCTGATCGAGGTGGAGTTCGCCGTGCAGGAGGTGCCGCTGCACGAGCCGGACGGCGCCGACACCGAGGACGGCGTGCCGCTGGGCCGGGTGTCGCCCGGTCAGAAGGGCCACAAGAGCCAGATCGTGGTGTACCGGCGGCCGGTGGAGATCCGGGCGAAGACCCGGGAGGACCGGGCGGCGCTGGTGCACGAGATCCTGATCGAGCAGGTGGCCGAGCTGCTGGGGCTGTCGCCGGACGCGATCGACCCGCGCTACGACGAGGAGTGACCTTCCGGGGCCCCGCGGGGCCCCGGAAGGGCCGGTCAGCGCAGCACCACGCCCGGGTCCTGGGTGGCCTGCGGGACCTGCACGGTGCTGTGGTCGTCGCGCAGTGCCTGGACGGTGAACATCGGCACGTCCTTGGCGGGCAGGGCGAGCATCCGGGCGGCGACCACCGGGCCGCCGGACTCGGTCTCCACGGTGACCGCGAAGACGCCGTTCAGCCCGGCGGGCTCGGGCGCCGGGATGGCGACCGTGCCGCCGGCCGGGAGCTGGACCTCCTTGGTCGCCGGGGTGCCGCCGCCGCTGCCGGCCGAGCCGGTGACCTTGACGGTGGCGGCGTCGCCGGTGGAGGTCAGGAAGATCGTGGAGGCCCCGGCCCGGTTGTCGGCGACGGTCGCGCGGGCGCCGACCGGGCCGCTGCCGGTGAGCCAGGCCGCCTCGCTCTTGCCGTTGCCGCCCGTGCGGTCGACCCGCAACCCGGCCACGATCTTGGTGGGGTGCCGGTCGTCGCTGGGCGACAGCCGCAGCCCGGCGACCTCGTCCCGGGTGACCTTGCCCAGGTCGACGGCGGCCACCATGCCCGCCTTGACGTGGATCGACTCGTTGCCGGCCGGGGTGAACCAGCCGTTCTTGCCGGAGAGCTGGATCTTGAGGTCGGCGTCGTCCTCCGGCGGGGCCCAGACCACCAGCCGGGCCGCGGTGGCATCGGCGGGCAGGCCGGGCATCACCTGGGTGGCGGCCGGCTCGGCCGAGGCGGGGACCCAGTCGGCGCCCTTGGCGCCGTCGGCCGCGTGCAGCGCGGCGCCGATCCGCCCGGAGCGCACCACCACGTGCACGGCGAGGTCGGTGACGGCGCCCTTGCTGATCGTCGACAGCAGGACGGACTGCGAGCTGCCGGGGGCGACGGTGATGCCGTTGGCGGCGTCGTTGTCGATCAGGCCCTTGTCGCCGTACAGCTTGATGTCGACCACGGCGGCGGAGGACTCGGGGTTGACCAGGCTGACGTAGTCGACCCGGTCGCCGGCCGTGCTGGCCCCGGCGAACCAGAAGCTGGTGCTCTCCGGGGTGCAGGTCAGGCCGGACAGGCCGGTGCCGCGCTGCTCGGTGACCACGGTGGTCTGGCTGACGGTGAAGCCGGGGGCGAGCGCGCCGGTGGCGACGGCCCCGGTGCCGGGCGCGGCGTCGCCGTTGCTGGCCGGGCCGGTGGCCGGGGTGCCGGGCTTGCCGAGGGTCAGCTTGGCGTCGGCGGGCGCGGCGTTCTTGTCCGGGGCCGGGGTGGCCGGGGCGCCGGAGCCGCTCGCGGCCGCACTCGGCGCGCCGGCCGGCGATCCGCTCGGCGCCGGGGCGGACGGGGCCGCGCTCGGCGGGGTGGCCGGGGCGGCCTGCTCGGAGAGCCAGCCGGCGCCGCCGGTGGCCGAGCCGGTGCCGGGCGGGGTGTAGGCGGTCAGCGTGGTCGAGCCGGTCAGGCCCTGGAAGGGCTGCGGGCAGACCGCCGCCGTCCGCTCGACCTGCGCGGTGCTCGGGGCGGCCCCGCCGTCCGCCTTGGCCGGGCCGGCCGGCGGGCGCAGCTCGGCGATCCCGAACACGGCCGCCAGCACCACGGCCGCGGCCAGCAGGGACTGGGTGGTCTTCCCCGCGGACCGGCCGGGGGCCGTCCCCGGCGCGCCGGCGGGCTCCGCGGCCCCGGCCGCAGCGGCGGAGGGCTCTGCGGGCTGCTCGGCCCGGGCGGCGGACTTCTTCCCGAATGCGGGCTTCTTCATGGCGGGTCAGCTCCCCGATCCGTGCTGGTGGGGGCCGTAGTTCCCGGAAGGGTGCCCGGTGCCGCCCGGTTCGTTGGGGTCGTAGTACGGCTCGCCCTGCTGCTGGCCCGGCAGCCAGGTCTGCTGGGGCTGCCCGGGCTGCTGCTGGTAGGCGTCGTAGCCGTACTGCTCCTGCGGGTACTGCTCGTACCCCTGCTGCTCGTAGCCCTGCTGGTCGTACCCCTGCTGCGGGTAGCCCTGCTGGTGGCCGTCGTACCCGTGGCCCTCGTAGCCCTGGCCCGCGTACGGCGCGGCGACCGGCTGCTGGGCCGCGTACTGGTCGTAGCTGTACGGGTCGGCCTGCTGGTACGTCTGGTACGGGTCGGTGTACGGCTCGGCCTCCTGGACGGCGGCGGCCGCCTGGACCGCCCCGGCCACCGGCTCGCCGGCGGGCTGCGCCGGGATCGCGCCCGGCAGGCCGTCGTACACCCCGGGCTCCTCGGCGCCGGGCTCGCCGCCCTCGCCCCGCTCGGCCATCCGGCGGGCCCGGCGGCTGCCGGGGGCGGGGGCCTGCGCCTGGGCGGCGGCGGCCAGCGCGGCGGCGGCGACCACCTCCTCGGGCAGGTCGTCGTCCTTGTGGCTGCGGCGGCCGGGCAGGGCCAGCACCAGGATGGTGAGGCCGACCAGGACCTGCGCCCAGATCCAGCCGGTGTGGACGAGGCTGCCCTCGCGGGTGACGCTCAGCTTGCCGCCGGCGGCCGGGAGCTTGAAGCCCTGCGCCCAGCCGTCGACCGTGGTGGGCTCCAGCGCGGTGCCGTCCACGGTGGCCTTCCACTCGGGGGCGGCGGCCTCGGCCAGCCGCAGCACCCGGCCGTCCGGACCGGCCGGGACGGTGGCGGTGAGGTCGCGCTCGCCGGACGGGACGACCACCGGGGTGGCGCCCGGAGCGGTGATCACGGCGCGCACCGCGGGCGCGCCGTTGACCTGCCAGAGCGCGGCGTCGCCGTCCTGGTTGGCCTTCACCAGGCCGGGGGTGGTGTCCAGGACGTCCTTGAAGGCGTCCACGGCCTGCCGCTCGACCAGCACGTAGGCGATGCCGTAACCGGCCAGGGCGTTCGCCTGGTCGGCGCCGGAGCCGGCCAGCAGGCTGCCGACCATCCGGTCCAGACCGCCCTGGGTACCGGTGGCCGGGTCGACGGTGGACTCCGCCTGGCCGAGGGTCAGGCCGGCGCCGCGCACCACGGTGTAGCGGACGGCGCCCTTCTGGCCGGTGACCACGAGGGTGCGGGACCGGTCACTGGTACCGGCCTCCTCGGCGATGAAGGCCGGCACCTGGCCGGACGCGGCGCGGTGCAGCGGGCCCCCGGCGCCGGTCAGCGCCCACCACAGGCCGGTGCCCAGCGGGGCCAGCACGGCGGCGGCCACCACCAGGGCGGCCACCGGCTGGCGCCAGCCGAAGGCGATCCCGGCGACCCGGGCGTTGGCGCCGTCGGCGCCGATCGCGGCGGCGGCGAGCAGGGCGATCCCGGCGAGCAGGGTGGCCGGGCCGGCCCAGGCGGGCACCGGCTGGCCGCCGGAGGCCGGGGTGACGGAGGTGCCCGCCACCGCGACGGCGAAGACCAGCCCGGCACCGGCCGCGCCCCAGGCGGCGAGCACCGCGCGGCGGCGGTCGGCGCGCAGCAGCGCAGCCAGTGCGGCCAGGACGACACCGGTGGAGAGCCAGACCGGCGGCACCCCGGCGCCGCCGGGGTTGACCAGCAGCAGGCCGGCCGCGCTCGCCCCGGCGCCGTGCAGTCCGGGCAGCCCGGCCTCCAGCAGCAGCCACTGCGGGTGCGAGAGCACCTTGAGCGACCAGGGGGCGAGCACCGCGACGGGCACCGCGAGGATCACCAGGACGCGCAGGCCGAGCAGGCGCAGCGCCGTGCCGCCGGAGCCGAAGGCGCCGCCGCGCAGCACCGCGAGGACCAGCACGGCCAGGCAGAGCGGTACCGCGAGGGCCCAGGTCAGCGGGACGAAGGCAGTGGCCAGGGTGAGCAGCAGGACGGTCATCCAGACCGGCCGCCAGCCGGGGCGGGCGCCCTTGGCGGCGCTCTCCTGGCGGATGCCGAGGCCGGCCGCGATCGCGGCGGCGCGGGCCAGCGGCGGCAGCAGCACGGCGAGGACGGCGGTGCCGATCCGGCCCTGGGCGAGCGCGCCGGTGGCGGCGGGCAGCAGCGCGTAGGTGGCGCTGGCCCAGGCGCGGACCAGCTTGGAGTCCAGCAGCGGCCGGGAGACCAGGTAGGCGCTGACCGCGGCGAGCGGGACGGTGAGCACGACCAGCAGGGTGAGTGCGAGGTCGGCGTGGCCGAACAGCAGCCAGGAGAGCACCGAGAGCACGCCGAGGTACGGCGGTGCGGCGGCGGTGGAGCCGGTGCCGACCGGGTGCCAGGCGTCCGCGTACATCGCCCACAGGCCGCCCGCGCCGTCGGAGGCGGGCAGCAGGGCGCCGCCGAACAGCTCGCCGCTGCCGAACAGGCCGCGGCAGGCGACCAGGGCGAACACCAGCAGGCCGGCGAACAGCACCGGCGCGGGGCGCCGGGCCAGCTTCTTGATCAGCGCGAACTGCTCGACGACGAGGTCCTCGCCGTCCTCGTCGCCACCGGCCTCGACCGAGCCGTGCCGGCTGCCGGTGTCGTCGGCGCCCCCTATCCCGAGCGAGCCGATGACGCCCTCGACGGCCAGCCGGGTGGTGGCACCGGGCGCCGGGAAGAGCGTGCGGTCGTCCAGGGCGTCCGCGGCGCGGGTCCGGGCACGGTGTTTGCGCGCGGCCAACAGCCGTGGGAAGCGGACGAGTTCGTGGCCGAGGCCGGCCAGTTCGTCGACCGCCTGGCGCGGGTCCTTGCCGAGCAGGTTGGTGACGGCCCGCACCAGGGTGCCGAGCACCAGGCGCAGCAGCACGTACGGGAAGAGCGCGCCCTTGCAGTTGGCGAGCAGGGTGTAGACGGCGCCGGACTTGTCCACCCGGTGCGGGTGGGCGGGGCCGCAGTCGATCGCGCGGCGCTCGCGGCTGGCCGCCTCGGCGTGCCGCAGCACGGCGTCGGGGGCGACCACCACGCGGTGGCCGGCGGCGTTGACCCGCCAGCAGAAGTCGGTGTCGTCCCGCATCAGCGGGAGGGCCCGGTCGAAGCCGCCGAGCTCCTCGAAGACGTCCCGGCGCACCAGCATGCCGGCGCTGGAGACGGCCAGCACCGGGCGGACCTGGTCGTGCTGGCCCTGGTCCTGCTCGCGGCGGTCGAGGCCGGTCCAGCGGCGGCCGGAGCGGGCGATGGTGACGCCGATCTCCAGCAGCTGGCGGCGGTCGTACCAGCTGCGCAGCTTGGGGCCGACCACGCCGGCGCTGGGGGTGGAGTCGGCGACCTGGAGGAGCCGGCGCAGCGCGTCGGTCTGCGGCTCGCAGTCGTCGTGCAGCAGCCAGAGCCACTCGACCGGCTGGGTCTCGCGCGGGCCGCCGCGGCCGAGGTCGTCCTCCTGGGCGAGCGGGTCGCCGTAGTCGTCCCAGCCGCCGGTGACCGGGTCGTAGCCGGAGGGGTCGAGCCGGTACGGGAGGTCCTCCGGGCGCAGGGGCGCGCTGCTCGCGACGGCCTCGGCGACGGCGGCGCCGAAGCCGGCCCGGCGGCCGAGCACCAGCGGGCCGCTCTCGGGCAGCCAGTCGGCCAGGGTGTCGGCGAGCAGCTGCGGGGAGTTGTCGGTGGATCCGGTGTCGACCGCGAGGATCCGCTGGACCTGGCGGTCCTGGCCGAGCAGTCCGGCCAGGGCCTGCGGCAGCCAGCGGGCGCCGTCGTGCGAGACGATCACCGCGGTCACCAGGTGGCGCGGGTAGGCGGGCGGCCTGGAAGCGGTGAAGCCGCTCTGGTGGCTGTAGACGGTCATCGAGTGCGCGGGCCCCAGTTCTCGGTGGACACAGCCGGTGAACGGCAACCGGATGGCGCACCACACTAACGGCTCCGGATGGCCGCTTCGTGCCCGGTGCCGGTGCGGAGGCGGTGAAGAAGGGGACCCGGGATCGGCATGAACCGGTCCGGGAACACGAAAGCGCCCCACCGTCGCGGTGAGGCGCTCGTACAGCTGTGCGGCCGTCCACCGGTGGCGGAGGGTCAGCGAGATCGGTCGGGGCCGCCCCGGTCAGACGGCGCTCTTCTTGAGCCGACGGCGCTCGCGCTCGGAGAGGCCTCCCCAGATGCCGAAGCGCTCGTCATTGGCGAGGGCGTACTCCAGGCACTCCGAACGGACCTCGCAGGCGAGGCAGACCTTCTTGGCCTCGCGGGTCGAGCCACCCTTCTCGGGGAAGAAGGACTCCGGGTCGGTCTGGGCGCACAACGCGCGCTCCTGCCAACCGAATTCCTCCTCTTCCTCCGCGATGCCGTCCCCGATCAACAGCTCAAAGAGCTCGCTCATGTGGCGCGCCTCCTCTGCCCCTACTTGGCGTCCCCGTGGTTGCCGTTGCCTCGTGCGGCTGACGACACGAGTGAAATTACAGTTGCGTCACTCTGGCCCAGTCAAGCCGAGCTCTGGTATTGAGGCCGGGATTCACTCCCTGGCACCAAGCCGTTACGAATAGTGTACATATCCGGACACATCGGACCTTGGGTCCGAAAGCCCCGGCGACACCGAAACGCCCGCAATCACTCGCGGAATGACGCTCGGTCATCGTGACAGGCCGGTCATCGGCCTCCCTTCCCGGCGATCTTCCCATCGAAACATAGAGAGTGATGAATCACCCCATCCAGGAAAGATCCGGACCTAACCCACTCGAATGCCGCATCCTTCGGTTTGACACCGCCCCTGCGGATGCGGTCTCCTTTCCTCCATGTCAGAGTTCGCCAGCCCCCGGAGCGGTTCCACGCTCCGCCGTGCCGTGAACTCCTGTTGTCGCCTCTGTTCCTGCTGTATCTAGGCGCCCGCGTCCCACCGCGCGCCGCCCAGGAAGCACAGAGGCCGCCCGCGACTCCCGCCCCAGGACATCCCGGATCCGGCTGATCCCCGAACCAGCCGAGCCATCCGAGGACGACTCCCGTGCGCATGATCCGCATCCGCAAGCGGAACCGCGACCGCAACAAGCACGCCCGCCGCGGCCTCGCCGCCGCCCACGCTCCCCGCCACGGCGACCGGCACCGCTGGGCCGACGGCCTCAGCGACGTCTCCATCGCCGGCGACCCGCTCGCCTTCCCGCACCTCGCCCGCACCGACCTGCCCGGCCACCCCACCACCGTCGCCGGGTACGCCCGGCTGGTCCGCGAGATCGCCGCCGACCGCACCCGCTGGGAACCGCTGGTCCGCTACGACGCGCTCACCCGCTGGTACGCCCGCCTGGAGACCGGCCCCGGCTACGAGGTCTGGCTGCTCAGCTGGCTGCCCGGCCAGAGCAGCGGCTTCCACGACCACGGCGAGTCCTCCGGCGTGATGACCGTCGTCCAGGGCGAGCTGACCGAACGCTCGCTCACCCACGCCGGCGAAGGGGCCCGCACCCTGCGCCCCGGCGGGCAGCGGGTGTTCTCCTCCGGCTACCTGCACGAGGTGGTCAACGGCGCGCTCGAACCCGCCGTCTCCATCCACCTCTACACCCCGGGCCTGACCGCGATGAACCAGTACGGCACCGCCACCGCCGTCCCCGAGCAGCACGCGCACGCGGCGGAGTCCGAGCGGCGTTGACCGAGGCCTGACGAAGAGTCCGACCGTGGCAGGATGACCCCATGCGCATCGTGGCACTGGCAGGCGGGATCGGCGGGGCGCGCTTCCTGCGCGGACTCCTCGCGGCGGTCGGACCGCAGGACGAGATCACCGTCATCGGCAACACCGGCGACGACATCCACCTCTACGGGCTCAAGGTCTGCCCCGACCTCGACACCGTGATGTACACCCTCGGCGGCGGCATCCACGAGGAACAGGGCTGGGGCCGGACCGACGAGACCTGGTCGATCAAGGCCGAGATGAAGGAGTACGGCGTCGGCCCCGAGTGGTTCGGGCTCGGCGACCGCGACTTCGCCACCCACCTCGTGCGCAGCCAGATGCTCACCGCCGGGTACAGCCTCAGCCAGGTCACCGAGGCGCTGTGCGTGCGCTGGAAGCCCGGCGTGCGGCTCCTGCCGATGAGCGACGACCGGGTCGAGACCCACGTGCGGATCACCGACGAACAGGGCACCCGGGCCGTCCACTTCCAGGAGTACTGGGTCCGGCTGCACGCCGCCGTCGACGCCGAGGCGATCATCCCGGTCGGCGCGGACACCGCCAAGCCCGCGCCCGGCGTGCTGGAGGCCCTCGCCGAGGCCGACGTCATCCTCTTCCCGCCGTCCAACCCGGTCGTCTCGATCGGCACCATCCTCGCCGTCCCCGGCATCCGGGACGCCGTCGCCGCCGCCCCGGCGCCGGTGGTCGGGCTCTCCCCGATCATCGGCGGGGCGCCGGTGCGGGGCATGGCCGACAAGGTGCTCGCCGCCGTCGGCGTCGAGGCCACCGCCGAGGCGGTCGCGCTGAACTACGGCGCCGGCCTCATCGACGGCTGGCTGGTGGACACCGCGGACGAGCAGGCCGTCCCGGCCGTCGAAGCCGCCGGGATCGCCTGCCGGGCCGTCCCGCTGCTGATGACCGACGTCGAGGCCACCGCCGAGATGGCCCGCGCGGCGCTGGCGCTGGCCGAGCGGGTCCGCGCGTGACCATCGAGATCCTTCCGGTCCAGGGCATCCCCGAGGTCGAGGCCGGGGCCGACCTCGCCGGGCTGATCGCCAAGGCCGGGACGTACCGCGACGGCGACATCCTGCTGGTCACCTCGAAGATCGTCAGCAAGGCCGAGGGCCGACTGCTGCACGCCACCGACCGGGACGCCGCGGTCGACGCCGAGACCGTCCGGGTCGTCGCCCGGCGCGGACCGGCCCGGATCGTCGAGAACCGCAACGGCTTCGTCATGGCCGCCGCCGGGGTCGACGCCTCCAACACCGCCCCCGGCACCGTGCTGCTGCTGCCCGAGGACCCGGACGCCTCGGCCCGCGCGCTGCGCGCCCGGCTCCAGCAGCTCACCGGCCACCGGATCGCCGTCGTCGTCACCGACACCTTCGGCCGGCCCTGGCGCAACGGGCTCACCGACGTCGCGATCGGCGCCGCCGGACTGTCCGTCCTGGAGGACCACCGGGGGCGCACCGACAGCCACGGCAACGAACTGGTGCTCACCGTCACCGCGACCGCCGACGAACTCGCGGCCGCCGGCGACCTCGTCAAGGGCAAGGCCACCGGCGTCCCGGTCGCCGTCGTGCGCGGGCTCGGCCACCTGGTCACCGCCGAGGACGGCGCCGGCACCCGGCCGCTGGTGCGACCCGCCGCGGACGACATGTTCCGGCTCGGCACCTCCGAGGCGCTGCGCCAGGCCGTCACCCTGCGGCGCACCGTCCGCTCCTTCACCGCCGACCCGGTCGACCCGGCCGCCGTCCGGCGCGCGGTGGCCGCCGCCGTCACCGCGCCCGCCCCGCACCACACCACGCCCTGGCGGTTCGTCCTGCTGGAGTCCGCCGAGACCCGGGTCCGGCTGCTGGACGCGATGCTCGGCGCCTGGCAGCGCGACCTCCGTGAACTCGACGGCTGGGACGAGGCCCGGATCGCCCGCCGCACCGCCCGCGGGAACGTGCTGCGCGACGCGCCGTACCTGGTGGTGCCGTGCCTGGTGATGGACGGGTCGCACGACTACCCGGACCCGCGGCGGGCCGCGGCCGAACGGGAGATGTTCACGGTGGCCCTGGGGGCCGCCGTGCAGAACCTGCTGGTCGCGCTCACCGGCGAGGGGTACGGCACCGCCTGGGTCTCCTCCACGATGTTCTGCCGTGACACCGTCCGAGCGGCTCTGGACCTCCCCGACGGCTGGGACCCGATGGGGGCCGTCGCCGTGGGACGCCCGGCGGAGGCGCCGCGGGTCCGCCCGGAGCGGAGCGCCGACGCCTTCGTCGCGGTGCGGTAGGGATCTCTCAGAGGCCCCGGTAGATCTCGCGGCGGTTGCCCACCTTCACGACGACGATCACCAGCACGTCGTCGTGGATCTCGTACGCCACCCGGTACATGCCGACCCGGAGCCGGTAGAGACCCGTGTGTCCGGTCAGCTTCTTCACGTCCGGGCCGTCGGCGCACGGGTCGTCCCCGAGTCTGGTGAGCGCGGCGAGGATCTGCATGGCATCGACCTGGCTGATGTCGCGCAGTTGCCGCCGAGCGCTCGCGGTGAAGCGGAACGCGTACTTCACGCGGCGCTCCCGGCACTGCTCGGCGGCTCTCCGAAAAGGTCTGCCAGAAGTTCGGCCATGCTCACCGTGGGTTCGTTCCGGTGTTTCTCCGCCTCACGGGCGAGGAGCTCGTCCTCCGCGTCCTCTATGGCATCGAGGATCTCGATCGGCACGACCGCGCCGACACGCTCGCCCTTGCGGGTGATGACGGTGATCTCACCGGCCTCGGCCCGGCTCAGCACCTCGGCGAGGTGGGCCCGGGCCTCACGGATGTTCAGTTCATCAGCCATGCTTCCAGCGTACACACCGCGTGTACGCAGAGCGGCGTTCTCCGGTCAGCGGTTGCGGTGGTCGTTGGGGGTGAGTCTGGGGCCGTAGCGGGGGGCGTGGGGGGTGGTGGCGGTGAGGAGGCGGCAGAGGCGGTGGCGGTGGGGGCGGTAGGGCTCCAGTAGGGCGAGCATCTGGGTGTCGTCGCTGCGGGGGCGGCCGGCCAGGGCCCAGCCGACCAGGTTGGGGAGGTGGAAGTCGCCGACCGAGACCGCGTCCGGGTCGCCGTTGCTGCGCTGGAGGGTTTCGGCGGCGGTCCAGGTACCGATGCCCGGGACGGCCGTCAGGCGGGCGAAGGACTCCTCGTGGGCCATGGCGGAGGCCTCTTCCAGGCGGGGTGCCAGCCGGACCGCGCGCTGGATCGTGGCCGAGCGTCTGGGGTCGACGCCGGCCCGGTGCCACTCCCAGCTCGGGACCATCGCCCAATCGCGGGCCGACGGGGCCACCCGCATGCCCTCGGCCGGGCCCGGGGCCGGGGTGCCGAAGTCGCGGAGCAGGGTGCGCCAGGCGCGGTAGGCCTCGTCGGTGGTGACCTTCTGTTCCAGGATCGCGGGGACGAGGGACTCCAGGACCAGGCCGGTCCGGGTGAGCCGCACCCCGAGGGTGCGGCGCTGGGCGTCCCGGAGCGGGCCGGGGGGCAGCACCAGCGCCTCCGGGTGGTCCTCGGCGCCGAGCAGGGTGGGCAGCCGGTCGAGCAGCCACTGGGCGCCCGGCCCCCAGGCGGTCGCCTCCACCTCGCCCGCACCGGGGCGCGGCAGCACCCGCAGGGTGCCGACGCCGGCCGGGGTGCGGGAGGCGCGCCAGACGGCACCGTCGCCGGTGGTGCGGTACGAGGGGTCGGCGGGGCCCCGGCGCAGCGGCAGCAGGGTGCGGACGGGGTCGAGCGGGAAGCCCGGCCGCCAGTGCCGTACCGCTTCGCCGCCCGTCACTGCCGTCGCCTCCTGGGGTGCCTGAGGCCCTGAACGATACGTGGGGAGGGTGACGGCTAGGGAGTCTGGAGTCGGGCCGCGGCTGTGCGGAGTTCGGGGAGCCGGGCGTAGAGGGCCTTGCCGGGGCATTCGGTGTTGAAGGCGTCGCGGTGGCCGGAGACGGCGTCGAAGTCGACGACGGTGCCCTTGGGGTAGCGGCTGGCGTCGGACGAGGAGGTGAGTCCGGTGCGGCCGTCGGCGGGCCGGCCGGTGAGGCCGAGCTTCCAGGCGGCGATCGCGGCGAGGCCGTCGAGGAGGGGTTGGGGCGGGGTGGCGTCGACGTAGGTGCCGATCGCGGCGACGCCGGAGGAGTCGGTGTTGAAGCCGAGGGTGTGGGCGCCGTGGACGGGCCGGTCGACGCCGCCGGCCCGGCCCTCGTAGACGGTGCCGCAGCGGTCGACCAGGAAGTTGTAGCCGATGTCCCGCCAGCCGCTGGTCTTGACGTGGTACTGGTAGATGCCCCTGATCACCCGGGGGGCGTCGGAGCAGGCGTAGTCGGTGGCGGTCGCGGTGTGGTGGACGAAGACCTCGCGGACCGGGCCGGTGTACTCGGAGCCCGGGTCGCGCAGGGACTCGTCGGCGCCCCAGCCGGCCCGGGTGACGATCGCCGGGCGGGGCGCCTGGTGGCCGTCCTCGGCGGCGGGTGCCGCGGGCACCGTCCGGGTGGCGGCCGGGGCGGGTGCGCCGGCGCCGGGGTCGACGAGGTCGAGCCGCAGTCCGGGCGGCGGTCCGGCCGGGCCGGGCCGGAACTCGACGGCGACGCCGTCGCTGCGGCCGGTCCACAGCGGGGCGGTGGCGCCGTGCGGGGCGTGGTCGGGGCCGTCGTCGGTGTCGGTCTCCAGGGTGTGCCAGTCGCTCCAGCGGCCGGTGGCCGCGTCCCGGGTGCGGACCCGGAGGCTCCCGCCGTCCAGCGCTCCCGCCGGTCCGTCCCAGCCGATGCCGAGGAGTTCGAAGGGTCCGGTCGTGCTCGGCGGGAGCCCGTGCCCGGCGGGGAGCCGGAGCGAGACGGTCCGGCCGCCGCCGGGGAAGTCACGGTGCTCGCCGCCGGGGGCAAGGGGCACAGCGGTGGCGGCGGGAGCGGGCTGGAGCAGCAGGGCGGCGGTGCAGCCGGCGAGCAGCGCGGCCGGGAAGGGGAGGCGCGCGGCCTTGGTGGAAAGGCGCGCGGCCTGGTGGGAAAGGCGCATAAAGGGGATCGTCGCCGCAAACCGGACCGCCCGCCACGCCGCCCCGCGCCCGCTCGGCCGCCCCTCCCGGCCTGCCACCCGAAGGCCGTAGGCTGGGGCGCACCATGACTGCGCCATTCGCTGCCGATGCCCGCACCCCCGTCGAGCTGCTGCACGCATACCTGCGCGGCGGCACCCCTTCGGTCGATCCCGCGGCCCCGCTGGTCACTTTCTACGACGACGCCACCGGCGAACGGGTGGAGCTGTCCGCCCGGACCTTCGACAACTGGGTCGCCAAGACCGCCAACCTCCTCCAGGACGAGCTGAACGCCGGTCCGGACGACCGCGCCGCGCTGCTGCTGCCCGCCCACTGGCAGAGCGCCGTCTGGCTGCTGGCCTGCTGGTCCGTCGGTGTGACCGCGGTGCCGGCCGGCGACCCGGCCGACGCCGACCTGGTGGTGAGCGGTCCGGACGGCCTGGAGGCCGCCCAGGCCTGCGGGGGCGAGCGGGTCGCGCTCGCCCTGCGCCCGCTCGGCGGCCGCTTCCCGCACCGCCCGGACGGCTTCCTCGACTACGCCGCGGAGGTGCCCGGCCAGGGCGACCGCTTCGCGCCGTACTCCCCCGTCGCCCCGGACGGGCAGGCGCTGGAGACCTCGGTGGACGGGCTGCCGCTGAAACTGACCGGTGAGCAGACCGTCGCGCTGGCCCGGGAGGGCGCCGCTCGGATCGGCCTCAAGCCCGGGGACCGGGTGATGTCCACCCTCTCCTTCGACGACTGGGCGGGCCTGGAGGCCGGCCTGCTGGCCCCGCTGGCGGTCGGCGCCTCGGTGGTGCTGTGCCGCAACTCCGAGGGCCTGGACGCCGGGCAGTGGGAGAAGCGCTCCGAATCCGAACGGGTGACTGTGCGCCTCGGCTGACCCCGGGACGGTCCCGGCGGGTAGGGATCCCTGCCATGGCCGAGGACGACACCGAGCACCCCCCGACCGACCAGACTCCCCCGGAGCACGCTCCCCCGAGCGGACCGGGACGCCCGCGAAGGCGCCGGCGGTGGCTGATGATCACCGCCGGCGCCGTCGCGTTCCTGCTGGTCGCCACCGGCGTGCTGCTCTGGATCGCCTACCGCAAGCTGGACGGCAACATCAGGACGGACTCGGCCACCGACCGGCTGCTCGCCAAGCTGGAGGCCGAGCGCCCGAGCCGGGCCGCGGGGGCCAAGGGCGCCGAGAACATCCTGCTGATCGGCAGTGACGACCGCTCCGGGGCGAACTCCTCCTACGGCGGCGAGGCCGGGACCCAGCGCTCGGACACCACGATCCTGCTGCACCTGGCCGCCGACCGGAAGCACGCGACGGCGGTCTCCGTCCCGCGCGACGTGATGGTCACCGTGCCCTCCTGCGAGAAGCCGGACGGCAGCCGCAGCAAGGCGGGGACGATGCAGTTCAACTGGGCGTTCGAGCTGGGCGGTCCGGCCTGCTCGATCCGCACCGTCGAGCAGTTGAGCGGCATCCGGATCGACCACTACGTGATCCTCGACTTCAGCGGCTTCAAGACGATGGTGGACGCGATCGGCGGGGTCGAGGTGTGCGTGCCGCAGCCGATCCACGACAAGGACGCCAAGCTCGACCTCCCGGCCGGCCGTCAGCTGCTGCACGGCGAGCAGGCGCTCGGCTACGTCCGGGCCCGGGAGAGCCTGGGCGACGGCAGCGACACCCAGCGGATGGGCCGCCAGCAGCAGTTCCTGGCCTCGCTGATCCGCAAGGTGCAGTCGCAGGGGGTGCTGCTGAACCCGGCCAAGCTGTGGCCGGTGCTGGACGCGGCCACCTCCTCGGTGAAGGCGGACGGCGGCCTGTCCTCGCTCGGCGCGCTGTACGACCTCACCCAGGACCTGCGCGACGTCCCCTCCCCGGACGTGGTGTTCCTGACGGCGCCGCGCCGCCCGTACCGCTACGACTCGGACCGGGACGAGTTCGTCCAGCCGCAGACCACCCAGCTGTTCGACGCGCTGCGGGCGGACCGGCCGCTGGCCCTGCGGCCGCCCGGTTCGGCGCCCTCGCCGGACGCGGGGACCGGAGCCGGGGCGGGCACCGGAGCGGGAGCCGGATCCGACGGGGCCACGGCGTCACCCTCGGCGGGCGCCTCGCCCACCTTCGAGGGACGCACCGCCGACGTGGACGCCTGCGCCCAGCACTGAACTCGACGTCCGGCTTTGCTTTTTCATTGCTCAAACATGACTGAGATCACACTCGGAACAATTCCCCCGTTCGGCTCGTCTAGTGTGTCCGGATCGACCCGTCGCCCGACGGGTCGGCCTCCGTGACCGGCCGGACGTAGGGGACCCCCGTGCAGCAGGACGAAACGAACACCGGTCGGTTCAGCGGGGGGAGCCGGCGGGAGGCCAAGCGTCTGGCCGCGGCCGCCAAGCGGCAGCGGCGCCGCCGGGTGCTCAAGTGGACGGCGGGGACTGGCGCCCTGGTGATGGTCGCGGGCTGCGGCGGGGCCTACTACCTGTACCAGCACTTCAACAGCAACCTGACCTCGGTCAAGGTCCAGCTGGGCAACGAGGAGGAGCGGCCCAAGGCCGCCGGGGACGCGCTGAACATCCTGGTGATCGGCACCGACAGCCGCCAGGGCCTCGGCCGCGAGTACGGCGACGCGGGCAGCACCGGGCACGCCGACACCACCCTGCTGTTCCACGTCTCCAAGGACCGCTCCAACGCGACCGTGGTCAGCATCCCGCGCGACCTGATGGTGCCGATACCGGAGTGCCAGGACGACAAGGGCAAGAAGATCCCGGGCGTCGCGCGGGACATGTTCAACAACAGCCTCGGCCAGGACGGGCGCGACGCGGGCTGCACCTGGAAGACCGTGGAGAAGCTGACCGGCATCCGGGTCGACCACTTCGTGCAGGTCAACTTCGAGGCGGTGAAGACGCTCTCCACCGCCGTCGGCGGGGTGGAGGTCTGCGCGGCCAAGGACATCGACGACAAGGACTCGCACCTCAAGATGTCCAAGGGCCGCCACGTCGTCCAGGGCGAGGAGGCGCTGGCCTTCGTCCGCACCCGGCACGCGGTCGGCTTCGGCGGCGACCTCACCCGGATCCCGCTCCAGCAGCAGTTCATCAGCGCGATGATCCGCAAGATCAAGAGCGACGACACCCTGACCAGCCCGGGCAAGCTCTACCAGCTCGCGGACGCCGCCACCAAGGCGCTCACCGTGGACTCCGGCATCGGCAGCGTCGACAAGCTCAAGAACCTGGCCCAGGACATCAGCAAGGTGGACACCAAGAACATCACCTTCACCACCGTCCCGGTGCTGGACGACCCCGGCAACAAGGACCGGCTGGTCCTGCACCAGCCGGACGCCGGACAGGTGTTCTCGATGATCGCGGGCGACCGCTCGCTGACCGAGACGGCCGCCCCGGCCGCGACCCCGGACGCCTCGGCCCCGGCGGCCCCGGCCGCGCCGAGCAGCGCCGCCCCGGCGGTGGACACCAAGGGCGTCCAGGTGACGGTGCGCAACGGCAGCGGGACCCGCGGACAGTCCGGGCCCACGGTGGAGAAGCTCAAGGGCAAGGGCTTCGCCAAGGCCGCGGTCGGCTCCGACGCTCCCCCGGCCGCGACCAGCACGGTGTCCCACCCGGCCGGCCAGGAGGCCGAGGCCGCGGCGCTGGCCGCCGCCCTCGGGCTGCCCGCCGACGCCGTGAAGCCCAACCCGAAGGCGGGCCCGAAGGACCCGCTGCTGGTGGTCCTCGGCAAGGACGCCCTGGCGGCTCCCGCGCAGCAGGCGACCGAGGCCCCGAAGGACCTCCAGCGGGTGCAGGCGGACGACGAGGACGTCTGCGCCAAGTAGCCGCCCGGGGCCGAGGGTTCGGTCCGTCCCGCGGTACCGCTCGCCGGTCCGGGGGCCGGTCCGGAGCCCCGGACCGGCCGGGTCGAGCGGGGCCGCACCGTCCTCAACTGTCCCCGTGCGGGCCGGCGGTAGCCGGTCCGGGCGTCAACGCGCCCGGGAGAGCACGTCCTTCGAGGACGGGCCGACGCTCCTTATCACCCGGCGGGCCAGCGAGCGGGGTGAGGTGATGAAGCCGAAGCCCCAGCTCAGATGCATGGTCGCGAGCGCCACCGGCAGCAGCGCCCTGGCCCGGAACGACAGGCCGCGGCCCTCGACCGCGGCGCCGCCGAGGATGCCCAGCAGGTAGACGCCGGGCACCGCGAGGAAGGCCGGGTGGACGGCGGCGCCCAGCACCAGGCCGAGCAGCACCGCGAGCAGCGCGCTCGGCGGGGCCAGGTAGCGCAGGTTGACCGAGCCCCGGTGGTAGCGGGTGACCACCCGGCGCCACCGGCCGTAGTCCTTGTACTGCTTGGCCAGCGCCTTGACGGACGGCCGCGGCCGGTACGTCACCTTCAACTGCGGGGTGAACCAGACCAGCCCGCCGTCCTGGCGGATCCGGTAGTTCAGCTCCCAGTCCTGGGCGCGGATGAACTCCTCGTTGTAGCCGCCGAGTCGCTCCAGTACCTCGCGCCGGAACACCCCGAGGTAGACGGTGTCCGCCGGGCCGGCCAGGCCGCCGGTGTGGAAGGCCGCGTTGCCGACACCGATCTTGGAGGTCATCGCGGCCGCGACCGCGTTCTCCCACTCGGTCTCGCCCTCGGCGTGCATGATGCCGCCGACGTTGGCGGCGTCCATCTCGCCGAGCAGCCGGACCGCGGTGGCGATGTAGCCGGGCGTGAGCAGCCCGTGGCCGTCCACCCGTACGACTATCGGGTACTGCGAGCCCCGGATCGCGGCGTTCAGCCCCGCGGGAGTGCGGCCGGTGGGGTTCTCCACCGTACGCACCCGCGGATCCTCGGCCACCAGCTCGGCCGCGATCTCGGCGGTGCGGTCGGTGGAGGGACCGAGGGCGATCACCACTTCCATCGGTCCGGGGTAATCCTGGTCCAGGATGCGCCGGACCGCCGTGCGCAGGTGTCGTTCCTCGTTGAGCACCGGCATGATCACGGAAACAGCCGGCAGCTCCTCAGCAGCCTTGGTGTTCATCGGGGCCAACCGTACCGGTGTCGACGCATATCCGTCTTGTCCCGGTCCGGCGGCTCCCGGGACCCCTGGAGGGCGACACCGGTGCCGTGATCGGGATCACCGTACCGCCCCGGGCGCCCGGGCCCGAATCGGCGGGGGAACCGTGCAGGTTCGGGGTGGGTTCGGCGACCCCGGTGAACGACGGGCGGACGGCACGGCGCGGGGGCCGGGTGCTCGTGCGCACCCGGCCCCCGCCCCCCGTTCCCCCCGGTTCCCCCCGTTCCCCCGTGGGGTGACCCGACGTCCCCCGTCGCCGGGTCAGTCCGTCGCGATGGCCGCGAGGACGTTCATCCGTCCGGCCCGGAAGGCCGGTACGAGGGCGGCGACCAGACCGATCACCACCGAGGAGACCAGCGTCACCACGACCGTGGTGGTCGGGACGGAGAGCGTCCCGAGGCCCTGGTCCCGCAGCACCCGCTGGGCGGTGACGCCCCAGGCCAGGCCCAGCCCGGTGCCGAGCACGGCGCCGAACAGGGCGATCACCACGGACTCCAGGCGGATCATCCGGCGCAGCTGGCGGCGGGAGAGCCCGATCGCCCGCAGCAGGCCGATCTCGCGGGTCCGCTCCACCACCGAGAGGGCCAGGGTGTTGACCACGCCGAGCACCGCGACGGTGATCGACAGGCCGACCAGGCCGTAGATCAGGTAGAGCAGGGTGTTGACCTGGGACTGCACGAGCTCCTTGTAGCCGGCCTGGTCCTTGACGGTCAGCTGCGGGTACTGCCGCAGCGCGTCCTCCAGGGCGGTGAGCGTCTTGGCGATGTCGGTGCCCGGGGTGGCCTTGGCGAAGAAGGTCCGGACCGGAGGCTGCTCGGCGGCCGGGACCACCTTGGTCGCGGTGTCCAGGTCGACGAAGGTCCCGTCGCCCAGCAGTCCGCCCTTCTGGAACACCACGCCCACCGGCAGGGTCTGGGTGCGGCCCTTGCCGTAGTCGACGGTCACCTGGTCGCCGACCTTGAGGCCGTGGTCCTTGGCGAAGTTCTCGCCGATCCCGAGCGAGCCGCGGCCGATCGAGTCGACGGTGCCGGAGCTGACGGTGGGGTGGAAGTCCGTGCCGAAGAACGTGGCCGGCACCGCCGTGAGGTCCGTCCTGGCGCTCTGTCCGCCGGACAGCCGGACCTTGGCGCTCTGGAAGTTCTCCTGGGTCGTGACGTGGTCGATGCCCGGGGTCCGCTTCACCGCGTCGATCATCTCCCCGGTGACGCCCGTCGGGCCGCCGCCGATGATGTAGTCCACGCCCACCGACCTGTCGATCTGCTCGCTCGCCGACGTCACCGCCGAGGAGCTGAACACCGAGGAGCCGATCACCAGCGCCAGCCCGATCATCAGCGCGGCGGCGGTGGCACCGGTCCGGCGCGGGTTGCGCATCGCGTTGCGCTGGGCGAGCTTGCCGGAGGGCCCGAACAGGGCCAGGAGCAGGGCGCCGAGCACCTTGATGACGACGGTGGCCAGCAGCGGGCCGAGCACCACGAAGCCGATCAGGGTGAGCAGCAGGCCCAGGCCCAGGAGCTGCCCGCCGGTGCCCGCCTTCTCCGCCGTGCCGGCGAGCACCAGCAGGCCGGCGCCGCCGCCGGTGAGCAGCACGCCGAGGATCGTCCGGACGACGTTGGAGCGGGCCTCGGCCGGGGTGCCGTGGTCGCGCAGGGCGGCCATCGGGGCGATCCGGCTGGCCCGGCGGGCCGGGATCCAGGCGGCGATCACGGTGATCAGGACGCCGACCGCGTAGCCGGCCGCGAAGACGTCGGGCCCGATCACCAGGTCGCTCGCCTTGAGGTCCATGCCGATCGCGTTCATCAGCTTGATCAGGCCGACGGCGACGCCGAGGCCGACCGCCACCCCGAGGGTCGAGCCGAGCACGCCCAGGATCAGTGCCTCGACCAGCACCGAGCCGTTCACCTGGGCGCGGCTGCCGCCGATGGCGCGCAACAGGCCGATCTCGCGGGTGCGCTGGGCGACCAGCATCGAGAAGGTGTTGATGATCAGGAAGCCGCCGACGATCAGCGAGATCCCGGCGAAGCCGAGCATCGCGTACGTCATGAAGTCGAGGCCGCTGCCGATGGACTTGGTGTTCTCGTCCTTCTGCTCGGTCGCGGTCTTGACCTGGTAGCCGCCGCCGACCTCGGCGAGGGCGTCGGCCTTGAGCTGGTCGCCGCTGCGGCTGCCGTCGCCGTAGGCCTCGACGGAGGTGTAGGCCTGCTCGCCGAGCAGCACCTGCTGGGCGGTCGGGGTGTCCAGGAAGGCCAGCGCCGCACCGGGGTTGGTGGTGGTGAAGGTGGCGATGCCGACGATCGTGTACGGGTGCTGCCCGCCCGCGTTGTCGACCCGGATCCGGTCGCCGACGGCCAGCTTGGCCTTCTTGGCGGTGTCCGCGTCCAGCACCAGTTCGCCGGAGTCCTGCGGGACGTGCCCGGAGGTGAGCTTCACCGCGTTGCGCGGGGTGTCGGTCCAGTTGCCGACCAGGGTGGGTGCGCCGCTGGTCGGGCCGACCAGCTTGTCGGTGGCCGGGTTGACCAGGATCGCGTTGCCGACCATCACCTGGCCGACGGCGGTCTTCACGCCGGGCAGCCCGGCGATCCGCTGGGCGAGCGCGGCCGGGACGGTGGCGGGCTTGTCCCCGGCCTGCGGGTCCTCGTCGTCGGCCGGCTTGGGCGGCTGGACCGAGACGTCGGAGGCGGTCGCGGCGAACAGCTTGGAGAAGGTGCTGGTGGCGGTGTCGGAGAACACCAGGGTGCCGGAGACGAAGGCGACCGACAGCACGACGGCGATGAGCGAGAGCGCCATCCGGCCCTTGTGGGCGAAGAAGCTCCGCAGTGAGGTCTTGAGCAGCATGGTTTCGTCGTCCCGCCGTCAGCTGGTGCGCTTGCCGTCGAAACGGCGCATGCGTTCGAGGACGGAGTCGGCGGTCGGCGCGTGCATCTCGTCGACGATCACGCCGTCGGCGAGGAAGAGCACGCGGTCCGCGTAGCCGGCGGCGACCGGGTCGTGGGTGACCATGACCATGGTCTGGCCCAGTTCGTCCACCGAGCGGCGCAGGAAGGTCAGCACCTCGGCGCCGGCCCGGGAGTCCAGGTTCCCGGTGGGCTCGTCGCCGAAGATGATCTCGGGGCGGGCGGCCAGGGCGCGGGCCACCGCGACGCGCTGCTGCTGGCCGCCGGAGAGCTGGGTGGGGCGGTGCTTGAGCCGGCCGGCCAGGCCGACGGTCTCCACCACCTGGTCCAGCCAGGCCTGGTCGGGTCTGCGGCCGGCGATGTCCATCGGCAGCGTGATGTTCTCCAGCGCGTTCAGGGTCGGCAGCAGGTTGAACGCCTGGAAGATGAAGCCGATCTTGTCCCGGCGCAGGCGGGTCAGCTGCTTGTCCTTGAGGCCGGTGATCTCGGTGTCGCCGATCCGGATCTGTCCGCTGGTGACCGTGTCCAGCCCGGCCAGGCAGTGCATGAGGGTCGACTTGCCGGAGCCGGAGGGGCCCATGATCGCGGTGAAGCGGCCGCGCTGGATGTCCACGTCGACCGCGTCGAGCGCGGTGACCCTGGTCTCGCCCGAACCGTAGGCCTTGGTCACCTGGCGGGCCGAGGCGGCGACGGCGGACGGTCCGCCGGGAAGCTGGGGGTCGTACACGGCTGCTGCCGTCGTCACTGGAGTCTCCTAAGAAGTGGCCCACCCGTCGACCCCCACCCTTCCGACGCGGTCGGCCGGCGGACCCGATCGGATCGGGCCGCGCACGGTGGGGCGGGGATGTAGGAACCACGTTAGGAGCCGGTCCCGGTCGGCTCGTCCTCCGTCGGAATGAAGCGCTGCAACCAAGGTTCTACGGGTGCGGCGCCCCCTCCCCCTAGGGGGCGCCGCGGGCCTTCTCGGGGACGCCCCGTACGGGGTCGGGCCCGCCGGCGGCTCAGCCGGTCAGCACCGGCGCGGCCAGCCGTTCCAGGGCGTCGGCGAACCCCTCCACGACGGGGACGAGTTGGGCGTCGGTCTCGCACTCGACGAGGGTCCGGCCGTCCTCCCCGGCGGTGATGTGGCGGTCGAGCACGAACCAGCCCTGGGTGATGTGGCCGGCGCCCATCGAGCTGAGCACCGGGCGCAGCGCGTAGTCCACGGCGAGGACGTGCGCGGGCGAGCCGCCGGTGGCCAGCGGCAGGACGGCCTTGCCGGCCAGCGCGTACTGCGGGAGCACGTCCAGCAGGGCCTTGAGCAGGCCCGAGTAGGCGGCCTTGTAGACGGGGGTGCCGATGACGACGCCGTCGGCGCGGGCGAACAGCTCGGTGACGGCGACGATCCCGGGGTGGTCGAAGTCGCCGGACAGCAGGGCCTGCGCGGGCAGGCTGCGGGCCTCGAAGGGGATGACGTGGTGGCCGCGGTCCACCAGGCGCGCGTCGACGTGGCGCAGCAGCCGGGTGGTGCGGGAGGTCGCGGACGGGGAGCCGGAAACGGACAGGACGGTGGCCATGGGTTCACCTCTGGCTGGAAGCGGGTCGGGGGTCTCGACGGGCGCGCTTCAGCGACGACAGAGCGAACCGGACACACGCTGGAGGTCGACGTGGCGCCGACGCGTGAGTGCCCGACTCTGATCCATGTCGAAATGCAAACACGGTGCGTTCGAACCGGTCAAGGAACGTTTCAGCAAGCGGAACGGGGGTGACGGGCGCATTTCACGCCGGAACGATCCGGTACGTGCATCAAAACTGCTACAAGAGGCCTGGCAGGGACCCCGGGGGGAGTCAGCCGGACCGGGGTCGGGCATCCTCGACGGCATGAACACGTGGCAGGAGGGCCGCCCGGGCGGCGGAGGCAACCCCTACGGAGGCAACGGCGGCGGCCCGGCGTCCGAGCGACCGCTGCCGGCCTCCCTCAACCCGCGCGGGGCCGGCACGCCCGCCCCCCGGCAGCCGGAACCGCCGCACCGGCTCGGCGGCGTCCCGCCGCAGGGCGCCCCCGGCGGCCCCGGACGGCCGGGCCCCGGCGGCCCGGGCGGACCGGGCCGCCCCGGCGGCCCCGGCGGCCCCGGCGGCCCCGGTGGTCCCGCCGGAGCGCGGCCGGGCGGCGCGCAGTCCCGGCGCTGGCCGCGGCGGCGGATCGTCAAGTGGACGGTCTTCGGCCTGCTGATCGCCGTCATGGTGACCTCCGTGTCCACCTGGTTCTGGGCGGACTCCAAGCTCAACCACGACAACGTGCTGGCCGGCTACCCGGGCCGCCCGGCCGCCGGCAAGGGCACCAACTGGCTGATCGTCGGCTCCGACAGCCGCGAGGGCCTCAGCGAGTCCCAGATGGACACCATGCACACCGGCCACGACGTCGAGGGCAAGCGCAGCGACTCGATGATGATCCTGCACATCGGGGACAACGGGAACACGCTGATGAGCATCCCGCGCGACTCCTGGGTGCCGATCCCCGAGTTCAGGACGAGCGCCGGGAAGACCGTCAAGGCCACCACCTCGAAGATCAACTCGGCCTTCGCCACCGGCAACGGCCGCCTCCTGGTGCAGACCGTCGAACTCAACACCGGCATCCGCATCGACCACTACGCCGAGATCGGCTTCGCCGGGTTCGCGGGCATCGTCGACTCCGTCGGCGGCGTCGAGATGCACATCGACCAGGACATCAAGGACAAGGACTCCGGCCTCGACCTCAAGGCCGGCGACCAGACCCTCAACGGCACCCAGGCCCTGGCCTTCGTCCGCCAGCGCCACCAGATGGCCGACCAGGACCTCGGCCGGATGCGCAACCAGCAGAAGTTCCTCGGCGCCCTCGCCCACCAGGCCGCCTCCCCGGGCACCGTGCTCAACCCGTTCACCTTCTACCCGCTGGTCGACTCGGCGCTTGGCACCCTGATCGTCGACGACGACTGCGGGCTGACCGACCTGGGCTCGCTCTTCCTCGCCATGAAGGACGTCAACGGCGGCGGCGGCAAGACCATGACCGTCCCGATCGGCAACGCCGACTACCACACCAAGACCGGCGAGTCGGCGGTGCAGTGGGACGCCGCCAAGTCCAAGCAGGTCTTCGAGGCGTTCAAGAACGACACCGCGGTACCCGAGTTCAAGTAGCCGCCGCGGGGGGGCCCGTCCGTCGGACGGGCCCCCGCGCGCGTTCAGGCCGGGACGGCTCCCGGCAGCCGGTCGAGCACGATGCCGAAGTGCTCGCGGTACGCGGACAGCGCGGCGGCGTCGGTGAGTTCCTCCTCGGCGCGGGTGCCGTCCGGGGCGGTGCGGACCAGCCGGGTGCCGTTGAGGGTGGTGCGGCCGCCGTCCGCGGCGAGCATCGAGCAGGTGGTCCCCCGGGCGAACGGGGACTTCGGCGAGGTCGCGTGCCACCAGCAGGTCGGGGTGAAGTCGGACAGCGGGTGCGGGTGCCGGCCGACCCGGTACTGCGGCACCCCGTCCAGCAGGACGTCCAGGTCGCCGTCGTCGCCGTACGGCCGCAGCAGCGCCGTACCGTGCGGGTCGCTCTGGGCCCCGCGCCCGTCCAGCCGCACCGGGTGCCGGGTGAACCGGCCGAACCCCACGTCGACCAGCCAGGGTTCGTCCAGGTCGACCCGCAGCGCCAGGTGGTCGAACGGCGGCCCGGGCCGCTCCCCGTCGAACACCCGGGCCGCCAGCAGGCTCACCCGGTACCCCAGCGACGTCAGCAACTCGGCGAAGGCGCCGTTGAGTTCGTAGCAGAAGCCGCCGCGCCGCCGGTCCACGACCTTCGCCACCAGCGCCGCCGGGTCCAGCACGATCGGCTCGCGGAGGTGGACGCTCAGGTTCTCGAACGGGACGGCCCGCAGATGGGCCTCCTGCAAGCGCGCCAGACCCGCCGCCGACGGCTCCCCGGGATCCGGCACCCCGATCCGCTCCAGGTAGGCCGTCCGCGCGGCCGGGACCATCCCCTCGTACGCATCTTCATGATCCACCCGCCCATTCTCCACCCGGGCGGCAGGGGTGCGGCATCGGTCCTTCGGCCTAGGACGCGCCCCGGGAGGCACCGTGGGAGGCACCACGGAAGACACCACCGCCCCGGAGCGGGGGATCGGCGGATCCGACTCCCCGCTCCGGGGCGGTGGCGTGCGTCAGGGGCCCAGGAGGGCTGCGGTCAGACGGACTCGACCTCGCCGGACTTGGCGATCTTGATGACGGCCGAGGTGCGGCCGCTCTGCGAGCCGAGGCCCTCGATCTTCTTCACCAGGTCCATGCCCTCGACGACCTCGCCGAAGACGACGTGCTTGCCGTCCAGCCAGTCGGTGACGATGGTGGTGATGAAGAACTGCGAGCCGTTGGTGTTGCGGCCGGCGTTGGCCATCGACAGCAGGCCCGGGCGGGTGTGCTTGATCTTGAAGTTCTCGTCCTCGAACTTCTCGCCGTAGATGCTCTTGCCGCCGGTGCCGTTGTGGTTGGTGAAGTCACCGCCCTGCAGCATGAAGGCGGGGATCACGCGGTGGAAGCCGGAGCCCTCGTAGCCGAAGCCGTTCTGGCCGGTGGCCAGCTCACGGAAGTTGCGCGCGGTCTTCGGGACGACGTCGTCGTACAGCTTGAAGACGATGCGGCCCGCCGGCTCGTCGTTGATGGTGATGTCGAAGAAAACGTTGGAACCCATGCAGGGATCATGGCACGAGCGGCCGCGCGTCGCGCGCCACCCCCGTAGGGGGCGAGGTCACGGCGGCGTGTTATCCCGCTCGTCCCGCTCGCCGGCCGGCGTCGGGCGGCCGCCGGTGGGGCTCAGGCCTTGAGCTTGCGCCAGACCGTCTCCAGGGCGGCGATGTCCGCCGGGTCCAGCCGGTCGGTGAACACCGGGGCCAGGGCGGCCCGCCGGGTGGCGTCCGCCTCGGCGAAGAGCGCGCGGCCCCGCTCGGTCAGCTCGATCCGCACGGAGCGCGCGTCCGAGGCCGAGGGCGTCCGGGCCACCAGCCCGCGCCCGGCCAGGGCGTCGACCACCCGGGAGACCTGGCTGCGGCTCAGCATGGTCTTGGCACCGAGGTCGGAGGCCGCCACCGGCTCCCGCTGCCCGGCCAGCCAGAGCATCACCTCGAACCAGGACAGCGGCAGGCCGTGCACCCGGGCGAGCTCCCGGTCCACCCGGGCGGCCAGCGTGGTGCCGGCCCAGACCAGGCCGTAGAAGGCGTGGTCCTGCTCCGACAGGGGGCCCAGGGAGAGATCGGCGCGGTCCATGCCGTTCATCGTACCGAGGTTGCGTGCGTGTGCACACAGTGCCGGGCGTCCACGGGCGCCCCACAGGCCGCGACCGCAACGGCCGGCCAGTAGCATCGGCCTCCAACCAGCCTGAGGGGGGCGGAACATGAACCGGATCGGGGTCTACCTGGCACATCCGCGGCCGGGCAGCTTCAACCACGCGCTGTACCAGGCCGTGGTGGACGAACTGCGCGGACGCGGCTGCGAGGTGCGGGCGCACGACCTGTACGCCGACGGGTTCGCACCACTGCTCACCGCCGGGGAGACCGGCACGGTCGACGACGCCGGGACCGCCACCGACCCGCAACTCGCCGCGCACCGCGCCGAGGTGGCCACCCTGGACGCCCTGGTGCTGATCCACCCCAACTGGTGGGGCATGCCGCCTGCGGTCCTGGCGGGCTGGGTGCAGCGGGTCCTGGCCCCCGGCGTCGCCTACAAGCTCGGCACCGCCGACGGCGAACCCGCCGGACTGCTGCGCGCCGGGCGGGCCCTGGTGCTGAACACCTCGGACACCCCCGAGGCCCGGGAGCGCGAGGAGTTCGGCGACCCGCTGGAGCGGATCTGGGCGGCCTGCGTACTGCCGTACGTCGGCGTCACCGACGTCCGGCGGACGGTGTTCCGCACCGTCACCGGCGCCCCGGCCGCCGAGCGCGCCGAGTGGCTGCGACAGGCCCGGGAGCAGGCGGCCGCGCTGCTCGACTGAGCCGGCCCGCACGGTGCGGGGCGGGACAGGGCGGCTACAGCTCCACCTCCGCCACGTCCTGGTCGCCGCTCAGCTCGCCGGTGGGCCGGAAGCCCAGCCGGGCGTAGAACCCGGCCGGGCCGTCCGGGCCCGGGTGGTAGGTGACCGTCGCCCGGGTGCCGCCGCGGCGGCGGATCTCCGCGCAGACCTGCTCGACCGCGAACCGGCCGTAGCCGCCGCCCTGCCGCCCGGCGTCGACCAGCAGGCGCCACAGGCCGGAACGGGGGCGGTCGTCCGGCCGCCCGGGGTGGAAGCGGATGTCGAAGAAGGCCATCACGAAGCCGACCGGCCGGCCGCCGTCCAGGATCAGCCGGGGCCAGGCCGTGTCCCCGTACACGTACGCCTCGGCCAGCGACTTCGCCACCGGGGCGACCAGGCCCTCCTGGTCGGGCCGGACCCGCAGGGCGAGGGCGGCGTCGATGTTCTCGGGGGTGAGCCGGGCGAGGCCGAGCGTGTCGGTCGTGGTGCGCATGGCGGGCAGCCTAGGCAGCCGGGCTGCCCGCCGTCGCCCTGATTCCCCCCGCGAGCGGGGTCAGCCGCCGGCCGGGAAGTCCGTGCCGCGGCCGACCGCCGCCCAGGCCTCGGCCTCCTTGCGGGCACCGTCCAGGTTGCCGAGGACGGCGTCCACCGCGTCGGTGCCCAGCGCCAGCCGCAGCGGGGTCCGCTCGGCGGCCAGCGCGGCCAGGATCGCCGCGGCGGCCTTCGCCGGGTCCCCCGGCTGCTTGCCGTCGGAGTCCGGCAGGCCGGTGCGGACCGGGCCGACCAGCGGCTCGTAGGCCTCGATCGGGGCGGAGTGGGCCAGCGCGCCACCGCCCGCGAAGCCGGTCCGGAACGACCCCGGCTCGACGACCAGCACCTTGATCCCGAAGCCGGCCACCTCCTTGGCCAGCGCCTCGGAGAGCCCCTCCAGGGCGAACTTGGTGGCGGAGTAGGCGCCGACGCCGGGGAAGGAGAAGCGGCCGCCCATGCTGCTCATCTGCACCACGGCGCCGGCGCCCCGGGCCCGCATGTGCGGCAGTACGGCCCGGGTGAGCGCGGCCGGGCCGAAGAAGTGCAGCTCCATGAGGTCGCGCAGCTCGGCGTCGGTGGTCTCCTCGACGGCGCCGATCACGCCGCGCCCGGCGTTGTTGACCAGGACGTCGATCCGGCCGTGCCGCTGCACGGTCTCGGCGACCACGGCGAGGATCTGCTCCTGGTCGGTGACGTCCAGCCGCACCGGGACCAGCCGGCCCGGGTGGGCGGCGGCCGGTTCGGCCAGCGCCTCGGGGCGGCGGGCCGCCGCGACCACGGTGTCGCCGGCCGCCAGGGCGGCCTCGGCGATGGCCTGGCCGAAGCCGGAGTTGGCGCCGGTGATCAGCCAGACCTTGCCGTCGGTGCGCTGCTCGGGGGTGCTGCTCATGATCCGTGGACTCCCGCAATGATCGTGCTCGGCAAACGAGTTGACGATCATTTATGACATCCGGCAGCCCGCCCGTCCAGGAAGGTTCGATGCCGGACGAACAGCCGGACGATCGACGGCCCCCGACCGCACGGCGGCGGTCGGGGGCCGTTGCGAAGGTCCTGGCGACTACGGCAGGTTGCGGGCCATCACGATCCGCTGGACCTGGTTGGTGCCCTCGTAGATCTGGGTGATCTTCGCGTCCCGCATCATCCGCTCCACCGGGTAGTCCCGCGTGTACCCGTAACCACCCAGCAACTGCACCGCGTCCGTGGTCACCTCCATCGCCACGTCCGACGCGAAACACTTCGCCGCCGCACCGAAGAACGTCAGATCCGCGTCCCCACGCTGCGACTTCGCCGCCGCCACGTACGTCATCTGCCGCGCGGCCTCCAGCTTCATCGCCATGTCCGCCAGCATGAACTGCACACCCTGGAACTCCGCGATCGCCTTCCCGAACTGCTTCCGCTCCTGCACGTAGCCCTTCGCGTAGTCCAACGCCCCCTGCGCGATACCCACCGCCTGCGCCGCGATCGTCACCCGGGTGTGGTCCAGCGTCCTCATCGCCGTCGCGAAACCCGTGCCCTCCGCACCGATCATCCGGTCCGCCGGGATCCGCACATTGTCGAAGTACACCTCACGCGTCGGCGACCCCTTGATCCCCAACTTCTTCTCCGGAGCCCCGAACGACACCCCCGCATCGCCCTTCTCCACCACGAACGCCGAGATCCCCTTCGACCGCATCGAAGGATCCGTCACGGCCATCACCGTGTAGAACTCCGACACCCCCGCGTTGGTGATCCAGCGCTTCACCCCGTTCAGCACCCAGAAGTCACCGTCACGCACCGCCCGCGTCTTCATCCCCGCCGCGTCCGAACCTGCCTCCGGCTCCGACAGGCAGTACGAGAACATCCCCTCGCCCCGCGCCAACGCCCCCAGGTACTTCGCCTTCAACTCCTCCGAACCCGACAACTGCACCGGCAACGACCCCAGCTTGTTCACCGCCGGGATCAACGACGACGAGCCGCACACCCGCGCGACCTCCTCGATCACGATCACCGTCGCCAACGCGTCCGCCCCCGCACCACCGAACTCCTCCGGCACGTGCACCGCATGCAGATCGTTGCCCGTCAGCGCGTCCAACGCCTCCTGCGGGAACCGGCCCTGCTCGTCCACCTCCGCCGCGAACGGAGCGATCTTCGCCTCGGCCAGCGAACGCACCGCCTCACGGAGCATCCCGTGCTCCTCGGAGATACGGAAGAGATCGAAGTCAGCCGCCCCTGCGCTGCCCGCCATGATGCCTGCCTCGTCGTCCAGTGGCCGACGCAGACCGTTGTCCGATCGGCGTCGGATCCGAGTCGAATCGCGGTTAACTACCGTTCAGTAGAGATCCTAGGGCTCCGACCTGCGGCTGCCTAGCGTCCTCGGCGAGCGGGCGATCCGTACCGACCCGGGCGGGACGGATAGCATCAGGGGCACCCTCTACTGGCCGAACCCGCAACTCAAGGGGAACCCGTGACCCTCCGCATCTCCGTGATCGGCACCGGCTACCTCGGCGCCACGCATGCCGCCGCGATGGCCGAGTTCGGCTTCGAGGTGCTGGGTCTGGACATCGATCCCGAGAAGATCGCGACGCTCACCGCGGGCCGGGTCCCGATGTACGAGCCGGGCCTGTCCGAGCTGCTGCTCAAGCACGTGGCCGGGCACGAGGGCTCGACCGGGCGGCTGCGCTTCACCACCTCCGCCAAGGAGGCCGCGGAGTTCGCGGACGTCCACTTCGTCTGCGTCAACACCCCGCAGCGCAAGGGCGAGTTCGCCGCCGACATGTCCTACGTGGACACCGCGATCGACGAGCTCGCACCGCACCTGACCCGCCCGGCGCTGGTGGTCGGCAAGTCCACCGTGCCGGTCGGCTCGGCGGCCCGGCTGGCCGAGCGGCTGGCCGCGCTGGCGCCGGTCGGCGCGGGCGCCGAACTCGCCTGGAACCCCGAGTTCCTGCGCGAGGGCTTCGCCGTCCAGGACACCCTGCGGCCGGACCGGATCGTGGTCGGCGCCCACAGCGAGCGCGCCGAGCGGCTGCTGCGCGAGGTGTACGCGGAGCCGATCGCGGCCGGGGTGCCGTTCCTGGTCACCGACTACGCGACCGCCGAGCTGGTGAAGGCCGCCGCCAACTCCTTCCTGGCCACCAAGATCTCCTTCATCAACGCGATGGCCGAGGTCTGCGAGGCGGCCGGCGCGGACGTCACGCTGCTCTCCACCGCGCTCGGGCACGACGAGCGGATCGGCCGCAAGTTCCTCAACTCCGGCCTCGGCTTCGGCGGCGGCTGCCTGCCCAAGGACATCCGCGCCTTCATGGCCCGGGCCGGCGAACTCGGCGCCGACCAGGCGCTGACCTTCCTGCGCGAGGTCGACTCGATCAACATGCGGCGCCGCTCGCGGATGGTCGAACTGGCCCGCGAGCAGTGCGGCGGCGGCTTCCTGGGCCGCCGGGTCGCCGTCCTCGGCGCCGCCTTCAAGCCCAACTCGGACGACATCCGGGACTCCCCCGCGCTCAACGTGGCCGCCCAGATCCAGCTCCAGGGCGCCCAGGTCACCGTCTACGACCCGAAGGCCGTGGAGAACGCCCGCAAGATGTTCCCCTCCCTGGCCTACGCCGACTCCGCCCTGGAGGCCGCCGAGGGCGCCCACGTCGTCCTCCACCTCACCGAGTGGGCCGAGTTCCGCGCGCTCGACCCGGCCGAGCTCGGCGCCGTGGTGGCCGAGCGCCGACTGCTCGACGGCCGCAACGTCCTCGACGCGGACGCCTGGCGCGCCGCCGGCTGGACCTACCGCGCCCTGGGCCGCCCGAGCTGACGGCGGGTGTCACCGCTCACTGCGTCGTGTGCCGGGTGGTGAAGGTCGTACAGCCGACCCCGGTCACGGTACCGCTGTACGCATCGCCGTCGGCCGCCGGAAGATCGCCGACGAAGTTGATGAGCTGATAGTCGGACGGTCGCTCGACCCAGGCCACCGGGTCGAGGCGGACGCTGGCCCCCGAAAGCGTTCCGGTGTACGTCGCACTCCCCCGCGGAACGCCGGGATTGGCCGGCACCGGGAAGAAGCTGAACACCACGTCGACCGTCCCGGCTTTCACCGGCGCCGATATCTGCAAATGCATTCCGGTCAGACCCTGCCCGCACGTGTAGGTGCCGTCCCAGCCGCCGACCATCCGGGAGAGTCCGGACGGCTGCGGGCTGCCACCGGACTGCCAGACGGTGACCGCGCCGGAGACGCCCCCGGCCACCACGACGAGGGTGGTCACGGTCGCCACCACCGGATGCGCCGCCGCGGCGCTCTTCGTGACGCTGATGAAGGGCGCGATCGGGATGAATGCGATGCGCCTCTTGTTGATGCGCACATCGCCGCCGGCGATGATGCCCTCCGGGCCGACGTCGCGCCCGACGTTCACGGCCATGCCGCCGTCCCCGGCGCGGGCCTTCTGGGACACCGGGCCGGCCGAGGCAACCGCCGCCGGGGCCACCCCCTCGGCGAGCAGCGCCCGCAGTCCCGCGGCCACGTCCGGATCGTCGCCCAGCGCGTCCCGCAGCCGGGTGCTCCACGCCCCCACCTGGGCCTCCCGGGCCTGCGGCAGCTCCGGCTCGGACGCCTCCGCCAGCCTCGCGCGCGTCGCGTCCATGCGCCCGTCCTGACCGATCAGCTCGGCGAAACCACGCTTCACCGCCTCCCAGGAATCCGTCATCAGGCCCGATACCAGGGCCGTCGCCGCGGCCAGGGCCAATTCGTCAAGATCGCCGCTCACGTTTCCCCACCCGATACTCGCGTCCCCGCCGAAAGGCTTCGATTCCCAGTGTTCCTGGGCCCGGGCCGTTGTATGCCGGTGTTGGCCGAGTCTTGGAATGAGAATTCCACTCCGCCCCGGGGCACGCGGGGAATTCACACTTCGCCTTCCAGCGCATTTCCCGCCGCCGCAGGTCAACCGGGAAAACCGGGAGAGCATGCCAAGGCGCACGGTGACGGATCGTCACGACTGCCGGAGACCGGTCACCGTCCGAGCGGCCGGGGGCCGGCCGCCGCCCGGCCCCCGACGCCTCCGCCACCTGACCGCCCCCGGAATCCCGCGCCCGCGCCCGTCGTTGGCACCGGCATGACGACCTACGGCGACGGCGCGACCGTCCGCGAGATCCTCACCGGAAGCGGCGACACCTGGGCGGTGGTCGGGCTGTCCAACAACACTGCCCGGGCCGCCTACGGCGTGGCGCAGGTGCTCCAGCGCCACGGCAAGCGGATCGTGCCGGTGCACCCCAAGGCCGAGACCGTCCTCGGCGAGCCCGGGTACGCCTCGCTCGCCGAGATCCCGTTCCCGGTCGACGTGGTGGACGTGTTCGTGAACAGCGCGCTGGCCGGGGAGGTCGCCGACCAGGCGGTGGCGGTCGGCGCGAAGGCGGTCTGGTTCCAGCTCGGGGTCGTCGACGAGGCCGCGTACGACCGGACCCGGGCCGCCGGGGTCTCGATGGTGATGGACAAGTGCCCGGCCATCGAGATCCCGCGGCTGGGTTAGAAGGCTCGGATCAGCCGTCGAGCCGGGCGATGGTGGCGATGGAGGGCCGGCGGTCGGCGCGCAGCGTGGCGGCGACCGACTCGGCGTCGCGCAGGACGCGGACGGCGTTGTGCCAGGTGAGCTTGGCGAGGTCGGCCTCCGACCAGTGGCGGCCGAGGAGTTCGGCGACCAGGTTGGGGTAGCCGGCCACCGAGTCGAGGCCGTCGGGCAGGAAGGCGGTGCCGTCGAAGTCGCCGCCGATGCCGATGTGGTCGATGCCGGCGACCTCGCGCATGTGGTCGAGGTGGTCGGCGACGGTGGACGGGGTGGCGATCGGGCGCGGGTTGGCGGCCTCGAAGGCGCGCTGGCGCTCCATCGCGGGCGGGGTGGTGTCCAGCGGGTGGAAGCCGTGGGCGCGCATGTTCTCGTCGGCGGCCAGGGTCCACTCGATGGCGGCGGGCAGGATGAACTTCGGGACGAAGGTGGCCATCGCGACGCCGCCGTTGGCGGGCAGCTGGGCCAGCACGTCGTCCGGGATGTTGCGGGGGTGCTCGCAGACCGCGCGCGCGGAGGAGTGCGAGAAGACCACCGGCGCCTCGGTGACCCGCAGGGCGTCCCGCATGGTGTCGGCGGAGACGTGCGAGAGGTCGACCAGCATGCCGAGCCGGTTCATCTCCCGGACGACCTCCTCGCCGAACTTCGTCAGCCCGCCGGCCACCGGCTTGTCGGTCGCGGAGTCGGCCCACGGCACGTTGTCGTTGTGGGTGAGCGTCAGGTAGCGCACGCCGAGTTCGTACAGGGCGCGCAGGGTCGCGAGCGAGCAGTCGATCGAGTGGCCGCCCTCGGCGCCCATCAGCGAGGCGACCCGGCCCTCGGCGCGGGCGGCCTCCATGTCGGCGGCGGTGCGGGCCAGGCGCAGCCGGTCCGGGTAGCGCTCGACCAGGGCGTGGACGAAGTCGACCTGCTCCAGGGTGGCGCTGACGGCGTGGTCGCCGGCCAGCGAGGTAGGCACGTAGACGGACCAGAACTGCGCGCCGACCCCGCCCTCGGCGAGGCGGGCGAGGTCGGTGTGCAGGCGCTCGCTCTGGTCGGCGGCGAGGTCGAGCGCGCCGAGGTCGTACCCGGCCTGCTCGCGCATCGCCCAGGGGAGGTCGTTGTGGCCGTCCACCACGGGGGCGGTGCGCAGCAGGGCGCGGGCGCGGTCCAGGCGGTCCGGGAGGCCCGAAAGGTCCGATCGGTCCTGCGGGGTGAGGGAGTCGGAAGTCATACGGGCTGTTCTACCCCACCCCGCCGGGCGGCCTACTTGCCGAAGCCGAAGGACGAGGAGCCGGCCACCTTGGCGCGGAGCTTCTTGCCCTTCTCGGTGGCCTGGTTGTTCAGCTCGGCCTGGAACTCGGTCATCTTCTCGGTGAGTTCCGGGTCGAAGGCGGCGAGCATCCGCACCGCGAGCAGGCCCGCGTTGCGCGCGCCGGCCACCGAGACGGTCGCCACCGGCACGCCGGCCGGCATCTGGACGATCGACAGCAGGCTGTCCATGCCGTCCAGGTAGCGCAGCGGCACCGGCACGCCGATGACCGGCAGCGGGGTGACGGAGGCCAGCATGCCCGGCAGGTGGGCCGCGCCGCCGGCGCCGGCGATGATCGCCTTGAGGCCGCGCCCGTGGGCCCGCTCGCCGTACGCGACCATCTCGCGGGGCATCCGGTGGGCGGAGACGACGTCCACCTCGTACGGGATCTCGAACTCGTCCAGGGCCTGGGCGGCGGCCTCCATGACCGGCCAGTCGGAGTCCGAACCCATCACGATGCCGACAAGAGGGTTGGTCATTCGGTGATCGTTCCTCGCAGGTAGGCGGCCGCGTGGCGGGCGCGCTCGCGGACGTCGTCGAGGTCGTCCCCGAAGACGTTGACGTGGCCGACCTTGCGGCCGGGCTTCACGTCCTTCCCGTACATGTGGATCCGCAGCCCGGGGTCGCGGGCCATGCAGTGCAGGAAGGCGTGGTACATGTCCGGGTAGTCGCCGCCGAGGACGTTGACCATGACGGTCCACTTGGCGCGCGGCCGGGGGTCGCCGAGCGGGAGGTCGAGGACGGCCCGCAGGTGGTTCTCGAACTGCGAGGTGACCGCGCCGTCCTGGGTCCAGTGCCCGGAGTTGTGCGGGCGCATGGCCAGCTCGTTGACCAGGATCCGGCCGTCCCGGGTCTGGAACAGCTCGACGGCGAGGTGGCCGACGATGCCGAGGTCGCCGGCGATCCGCAGGGCGAGCTGCTGGGCCTCATCGGACAGGGCGGGGTCGAGGTCCGGTGCGGGGGCGGTGACCTCGGCGCAGACGCCGTTCTCCTGGACGCTCTCGACGACCGGGTAGGCGACGGCCTGGCCGCTGGGCGAGCGGACCACGTTGGCGGCCAGCTCGCGGACGAAGTCGACCTTCTCCTCGGCCAGCACGGGGACGCCGGCCAGGAACGGCGCCTGGGCCTCCCGCTCGTCGTCGACGACCCAGACGCCCTTGCCGTCGTAGCCGCCGCGGACGGTCTTGAGCACGACGGGGTAGCCGGTGCCCTCGTTCGCGAAGGCGGTGACGTCGGCCGGGTCGGCGACGATCCGGTGCCGGGGGCAGGGCACCCCGATGGAGTCGAGCTTGGCCCGCATCACGCCCTTGTCCTGGGCGTTGACCAGCGCCTCCGGGCCGGGGCGGACGGCGATGCCGTCGGCCTCCAGGGCCCGCAGGTGCTCGGTGGGGACGTGCTCGTGGTCGAAGGTGATCACGTCGCACCCGGCCGCGAAGCGGCGCAGGGTGTCGAGGTCCCGGTAGTCACCGAGGACGACGTCGGAGACCACCTGTGCGGCGGAGTCCTGGGGGGTGTCGGCGAGGAGCTTGAACCTGACCCCGAGCGGGATGCCCGCCTGGTGTGCCATGCGGGCCAGCTGCCCGCCACCGATCATGCCCACCACTGGAAAATTCACATTGCCCGGGGAAGTCACCTCGCCAGGATATCCGGGCCGGTGGGGGGCCATGGAGCCGCGGTGGGGGTGTGAGTAGTGGACGCGCGTAGATGTCAACCCCTCCTCCGGACGGCTGAGCCGTTCGGTGGAAGCGGGTAGCCTGGACGGCTAGGTCCTCGTCCGCGCGGTCGGATCATGTGCGTGCACGCAGGGCTCAAGGGGTGTCCCCGGCCCAGTGGGACACCCTTTTCCCCGCAGGTACATGGAGGCCACCCGGTATGGCGACGACCACAGCTTCGAACCCCTCACTCATGCAGAAGGTGCGTGGGATCAGGGGCGAGGTCGTGAAGTTCGGCATCGTCGGCCTGAGCGGGGTCGTGGTCAACTTCGCCGTCTTCTGGGTCTGCAACATCGGCCTGGGCATCGCCTCGCTGCGGTCCAACATCGCCGCCACGGTGATCGCGATCGCCACCAACTACCTCGGCTACCGGTACTGGCTGTACCGGGACCGCGACGCCGACTCCCGCAAGCGGGAGATCACCCTCTTCCTGGTGTTCAGCGGCTTCGGCATGCTGATCGAGACCGGTGTGCTCGGCTTCTCCCAGTACGTGCTGGGCCTGGACTCGAACTTCGAGAAGATGGGCGCCAAGGTCGTCGGCCTCGCCATCGCCACCGTGTTCCGCTTCGTCTCGTACCGCACCTGGGTCTTCAAGGCGCTGCCCGAGACGGCCCCCGTACCGAACGTGCCGAGCCCGCAGGCCGCACACGCCGCAGAGCCCGCACGGACCGGGGAAGCCGCGGAGGCCGCCGACGGCCGGGAGCTGGCCGCCCAGGCCGAGCTGATGCTGGCCGCCGAGCAGATCCGCTACGCCAAGGCCGAGTAGCCGCTCGGCGACCGCCCCGCCCCCTCCCCTTGCCGGGTCCGCCCCCGCGAGAGGACAGTGGTGACCGAGGGCGAGCACGGCCGCGGACGATCGAGAGGCCGAGGGGGTCCCAGGAGGCTCGCCATGGCGTTCGTCCAGATCATCGACTGCAAGACCGACCGGCTCGACGACCTCAACCGGCTCATGGACACCTGGGTCGAGGCCACCAAGGGCCGCCGGACCGCCTCGCACGCGGTCGTCGGCACCGACCGCTCGGATGCCCGCCACGTGGTGGAGATCGTGGAGTTCCCCTCCTACGAGGAGGCGATGCGCAACTCGAAGCTCCCCGAGACGGACCGGATCTTCCGCGAGATGGTGGCGCTCTGCGACGCGCCGCCCACCTTCACCGACCTCGACGTGGTCCGCGACGTCCGGCTCGACGGGGCCCGCTGACCGCGCCCGGTCCTCGTACCCGGCCCGGTCCTCGTACCCGGCTCCGTCCGCGTCCCCCTGCCCCGCGCAGCCCTCGTACCCCGCTCAGTCCTCGTGGCTGCGCCCGAGGAACAGCGCGAACACCGGGGGCTTCAAGGAGAGCAGCTCCAGCCGCCCGCCGTCCGCCTCCGCGAGGTCGCGGGCGACGGCCAGGCCGATGCCGGTGGAGTTGCGGCCGCTGACGGCCCGCTCGAACACCCGGTTGCCGAGGTCGGCCGGCACTCCGGCGCCCTGGTCCTGCACCTCGACCACCACCGAGGTGCCGGAGGGCCGCACCCGCAGGGTGATCGTCCCGGCGCCGTGCATCAGTGAGTTCTCGATCAGGGTGGCGAGCACCTGGGCGACCGTCCCCGGGGTGCCGACCGCGGTGACCCCGTGCAGGCCCTCCAGGGACAGCACCCGGCCCTGCTCGCGCAGCGTCGGGCCCCACTCCTCCACCTGCTGCTTGATCACCTCGTCCAGGTCGAAGGCGACGGCGGTGGGGCTGCGCGGGTCGCGCTGGGTGGTGAGCAGCCGCTGGACGACGTCGGTGAGCCGTTCGACCTGCTGGAGGGCGATGGTCGCCTCCTCCTTGACGGTCTCCGGCTCCTCGGCGAGGGCGGTGATCTCCTCCAGCCGCATCGAGAGTGCGGTGAGCGGGGTGCGCAGCTGGTGCGAGGCGTCGGCGGCGAGCCGGCGTTCGGCGGTGAGCATCCGGGCGATCCGCTCGGCGCTGGTGTCCAGCACCTCGGCGATCCGGTCGAGTTCGGGCACCCCGTACCGGCGGTTGCGCGGGCGCGGGTCGCCGGAGCCGAGCCGTTCGGCGGTCTCGGCGAGGTCGGTGAGCGGCCGGGCGAGTCGCTTGGCCTGCCAGACGGCGAGCGCGACGGCGGCCTGGACGGCCAGCAGGGCGACCACGCCGAGCAGCAGCAGGTTGTTGGCGATCTCGTGGTCGACGTCCTCGCGGGACTGCTCGACGGTGACGATCTCGCCGCTGGTGCCGTGTTCGGCGGCCCGCAGCAGGTGGTTCCCGGCGGGCGGGCGGCCGGCCGAGAGGACCTGCTGGCCGGGGATCTGCACCTCGACGTAGCTGCCCTCGGTGACCTGGCTCTCGAAGACCCGCCCCTCCTTGACCGACTCACCGGCGGCGAGCCGGCTCTCGACCAGGGCGAGCACCCGGACGGCGGTCGCGTCCACCCGGTCCTGGGCGGCGTCGACGATGCTGCGCTTCTCGACCAGGGCGAGCGGCACGCAGAACACCACGACGACCACCAGGACGACGACCAGCAGCGAGTTGATCATCCTGCGTTTCACGCTGCTGCTCCCCGAGGTGTTCCACTGCATCGGCCGCCGCCCGGCCATGATCTCCGTACGCGGCTAATTCTTCTCGAACCGGAAGCCGACCCCGCGCACCGTGGCGATGTAGCGCGGGTTCGCCGCGTCGTCGCCGAGCTTCTTGCGGAGCCAGGAGATGTGCATGTCCAGGGTCTTGGTCGAGGTCCACCAGGTGGTGTCCCAGACCTGCCGCATGATCTCCTCGCGGGTGACCACCCGGCCGGCGTCGCGGACCAGGACGCGCAGCAGCTCGAACTCCTTGGCGGAGAGGGTCAGCTCCTCCTCGCCGAGCCAGGCGCGGTGGGACTCGATGTCGATCTTCACCCCGTGCGCGCCGGTGGTGAGCTGGTCGACGTTGCCGCGCCGGAGCAGGGCCCGGACGCGGGCGAGCAGCTCGGCCAGGCGGAAGGGCTTGGTCACGTAGTCGTCGGCGCCGGCGTCCAGGCCGACCACGGTGTCCACCTCGTCGGCGCGGGCGGTGAGCACCAGGACGGGGCAGCTCTTGCCGTCGGCGCGCAGGCGGCGGCAGACCTCGAGGCCGTCCATCTCGGGCAGGCCGAGGTCGAGGACGACGAGGTCGACCTCCTCGGTGAGGCCGGCGGCGAGTGCGGTCGGCCCGTCCTCGCGGACGAGCACCTCATAGCCCTCGCGTCGCAGGGCCCGGGCGAGAGGTTCGGAGATCGCCGGATCGTCCTCGGCGAGCAGCACACAGGTCATGTGGTGATGGTAGTCGTCCCGCGTATGCCCGTACCCCCTGTGAGGTAGTTCACAGACGGTGATCGTTATAGAAGGGACCGTCGGGGGCCAACGGAGCGCCGCTGACCGGCCGTTCGGCGAAGAATCCCCGCTTGGATCTTTGAACCGAAGGAAGACACGCCCGTCTACCATGGATCAATCGGGCAGATCTGTTGCCAACTTTGTTATTAAGCAGAGCGATTCGCAATGTTTGTCATCTGATAACGCCAAATATCGCCACGTAGAGTGGTTCAAGTCCTCGTCCGCCGCCACCCCCCTAGGCGGACGCTGTCAGGCAAGGAACGACTACACATGGCGTCTACCACCCGGGCCGCCGACCTCGCGTCGGCCTCCCCCAGCGGCAAGACCTTCCTCGGGCACCCCCGAGGCCTCGCCACGCTGTTCATGACCGAGATGTGGGAGCGGTTCTCCTACTACGGCATGCGCGCCCTGCTGATCTACTACCTGGTCTCCGGCGGTGCCGACGCGGCAGCCGGCAGCCAGGGCGGCGGCCTCGCGATGAAGGCGACGATGGCCACGGCCATCTACTCCGTCTACGTCTCCATGGTCTACCTCATGGCGTACCCGGGCGGCTGGTTCGGCGACCGGGTCTGGGGCGCCCGCAAGACCGTCACCGTCGCCGGTTTCGTGATCATGGCGGGCCACCTCGCACTGGCCGTCCCGGGCCAGGCGGCGTTCTTCGTCGGCCTGCTCCTGGTCGCGGTCGGCTCCGGGCTGCTCAAGGCCAACATCTCCACGATGGTCGGCCACCTGTACAACGGTCCCGAGGACCCGCGTCGCGACGGCGGTTTCACCGTCTTCTACATGAGCATCAACCTCGGCGCCTTCGCCGCCCCGTTCATCATCGGAACGGTCGGCAAGGAGTACAACTGGCACCTGGGCTTCGCGCTCGCCGCGGTCGGCATGGGCCTCGGCCTGACCCAGTTCCTCATGGGCACCCGCCACCTGAGCCCGAAGAGCAGCGTCGTCCCCAACCCGCTGCAGGCCGCGGAGCGCAAGAGCCTGCTGATGAAGGCCGGCGCCGTGATCCTGGCGGGCGTCGTCTTCTACGCCGCCGTCGTCGCGCTCGGTGTCTACACCCTGAACTGGGCCCTCGTCCCGCTGACCATCGCGGGTCTGGCCATCCCGGTCGTCGTGCTGGTCCGCATCAAGCGCGACAAGCAGCTGGACGCCGGCGAGCAGTCCAAGATGACCGCCTACATCTGGTTCTTCGTCGCGGCCGCCGCGTTCTGGATGATCTACGACCAGGGCGGGTCCACCCTGTCCCTGTTCGCGGACAAGAACACCGCGGACAAGGTCCTCGGCCTCGGCTTCTCGTCCACCTGGTACCAGTCGCTGAACCCGCTGTTCGTGATGGCGCTCGCGCCGGTCTTCGCCTGGCTGTGGCTGTGGCTGTCGCGCCGCAACAAGGAGCCCAACACCATCACGAAGTTCGCGATGGGCCTGGTCCTGATCGGCGCCTCGTTCTTCATCTTCATCGTCCCGATGAACATGGCGGGCGACGGCACCAAGGTCTCCCCGATGTGGCTGGTCTCGATCTACATGATCCAGACCATCGGCGAGCTCTGCCTCTCCCCGGTCGGCCTCTCGGTCACCACCAAGATGGCGCCGCAGAAGTACGCCTCCCAGATGATGGGCGTCTGGTTCCTCGCCGTCACCGCCGGTGACTGCACCACCAGCCTCCTGTCGCTGGCCGGCGTCAACCTGGACGGCACCGGCATCATCGGCATGCAGGCCGCCCTCGCGTGCCTCGCGGGCTTCGCGGTCTACAGCTACCGCAAGCGCGTCCAGTCACTCATGGGCGACGTCCGCTGACGCCGCTCCTGAGGCCGGGCCGCTGAGGCCCCGGGGCCGCCGTGGATTCCTGAGATCCGCGGCGGCCCCGGCCGTTTCCGGCCGGTTTAATGCCTCGACGGGGCCGCACCGAGTGTGCCTATGGTCCCCGGCATGACCACCGACTCCCTCCCCCGGCAACTGGCCCGCACCCGGCACTTCACGCTCGGGGCCCCCGCCCAGGCCGCGCCCACCGCCGACGGCGCCACCGTGCTCTTCCTGCGCAGCCGGGGCGGCGCCGACCCGGTCCACTGCCTCTGGGCCCTGGACACCGCGACCGGCGAGGAGCGACTGGTCATCGACCCGAGCGCGCTCGGCAGCACCGGCGGCATCGCCTCGTACAGCACCGACGCCACCGGCCGGTACGCCGCCTTCGCGCTGGACGGCACACTGTGGCTGGCCGACACCGCCACGGGTTCTTCGCACCCGCTCGCCACCGCCGCCCCGCCGCGGGAGGTGCGGCTCGACCCGACCGGCCGCCGGATCGCCTACGTCAGCGGCGGCGCCCTGCGGGTGGTCTCCACGGACGGTACGGACGACCGCGCCGTGGCCGAACCCGAGGCCGAGGACGTGAGCTACGGCCTGGCCGAGTACGTCGCCGTCGGGGAGATGTACCGCGACCGCGGGTACTGGTGGTCCCCCGACGGCACCGCGCTGCTCACGGCCCGGGTCGACGAACGTGCCGTCGCCCGGTGGTTCCTCGCGGACCCCGCCGACCCGGGGCGCTCCCCCCGCGCCGTCCGCTACCCGCTGGCCGGCACCGCCAACGCCGAGGTCACCCTCTGGCTGCTCGGCCTCGACGGCCGCCGCACCCGCACGGAGGTCCGCTGGGACCGCGCCGCCTTCGAGTACCTGACCGCCGCCGGCTGGGACGACCACGGCCCGTACGCCGCCGTGCAGAGCCGCGACCAGCGCACCGTCCGCACGCTGGCGGTCGGGGCGGACGGCGCGACCCGGGTGCTGGCCGAGCGGACCGACCCGCACTGGGTCGAGCTGCTGCCCGGGGTGCCGGTGCGCACGGCGGGCGGGGCCCTGGTCGACACCGCCGACGACGGGGACACCCGGCACCTGACCGTCGACGGCAAGCCCGTCACCCCGGCCGGGCTGCAACTGCGGGGCGTCCTCGGGACGGAGGGCGAGCGGGTGCTGTTCACCGCCTCCGCGGAACCCACCGAGACCCACCTGTGGACGTACGAACCGGACACCGGCATACGGCAGTTGAGCAGCGGACCCGGCGTGCACGGCGGCATCGGGCGCGGCGGCACGCTGGTGCTCACCAACGGCGGCCTCTCCACCGTCCTCCGCGACGGCCGTGCGCCCCTCCCCCTCACCTCGTACGCCGAGCCCCCCGTCGTCACCGCCCGCCCCGAACCGCTCCGCCTCGGCCCGCGCGAACTGCGCGCCCACCTCTTCCTGCCCGCCGGCCACCGGGCCGGCGACGGGCCGCTGCCCGTCCTGCTCGACCCGTACGCGGGGCCCGCCATGCAGAAGGTCACCACCGGCGGCGCCTGGTACGAGCAGGTGTCCCAGTGGTTCGCCGACCAGGGCTTCGCGGTGCTGGTCGTCGACGGCCGCGGCACCCCGGGGCGCGGGCCGCACTGGGAGAAGAGCATCTGGGGCGACAAGGCCGGGCCGGCGCTGGAGGACCAGATCGAGGGCCTGCACGAGACCGCCCGGCTTCGGCCGGAGCTGCTCGACCTCGGCCGGGTCGCCATCCGCGGCTGGTCCTACGGCGGCTTCCTCGCGGCGCTCGCCGTACTGCGGCGCCCGGACGTCTTCCACGCCGCCTCCGCCGGGGCCGCGCCCACCGACCACCGGCTGTACGACACCCACTGGCAGGAACGCTTCCTCGGCCACCCGGACGAGCACCCCGGGCACTACGACTCCTGCGACCTGATCGCCGAGGCCCCGAAGCTCAGCCGCCCACTCCTCCTGGTCCAGGGCCTCGCCGACGACAACGTCTTCCCCGTCCACGCGTTGCGGCTCTCTGCCGCGCTGCTCGCCGCCGGCCGCCCGCACGAAGTCCTGCCGCTGCGCGGCGCCGGACACCGGCCGACCGACGAAGCGACGGTGGAGGACCTGCTCCGGCACGAACTCGGCTTCCTGCGGCGCTCGTTGGGCGCGGAATGACGGACGCCCCCTCGGGTCGGGGGGCGGAGACCCGAGGGGGCAGCAGGACGGCTTCGGGAGAAGCGTCAGTTGGGGTAGTAGTTGTGGATGTTGTAGACGATGTTGTTCCGGTAGTAGTTGCCCCGGACGTCGAGGAAGTTGCCGCCCCGGATGGTCAGGCCGACGCCGTCCGGCTCGGTGTCCACGCGCGGGGCCGACGGGCTGGTGACGTTGTTGCCGTTGGGCACGCCCTGGGGGGTCGTCGACTCGGCGGAGGTCGTCGAGATCTCGGAGGCCAGGATCTGGCCGGAGCTGGCCTGGCGCCAGGCCAGGATCATCCGGCCGTCGTGGAAGTTGTAGGCGACCGACGGGGCGGCGTTGGTGTAGGTGTTCCTGATCTGCTGCCAGTTGTTGTCCCACTGCCAGTACAGGACGTTCAGGCCCTGGCGGTAGATCCGGTTGTCGGTGCCGCGGTGGACGACCGTCAGCCGGTTGTCGGGCGAGGTCGAGGTGCCGACCCCGGACTCGGTACGGGCGCCGCCCGGCAGTTCGGTCCAGCGGCTGAAGTTGCGGTTCACGCCCATGGTCGCGTGGTAGATGCGCTCGTTGGCGCCGACCACGATGAAGTGCAGCACGTCCGGGGAGGCCGCGACCGCCGGGCTCAGGGTCGGACTTCCGGCCGAACCGGAACCGCCGATGTTCTGGGTGCTGAACTGGATGGGCCGGTTCCAGTACCAGCGCCGGTGGTTGGACTCACCGGGGTTGGCGAGGTTCTGGCCCCAGACGTCGCCGTTCTGGCCGGTGTGCCAGATCCACAGCTCGCCGCGGAACACGGTGATCGACGGCGCGGCGTACGTGACGCCGCCGATGTGGTTGAAGTCGCCGTTGTCGACGTTGAACCAGAGGTTGTTGTCCTGCCCCCGGATCACCTCGACGTTGCTCCCCGCGTAGAACGCCATCGCCGGGGAGTCGGGGGTGCTGCCGTTGTGGTTCGTCTCCTGCCAGGGCGTGACCGCACCGGCCGGGGCCGTGCCCGCGAAGACGGCGGCCAGCGCGGCGAGGAGGACGGTCACCGCGGCGACGAACCCGGAGGCTCTGCGACGGTGCAGTGGGGTGCGGGGTGGTGCGGTCATGTCTGCTGCTGCCCTTCTGCCCCGCGAGCCCGGCGATGACGCGCGGGCCCCGGAGTGGTGACGACGTGGTGCGGCCCGACTCCGACGCCCCCGCACGGGGCGTGGCCCCCGGCGGACGCGGAACGGCCCGCCCCAGAGGCTGCCAGCGCAGCAGGCCACGCCACATCGGTCATCTGACTTAACGCCCGGGGCACCCCCACCCGCCGCCCCCGCCCCATCGAGCCGAGCCGGCTCGACGGGGCGAAACGACGGAATGGCTCAGTCACGGAGCGGTACCGGGTTCTCCGGGGAGTCGAGCCAGACGGTGTGGGCGTCCGGGGTGACCGTGAGGCCGAACCGGTCGAAGCCGGGGCGGCCCTGGTCGTCCCACCAGCGCCAGGCGGCCTCCACCTCGTCCCAGAGGCGGCGGGGGCCGGACTGGTACACCTCGTACTCGGTGCGGCCGCGCGCGTAGTCGACGGAGGCCCACGACCGGGTGTCCCGGCTGTAGAGCCAGAGCGTGTACGCGCCGTCGCCGTCGTCGTAGCGCTCGGCCCGCCAGAAGGCGCCGGGGACGGCCGACCCGATCACGAACTGCTCGAACCACCCGCCGGTGTCGGGAGGGGCGAGGGTCGTGGTGGTCCTCACCCCGTCTCCTGGCCACTCCTGCCCCCGGAGGTAGTCCTCGAACGGCGGCCGGTCGGTGCGCTGTTGTCGCAGCCGCATGAACGCGGAGCTCCGGGAGAACCGGCCGCTGGCGCTGGTGCCGTCCTCGTTCACGGTCAGCCGGACGATCTGCTCGCCGCCGTACTCGGTGCCGAACGGCGCCACGATGATCCCGCCGGGCGCGGACTGGGCCAGCCACGCCCCGGGGATCTCCAGCAGCGAGCAGGTGGCGATGATCCGGTCGTAGGGGGCGCCGTCCGGCCAGCCCTGCCGCCCGTCGCCTTCGACGACGGTCGGTGCGAGTCCGGCGAGGCCGAGGTTCGCGCGGGCTCCCCGGGCCACGTCGGGGTCGTACTCGACGGTCACCACGTTGGGGCTGCCCAGGCGGTGGGCCAGCAGGCCCGCGTTCCAGCCGGTGCCGGCGCCGACCTCCAGCACCCTGTTGCCCGGGCGAACGTCGAGGTCCTGGAGCATCGAGAAGACCATCGTGGGCATGGAGTTGGACGACGTCGGGGTGGTTCCGAGCCCGTCTCCGTGGTGCTGCCCGTCGTCCCACTGCGTGGTCAGCGGGATGTCGGAGTAGACCGCCCGCCGCCATGCCTCGGGGTCCTGCGACCGGTACACCACGGGGTTTTGTTGAGTGCCGTCCGCGATGCCCGGCCAGATGCGATCCGGGACGAACAGCTGGCGGGGTACGGCCCGGAAGGAGGGAAGCCAGTCCGAGGAGAGCGCGCCGCCGGCCACCAGCGCGGAGGCGAGCCCCTGGGGGCTCGCCTCCTTCTGCGATTCGCTGGTCACTTGCCGCCCGCCGGGGACGATCCGTCGGAGGTGTTGCCGCCCTCGTCGGACCCTCCGCCACCGTGCCCGGCGCCCTTGTTGCTGTCGTCCTGCTGCCCGCCACCCTTGCCGTCGCCGGACCCGCCACCGCGCTTGCCCATGTTCTACCCCTTCCGCTATCGATCCGACCGAGGTGAATCCCTCTGCCATCTGCCTTACCGGCACAGGAGACACTACGGACGGCGACGTGCCGGCCTCTATGAACTTGCACGACCTTGCACGCCAATTACCGCATCAGATAACGGCATTGACTGCGTATCAGCTGGCCGGACAAGCTTGTGCAAGCCCGAGCAAGCACCTAGACCAGGGAGCCGGCCATGGCCGTGGAGTTCGTTGGCATCGACCCCAACACCGACCGGGACCACTGCCCCACCGTGTGGGTGGACCCGGAAGCTCAAGAGATCCTCTTCCAGGGGTGGAACCCTCGCCCCCGGGTTCAGGCGGAATGCGAAGGGAGCAGCCCCGCGAACGGGCCGGTACCCGATGATGAGTCCATCGTCAGGCTTCCGGCCCGAATGGTGCCCATGATCAGGGAGGCGTGTGATGTCATCGAGCGTGCCCAACTTCGCTGAACTGCTTGAGCAATGCCAGCGGTCTGCCTTCCATCTGGAACTCCGGGACTCCTACGCCCCGACGGAACGGTTCGAGGCGTGGCAGCGCGGTGAGCGGATCGACTGGGAGGAGCGCGAGTCCTGGTGGCATCCCTATGACCAGCTGATCGCGGACACCGTGGCCCGGGGCGTGGTCATCCGTCGGGCTCGGGTCGTGTCCGAGCCCGTGTCCGAGTACATCCGGTGGGAGCACTACGTCACCCACGCGAACGTCACGGCGGGCGAGGACGTCCGCTGGCTGCCACGGCGGCAGGCCACGAGCATTCCCTTGCCGGGAAACGACTTCTGGCTGTTCGATGGCGCGCTGCTCCGGGTGCACCACTTCTCCGGCGACGGCGCGGTGGTCGAGGACGAGATCACGGCAGACCCAGAGACCGTGGAGCTGTGCGCCTCCGCGTTCGAAGCGGTCTGGGAACGAGCCGTCCCACATCACCAGTACGAGATCTGACGCAGGCCAGCTCCATGCCCGCGCACCCCTCTTCAAGCGTTCAGAAGGCTCGCGAGGCCCTTGCCAGTCGGCTGAGCGAGATCCGGAAGGATGCGGGTATCAGCGGGCGGGAGCTGGCCGCCAGGTGCGGCTGGTCGGAATCGAAGTCGTCCCGGGTCGAGAACGCGAAGACACCTCCTTCCGACGCCGACATCAGGGCCTGGTGCCGAGCCTGTGCCGCCGACGGTCAAGTCCCTGACCTGCTCGCCGCCAACCGACAGTCCGCCGACGCCTACGTGCGATGGCGGCAACTCCAGCGAGGTGGACTCCGCCACCTGCAAGAGTCCACCGGGGACCTGTACCGACAGACCAGGGCCTTCCGCGTCTACGTCTCCGACGTGATCCCCGGTTTCCTCCAGACGCCTAAATACGCCGCTGCTCTGCTGTCATCCATCGCGGACTTCCGGGGAACCCCTAACGACGTGGACGACGCCGTGGCAGCCCGCATGAAGCGCAACACGGTACTGAGCAATGGCGCACGCCGGTTCTCCTTCGTACTGGAGGAGTCAGTACTGCGATACCGCGTGTGCAGCGCCGAGGCCATGGCGGCACAACTGGGCCACCTGCTCGGAGTCATGGATCTTCCGAACGTCGCCGTCGGCATCATCCCGTTCGCGGCGCAGCGGACCGTTTGGCCCATGCCTACCTTCACGATCTTCGATGCTGCCAGGGTCCACGCGGACACTCTGGACGCCGCCTCGACGCTCACGGAACCCAGCCAGGTCGACCTGTATGCCCGCGCCTTTGATCTGCTCTCTCAGGGGGCCGCGCGCGGCGCCACGGCACGTTCCCTCGTCGCTGGCGCTTTGGCCTGCCTGGATTGATACGTCGATGCACAGAGAAGGAGAGCTGATCCGTGGCACGGACCGAGTACTACAACGACCCCGACGCCCCCACGCCCAACCGGCTGGTTGTGGCAGCGTCCGCAGTGGTGACGGATCCCGAAGGGCGCATCCTGCTCCAGCGACGCACTGACAACGGCCTGTACGCGCTGCCGGGCGGGACGATGGATCTCGGCGAGTCGCTGCCGGGCACGGCCGTCCGGGAGGTTCGCGAGGAGACCGGCCTCGATGTCGAGATCACCGGGCTCGTCGGCACGTACACCGACCCCCGACACGTGATCGCCTACTCGGACGGCGAGGTCCGGCAGCAGTTCAATGTCTGCTTCACCGCCCGCATCACGGGCGGAGAGCTTCGGATCTCGGACGAGTCCACCGACCTTCGGTTCGTCGCCCCGAGCAACATCGAGGGGTTGCCGATGCACCACACTCAACGCCTCCGGCTCCAGCACTTCCTGGAGCGCAGGCCTCTCCCGTATCTCGGCTGACGCAATGCCGATCCATGGCGCCGGCAGTCGTCCCGGCTCGCTGATCTTGCATGTTGTGACGGCTGTCATGGGTGGCTGGTGATCATCGGGCCTGGTGCGCGGCGGCACCCGATTGCCAGGATGGGCCACGTTGACGGGGCGAGCTGCCCCGAGGTGTTCTCACGGGGGTAGGCAATGTCGCCGCATGAAATCGGGTTGTACGCGAGCGCCGCTGTGGTGGTCAGCGTGGGAGTGCGGACACTGGTGCTGGCCGGGCCGGCGAGCGGCTCCGGGACCGGTGGCCCCGCGGGTGGCGGCGCCGGGCCGGGGGAAGTACTGGCCGTGGTCCGCGCGGCGTTGGCGCGGCGCCCTTGGGTCACGCTCGCGCTGTTCGCGGTGATGGCGGTGATGGCCGTGGTCCAGTACGCGGTGCCCTCCGTCGTCGGCGACCTGATGCGGCAACCGGGCGCTTTGTCGGACGGGCAGTGGTGGCGGGCCGGGAGCGCACTCCTGGTGCAGTCCTCGGGCATCATGCAGATCGTGATCAACCTGCCGGCCCTGCTCGTGGTCGGCGCCGTCACCGAGGCCGCGCTCGGGTGGTGGCGCACCCTGGTGATCTTCCTCGTCGGCGGCGTCCTGGCGCACGTGGTCAGCCTGGCCGGCTGGTCGACCCAGGGCGGCGGCGACTCGGTGGCCGTCTGCGCCCTGCTGGGCGCCCTGGCCGTCAGCTGCCTGCTGGGCGCGAACCCGCCGCGCCGGCCGCTCCGGGACACCTGGTACGTGCTCCTCATCCCCGCCGCGGGAACGCTGCTGTGCCTCCTGCAGAACAACCACGGCGCGGGCCTGGCGGCAGGCTGCCTGCTCGGCCTCGCCCTCGTACCCCGACCCGGGCGCCCACTCGCGCGCTCGGCTGCCGCCTAGAACGCGGTGCCCGCGAGGCCCTCGCCTTCCCAGGCGGGGGCCTTCGCGCGTTTCAGTCGTCGTCCTCGGGCGGTCGCATCCTGAGGGTGGCGATGGCGCCGAGGGCGACGGTGGTGATGGCGAGGGCGAGGAGAGCGAGGAGGATCGCGCCGACGAAGAATCTCACCGGTGCCAGGCCTCGTCGCGCTCCAGGTCGCGGAGGAGGTGGAGGAGGTTGAGGAGGGTGCTGACGGGCGCGTTGCCGAAGTCGATGAGGATGCGGCCGTCGAGGGTGGTCTCGCCGGGGGCGGCGGAGCCCCAGAGGAGGCCGTGGGGGAGGCCACGTCGGTGCAACTCGCCGAGGAGGGTGGTGATCTGGGGCTCGGTGTAGTCGCGCATGCGGGGGTCGTCGGGGGCGACGGGGTCGCGGGTCACGAGGCCGCGTCCAGCTCGTACCAGGTGGTCTTGCCGTGCTTCTGGGGGTCGACGCCCCAGCGGTGGGTGAGGCCCTCGACCAGCTGGAGGCCGCGGCCGGTCTCGGCGAGGTGGGTGGGGGTACGGGGCTGCGGAAGGGCGTCGCTCTCGTCGGCGACGGAGACGTGGAGGGTGGGGCCGAGGAGGGAGAACCAGACGACGGGCGCGGGGGTGCCACCGTGCCGCCAGGCGTTGACGATGAGCTCGGTGAGGGCGAGTTCGGCGTCGTGGATGGTGTCCGGGTTCCAGCCGCTGTGGGCCAGGGCGTCCCGCAGGGCCTGCCGGGCGAGCGCGAGGACGAGGGAGGGAGAGGGGGTGTTACGGGTGCACACGGGAACCTCCGGGAGGCTGTGGTGTGGGAGAGGGGTGACGGCGGATACGTCGCCGTGAGCCAGGCCGGGGCGGCGGCTGCTCTGCGGCGCGCGGAGGGCAGCAGGCGCCTACTGCCCTTGATGCAGGCATTACTGACGATCCGTCGGATCGAGCTGAGAATGACGATAGCCCAGGACCAGGTCAAGTTTTACCCCAATCCCAGATCTTCCCCCTATCGTGTTACCGGCCACCTCGGATGGACCGACTGGCAAGGCGCGCGGCAGACTGGGATGACCCCACCCCCGGAAGGAAGCCATGGCTGCACGCCCGAACCCGACGCTCCGTCAGCGACGGCTCGGCGCAGAGCTGCGACGGATGCGCGAGCAGGCCGGCTTCGGCGGCAGCGAGCTCGGCCGCCTCGTCGGCATGAGTCCCGCGCAGGTGACGCAGATGGAGGCTGGCAAGATCGGCATCAGCATGGAACGCCTGCGCACGATCGCCGCAACATGCATGTGCGTCAACGAGCCCTTGATCGAAGCTCTCTCCAGCATCATCACGGAGCGCGAGAAGCCAGGTTGGTGGGAGGAGTATCGCGGAACCCTCTCCGCAGACTTCGTTGATGTCGCGGAGTTCGAGGGCCAGGCGCGAAGGCTCACCGCCTACACGATGGCTTTCGTTCCGGGTCAACTCCAGACCGGCCCGTACGCCGCTGCCGTATTCGCGCAAACCTTCCCGCCGCTGCCGCGTCATGAGATCGACCTCAGGACAGCGTTCCGAATGCAGCGGCAGCGCCTCATCCGGTCCGGCGCGACACCCTATTCCGCGTTCATCCACGAAGCCGCGCTACGCATGCGGTTCAGTGGACCGGCAGTTCTCTCCGAGCAACTCGGCGCCCTCATCGAAGACTCCAGGCAACCGACCATCTCGGTTCGCGTCGTTCCGTTCGAGATCGGCGCAATGCCAAGCTCCAGCGAGAACTTCACATACGCGGAGGGGCCGGTTCCCGAACTTGATGGAGCCCAGGTGGATACCGGTCTCGGTATCCACATCCTTGACGCTCCAGCTCACATGGCAAGGTTCCGATCCCTGCTCGCGCGATTCGACTCCGCCGCGCTCTCTGAGGAGGAGTCCCGAGACTTCATCGGAACCATCAAGAAGGAAATGGAAAGCAAGCGTGAATAGCTCCGTGTGGCAGAAGTCCAGCTACTCCGGCTCGAACGATGAGTGCGTCGAGGTGCGCTTCATAGACGGGCTGGTCGAACTCCGCGAGTCCGATGAAGGCGACGTCATCATCCGCACCACCCGCCTCAACCTCGCTGTCTTCCTCCAGGGCGTCAAAGCAGGCGAGTTCGACTAGCAAGGAGCCCCCGCGCCCGCCACCCCGGGGGCGCGGGGGCCGTCCAAGTCCCCTAGACCTCGCGAACTCCCGCGCGCCAGACGGCCGCCGTCAGCGGCACGCCCGGGCGGTAGGCCAGGTGGACGTGTGAGGGCGCATCGAGCAGCAGCAGGTCGGCCCGCGAGCCGACCGCTACCGTCCCCACGTCCGTACGCCGCAGGGCATGCGCCCCACCGGCCGTGGCGGCCCAGACCGCCTCGTCCGGGGTCATCCCCATCTCCCGCACCGCCACGGCAATACAGAACGCCATCGAACTCGTAAAACTCGACCCCGGGTTGCAGTCCGTGGACAGCGCCACCACCGCCCCCGCGTCCAACAGCCGCCGCCCGCTCGGGTACTCGGCCCGCGTGGAGAACTCCGCCCCGGGCAGCAGGGTCGCGACCGTCGCCGATCCCGCCAGCGCCGCGACATCCTCATCGGTCAGGTGGGTGCAGTGATCAGCCGACGCGGCCCCCAGCTCCACCGCGAGCTGAACACCAGGCCCGTACGTGAGCTGGTTGGCGTGCACCCGAGGCGTGAGCCCGCGCTCGATCCCCGCCGTGAGCACCGCCCGCGCCTGGTCGCCGTCGAAGGCGCCCTTCTCGCAGAACACGTCCACCCAACGGGCGTGCGGCGCACAGGCGACGAGCATCTCCCCCGTGACCAGCTCGACGTACCCCGCCGGGTCCTCGGCGTACTCGGGCGCCACGATGTGCGCGCCCAGGTACGTCGTCTCCGGCGTGTGCCGCGCAGCGATCCGCAGGGCCCGAGCCTCGTCCTCGACCGTCAGCCCGTAGCCGGACTTGCACTCGATGGTCGTGGTCCCCTGCCGCAGCGCCTCCCGGACGAACCCGGCCAGGTTGGCGTCCAGTTCGGCGTCCGAAGCGGCCCGCGTGGCCGCCACCGTCGTCCGGATGCCGCCCGCCGAGTACGCCTGCCCGGACATCCGGGCGTTGAACTCGGCGGTGCGGTCCCCCGCGAACACCAGGTGGGCGTGCGAGTCGACGAAGCCGGGCAGCAGGGCCCGGCCTTCGGCGTCGAAGCGCTCGTCCGCCGCCGGGGCCTGGGCGGCCGGGCCGACCCAGGCAACGCGGTCACCCTCGACGACCACGGCAGCATCCGCCAGCAGGCCGAGCGGCCCGCCGCCCTGCCCGGGGTCGTTGGTGACCAGGCTGCCGATGCCCGTGATCAAGGTGGTCCTGGTGCTCAAGACAGCGCCTTCCGATACGAGTTGAAAGTGTCAGTAGTCCAGCGCGCCGATGGCGGCCCGCAGCGCCCCCGGCACGTCGGCCACCAGCTGGTGCACGCCGTCCCGGACGACGTGCCGTCCGCCGACCACCAGGTGCCGGACGTCCGCCGCCGAGGCCGCGAACACCGCGATCTCGGCGCCCAGCCGCGCAGGCGGCCCGGCCGTCCGCACCGAGTCCAGCGCGATCGCCGTGAAGTCGGCGAGCGCCCCGGCCTCGATCCTCCCCGCCTCGGGCCAGCCGAGCGAGGCGTGACCGTCCTCGCCGCCCGCCCGCAGCAGCCCGTTTGCCGTCCAGTGGCCGCGCGTCCGCGTCCGCAGCCGCTCGTCCAGCTCCAGCGCCCGGGCCTCCTCCCACGGGTCGATGACCGCGTGGCTGTCGCTGCCCAGGGAGATCGGGCTGCCCGCCGAGGCGAGCCGGCGGGCCGGGCCGATGCCGTCGGCGAGGTCCCGCTCGGTGGTGGGGCACATGCAGACGGTGGTCCCCGAGTCCGCGAGGAGCTTGACGTCCTCGTCGGTGAGGTGGGTGGCGTGCACGGCCGAGGTGCGCGGGCCGAGCGCGCCGTGGTCGGCGAGCAGCCGGGTCGGGGTGACGCCGTGCGCGGCGAGGCAGGCGTCGTTCTCGGCGGTCTGCTCGGACAGGTGGACGTGCAGCGGCGCCTTGCGCATCGCCGACCAGTGCGCGACGGTGCCCAACTGCTCGGCCGGGACGGCCCGGACGGAGTGAATGGCGGCGCCGATCCGGGCGTGTTCGCGCGGCTTGAGCGCGTCCGCGCGGGCGGCCCAGGCCTCGGCGTCGCCGTCGCTGAACCGCAGCTGCGGGTGGGTCGGCTCGGCCCCGAAGCCGGAGGACAGGTAGCAGGTGTCCAGCAGGGTGATCCGGATGCCGGCCCGGGCGGCCGCCTCGATCAGCGCCTCGCCCATCGCGTTCGGGTCGGTGTAGCGGGCGCCGCCGGGCGCGTGGTGCAGGTAGTGGAACTCGCCGACGGCACTGATCCCGGCGAGCGCCATCTCGGCGTAGACCGCGGTGGCGAGCGCCAGGTAGCTGTCCGGGTCGAGCGCCCCGGCGAACCGGTACATGGTGTCGCGCCAGGTCCAGAAGGTCCCGGAGCCGACCTGGACGTGCCCGCGCAGCGCCCGGTGGAAGGCGTGCGAGTGGGAATTCGCCTGGCCGGGCAGCAGCAGTCCGTCGAGCCGGACGGCGCCGGGCGGGCAGGGCCCGCTGTCCGGCTCCACCCGAGCGATCCGCCCGTCGGCGCCGACCACGATCAGCACGTCCGGCTCGACCACCGGCCCGTTGTGGTGCGGCAGCCAGGCGTGCTCCGCCCAGTAGCTGACCGAAGGGGTCACTGACACGCCAGGTCCTCCAGTACGTCGGCGAGGGCGGAGACCCCGGCCAGGCAGTCGGCCTCCTCGGCGTGCTCGGCCGGGGAGTGCGAGACCCCGGTGGGGTTGCGCACGAACAGCATGGCGGTCGGGATCGCGGACGCCAGGATCCCGGCGTCGTGTCCCGCGCCGGTGGGCAGCACCGGGGCTTCGAGCAGCTTGGCGAGCCGGTCGCGCAGCGGGCCGTCGAAGTCCACCACGGGGGTGTACGACTCGCGGGTCAGCTCGACCCGGACGCCGTCGCGCTCACCGCGCTCGGCGGCCGCCCGCTCGATCTCGGCGACCAGCTCGGTCAGCGTCCGCTCGTCGGCGGCCCGGGAGTCCAGCCAGCCGCGCACCAGCGAGGCGATCGCGTTGGTGCCGTTGGGCTCCACCGCGACCTTGCCGAAGGTGGCCAGCGCGCCCGCCAGCTTCGCCTTCTTGCGGGCGGCGAGCACGGTGTTGGCGTACGTCAGCATCGGGTCGCGGCGGTCCTCGATCCGGGTGGTGCCCGCGTGGTTGGCCTCGCCGTGGAAGTCGAAGCGCCAGCGGCCGTGCGGCCAGATCGCCCCGGCCACGCCGACCGGCTGCTCCTCGGTGAGGTAGCGGCCCTGCTCGACGTGGAGTTCGACGAAGGCGCCGATCCGGGACAGCCGTTCCTCGTCCGCGCCGATCGCGGTCGGGTCGTAGCCGGCCTTCTCCATCGCATCGGGCAGGCGCAGGCCGTCGGCGTCGCGCAGCTCGTACGCGGCCCTGCGGGACAGCAGCCCGGCGGTCAGCCGGGAGCCGATGCAGGCCACGCCGAACCGGGCGCCCTCCTCGTCACCGAAGTTGACGATCGCCAGTGGCTTGGTGAACTCCGCTCCCCTGGCGCGCAGTTCGTCCAGCGCGGCGAAGGAGGAGACCACCCCGAGCGGGCCGTCGTAGGCGCCGCCGTCCGGGACGGAGTCCAGGTGCGAGCCGGTGACGACCGCGCCCTGGCCGTGCGGGTCGCCCAGCCAGGCCCACTGGTTGCCGTTGCGGTCCAGCTCGTACGTCAGGCCGCGGTCGCGGGCCTGCTGCTCGAACCAGGCGCGGCACTCGGCGTCGGCGGAGTTCCAGGCGAAGCGGCGGTAGCCGCCGGAGGCGGCGGAGCGGCCCACGGGGAGCAGCTCCGCCCACATCTCGTTGAACGTAGAGGTCACAGCTCACCCATCGGAACGCGCACGCCCCGCTCGTCGGCGACCTCGACGGCCCGGTCGTAGCCGGCGTCCACGTGCCGGATGACGCCCATGCCCGGGTCGTTGGTGAGGACCCGGCGGATCTTCTCGCCCGCGAGCGCCGTACCGTCGGCCACGGTGACCTGGCCGGCGTGGATCGAGCGGCCGATGCCGACGCCGCCGCCGTGGTGGATGGACACCCAGGAGGCGCCCGAGGCGACGTTGACCATGGCGTTGAGCAGCGGCCAGTCGGCGATCGCGTCCGAGCCGTCCAGCATCGCCTCGGTCTCGCGGTACGGGGAGGCCACCGAACCGCAGTCCAGGTGGTCGCGGCCGATCACGATCGGCGCGGACAGCTCGCCGGAGGCCACCATGTCGTTGAAGCGCTCGCCGGCCTTGTCGCGCTCGCCGTAGCCGAGCCAACAGATGCGCGCGGGCAGGCCCTGGAAGTGCACCTTCTCCTGGGCCAGCTTGATCCAGCGGGCCAGCGACTCGTTCTCCGGGAAGAGGTCGAGGACGGCCTTGTCGGTCTTGTGGATGTCCTGCGGGTCGCCGGAGAGCGCGGCCCAGCGGAACGGGCCCTTGCCCTCGCAGAACAGCGGGCGGATGTACGCCGGGACGAAGCCGGGGAAGGCGAAGGCGCGGTCGTAGCCGGCCAGCTGGGCCTCGCCGCGGATCGAGTTGCCGTAGTCGAAGACCTCGGCGCCGCGGTCCAGGAAGCCGACCATGGCCTCGACGTGGGCGGCCATCGACTCGCGCGAGCGCTGGGTGAACTCGGCGGGCTTGGCGGCCGCGTAGTCGGCCATGTCGTCGAAGGCGACGCCGACCGGCAGGTAGCTCAGCGGGTCGTGGGCGCTGGTCTGGTCGGTGACGATGTCGATCGGGGCGTCCATCGCGAGCAGCTGCGGGAAGAGCTCGGCGGCGTTGCCCAGCAGGCCGATGGAGAGCGGCTGCTTCTTGTCGCGGGCGGCGGTGGCGAGCTCCAGCGCGTGGCCCAGGTCCTTGGCCTCGACGTCCAGGTAGCGGTGCTCGATCCGGCGGGAGATCCGGGACGGGTCGCAGTCGATGCAGATCGCCACGCCGCCGTTCATGGTGACGGCCAGCGGCTGGGCGCCACCCATCCCGCCGAGGCCGGCGGTGAGGGTGATGGTGCCTTCCAGGCTGCCGTTGAAGCGCTTGTTGGCGACGGCGGCGAAGGTCTCGTAGGTGCCCTGGAGGATGCCCTGGGTGCCGATGTAGATCCAGGAGCCGGCGGTCATCTGGCCGTACATGGTGAGCCCGAGGCTCTCCAGCCGGCGGAACTCCTCCCAGTTCGCCCAGTCGCCGACCAGGTTGGAGTTGGCGATGAGCACGCGCGGCGCCCACTCGTGGGTCTGCATGACGCCGACCGGCCGCCCGGACTGGACCAGCATGGTCTCGTCCTGCTTGAGCCCCTGCAGCGTCCTCACCATGGCGTCGAAGGAGCGCCAGTCCCGCGCGGCCTTGCCGGTGCCGCCGTACACCACCAGCTTCGACGGGTGCTCGGCCACCTCGGGGTCGAGGTTGTTCATGAGCATCCGCAGGGCAGCCTCCTGCTGCCACCCCTGCGTCGTGAGCCCCGTCCCGCGCGCCGCACGCACCTCGCGCGGCCCGCTCGCCTGCTGCTGCACCATGTCCCGGCCTCCCTGCGGATGGATTCATTCAAGTTCTGCTCGACTGAATATAACTAGACAACCGGCTTTCGACCAGACCCTGGCTCCATCGGAACAGCCGTGGCCCGAACCCGCCCCCGGGCACGCCGAAGGGCCCGCCCGGCACGGGCCGGTACGGGCTGGAGCGGGCGGCCTCAGGCCGCGGCGTCGCCGTCCCAGTCGATGCCGATCTCGGCGAGCCAGCGGCGGTCGGCGGCGTCGGGGGCGGGCGGCGTGGGCGGGCGGGGGATGTTCTGGACGGGGCCGAGGCCGTACTTCTCGGCGGCGGCGGTGGCGCGGGCGTCGGGTTCGATGACGCCGACGTGCACGGCGGACTCGTCGCCCGGGTCGTGGACGGTCAGTTCGGGTTCGGGCAGGCGCCGCAGGGTGACGCGGCGTCCGCAGGCGGGGCAGGACCATTCGTCGGCACCCGAGGCCAGGCGGGCGACGAACTTCATCTCGTGGATCACGCGCATGGGCGGCACCCCCTGCACTAGGGGATGCCCGGCTTCGTGACGAGTAGTCCTTCGGCCGTTGTTCCGGGCTACTCCTACTCCAAAGGTTCCTACTCCAGGAACAGGCCCCGGGCCGCCGCGGACTGCTCGATCGCCTCCAACCTGGCCTCCGCTCCCGGGAGTTCGTCGCACATGCTCTGCAGCAGCACCCGGCCGAGCATCATCGGCGCGCAGGCGGTGTCGAAGACCAGCCCGGTGCCGACGGCGGCCGGCAGCATCAGGTCGGAGAGCTTGGCGACCGGTGAGAAGGCGCTGTCCGCGACGGTGAGCACGGTCAGCCCGCAGTCCCGGGCGACCACCAGGGCGTCCATCAACTCCCGCGGGTAGCGCGGCAGCGCGAAGCAGAGCAGCGCGGTGGCCCCCGCCGCGGTGGCCTGTTCCAGCCGGTCGGCGAGCATGCTGCCGCCCTCGTCCAGCAGCCGGATGTCCGGGTGCACCTTGGCCGCGAAGTACGCGAAGCCGCGCGCCTGGGCCGAGGCGGCCCGCAGGCCGAGCACCGGCAGCGGGCGGGAGGCGGCGAGCAGCCGGGCGGCCCGGGTGATCGGTTCGGGGTCGGCGAGCAGCTCGGCGAGGTGGCGCAGGTGGGCGATCTCGGCGAGGACGGCCTGCTGGTGCTCGTTGCGCACCGCGTCGTCCGGGGTCTCGGGCGCGGCGGGCTCGCCGGCGCCGAGTTCGCGCAGCTGCTTGCGCAGGGCCGGGTAGCCGTCGTACCCGAGGGCGACGGCGAAGCGGGTGACGGAGGGCTGGCTGACCCCGGCGAGTTCGGCGACCTCGACGCTGGACAGGAACGGGGCCTCGTTGGCGTGCCGGACCAGTGAGTGGGCGATCCGCCGCTGGGTGGGGGTCAGCCGGTGGCCCTCGAACAGCTGGAGCAGCCGGGCGGAGGGACCGACGGTGCCGGCCTCGTCGGTGGCGGTCATCAGCGGTACCTCCGGATGCGTGCGGTTCGGACGACGACTGTGCAGCAGAGTGCCGCCGCTGGCAAAGACGTCTCGTACGACGGGACGCTTCATGAGACGTCCCACGGTTCGGACGTCGTCCCGGACGGACGGCACCGAAGAGCGGACGTTCCGGGTGCGGCCTCGGGGTAACCCTGATTTCTCCCTGAGCCCGCCCGGATTCCCCCCGCGAACGGATGGACCGGGCCCGGCGGTGGCGCCACGCTACTGGCATGGACACTCGCCAGGACGAACTGCGGCGCGACCTCGACGCCACCCTCCAGGCCCGCAAGGAACTCGGCAAGGACTACGAGGACGAGCTCCTCGACTCCTTCATGAAGCGCCTCGACGCCCGCCTGGACGCCCGGGTGGAGCGCTCGGTGGCCGCGCGGCTGGACGACTACGAGCCGTCCCACCACCGGGACCGGCACCACGGCCGACCCCACCGCGGCTGGTCCTCCAACCGGTCCGGCAACAAGCTCGCGGTGGTCTCGCTGGCCCTGGGCATCCCGCTGACCGCGATCGCGAGCAACCCGGCCGGCGGCGGCTTCGCCGGACTGCTGGCCTGCTGGGCGGGCATCGTCGGGGTCAACTTCGCCGCCGCGCTGGGCAACCGCCGCGACCGCGACGAGCGGAACGACCGCCGGTCGCGGAACGACTGGGACTGAGCCCCAGCCGTCCCGCACGGCTGCCAACTCAGGCCAGCGGCCCGGTGACCCGCTCCACCGCCCGCACCAGGTCCCCGGAGGCGACCAGCGCGGCGGCGGCCTCCAGGTCCGGCGAGAGGAAGCGGTCCCGGCCCGCCCCGCCGACCCCCGCCTCGCGGGCGGCGGCCATCGCGGCCGCGGTGGCCGGGGCGATCCGGCCGGCCGTGTCGGCCTGCTGACGGATCTCCAGCGCGCGGGCCGAGGCGGTCAGCTCGACGGCGAGGATCCGGCCGAGGTTGTCGACGGCCTGGCGCAGCTTGCGGGCGGCCGACCAGCCCATCGACACGTGGTCCTCCTGCATCGCGGAGGACGGGATCGAGTCGACCGAGGCCGGGACGGCGAGCCGCTTGTTCTCGCTGACCAGCGCCGCCTGGGTGTACTGGGCGATCATCAGGCCGGAGTCCACGCCGGGGTCGTCGGCCAGGAAGGCCGGCAGGCCGTGCGAGCGGGCCTTGTCGAGCAGCCGGTCGGTGCGGCGCTCGGAGATCGAGCCGAGGTCGGCGGCGGCGATGGCGAGGAAGTCCAGCACGTAGGCGACCGGTGCGCCGTGGAAGTTGCCGTTGGACTCCACCCGGCCGTCCGGCAGCACCACCGGGTTGTCCACCGAGGCGGCGAGCTCGCGCGAGGCGACCAGCTGGGCGTGCGCCAGGGTGTCCCGGCCGGCCCCGGCGACCTGCGGGGCGCAGCGGATCGAGTAGGCGTCCTGGACGCGCGGCGCGTCGTCCTGGTGGTGGCCGGTGAGGCCGGAGTCCTTGAGCACGGCGAGCATGTTGGCGGCGCTGAGCGCCTGGCCCGGGTGCGGGCGGATCGGGGCGTGCAGCTCGGGGGCGAGCACCTTGTCGGTGCCGAGCAGCGCCTCCAGGCTCATCGCGGCGGTGATGTCGGCGGTGGTGAAGAGCCGCTGGAGGTCGGCGATGGCCATCACCAGCATGCCGAGCATGCCGTCGGTGCCGTTGATGAGGGCCAGGCCCTCCTTCTCCAGCAGCTCGACCGGCTCGATCCCGGCGGCGGCGAGCAGTTCGGCGACCGGCTTCTCCTCGCCGTCCGGGCCGGTGGCGGTGCCCTCGCCCATCAACACCAGGGCGCAGTGCGACAGCGGAGCGAGGTCGCCGGAGCAGCCGAGCGAGCCGAACTCGCGCACGACCGGGGTGATGCCCGCGTTCAGCAGGGCGGCCATGGTCTGGGCGACCAGCGGCCGGACGCCGGTACGGCCGGACGCCAGCGTCTTCATCCGCAGGAACATCAGCGCGCGGACCACCTCGCGCTCGACGGCCGGGCCCATCCCGGCGGCGTGCGAACGCACCAGCGAGCGCTGCAGCTGGGCGCGCAGCTCGGGGCTGATGTGCCGGACGGCGAGGGCGCCGAAGCCGGTCGACACGCCGTAGACGGGGCGCGGTTCGGCCGCGAGGGCGTCGATCCGGGCGCGGGCGGCCGCCATCTCGGCGAGCGCGTCGGGGCCGATCTCGACCCGGGCGTTGCCCCGGGCGACGGCCAGTACGTCCTCCGCACTGACGTCGGCCTTGCCGACCTGGACCAGCGGAGCGTCGGGGGCCACAGCACTGTGCATATCCATATACACAATCACACCAGGTGAATGAAGATATGACAACAGCTGCTCGCCATCCGGATTCTCCGCTGTGCGGATTCTCCGCCGCCCGGATCCCGACCGCACGCCCGGGGGCACCCCCGCCCGCCCTACCCCTTCAACTCGGCCTCGATCAGGTCCACCGCCCGCGCCGTACCGCCCTCGGCCCGACCCGCGGCGGCCAGCACCGCCAGCCGCTCCCCCACCGCCGGGTCCCCGACCAGCTCCAGCAACGCGCCCCGCAGCGCCGCCGCGGTGGCCGCCTCCGTATCCAGCCGACGGGCGACACCGAGCCCCACCAGCGCGTCCGCGTTGGCGAACTGGTCGACGGCCTGCGGCACCGCGATCATCGGCACGGCATGGAACAGCCCCTCACTGGAGCCGCCCATCCCCGCGTGGGTGACGAAGGCGTCCGCCTGGGCGAGCACCGACAGCTGCGGCACCCACCGGTGCACCTCCACGGTGTCCGGCACGTCCCCCAGTTCCGCCAGGTCGGTGTGCTTGCCGACCTGGAGCACGACGTGCCAGCCCGGCAGGTCGCCGAAGGCCTCGACGCAGGCCCGGTAGAAGGCCGGCCGATCGGTGAAGGCCGAGCCCAGCGAGACCAGCAGCACCTTCTCGGCGTCCGCCGGGCGCTCCCACCGCCCCTGGTGGGAGCGGTCGCCGAAGCAGGGGCCGACGAAGTCGAACCGGCGCCCGTCGACCCGGTCCGCATGGGGCTGGAGCGCGCGCGGGACGAGCGCGACACACCGCTCCGGGCGGTTCTTGAAGGCCTCCACGTCGTGCTCCACCGCGCCGGCCCCGGCCAGCCACGCCCCGAACCGGCGGTAGTGCTCGGAACCGCCGGGGCCGTTGCGGATCGCCTCGAAGACCTCGGCCAGGTCCTCCTCCACGCCGTCCCAGCCGACGAAGCTGGAGGACAGCTGCACCACCGGCACGCCCAGCCGCTCACCGAGCGCCCGCCCGGCGAAGCCCGCGATGTCGTAGAGCACCAGGTCGGGCCGATCGCCCTCGAACTCCTCCAGCAGTACGGACCACATCGACAGCGCGTCGTCCAGGAACACGTCCTGGATCGCCACCGGGTCCGCCGGCCAGCCGGCCGGGTCGTCGGCGAGCGGCAGCGCACTCGGATAGGGGACGAACGCCGCGCCGGTGGACTCGACGACCTCCCGGAAGGACGGGTCGTTGACGTAGCTGACCCGGTGGCCCCGGGCGACCAGTTCGGCGATCACCGCGAGGCCGGGGTTGACGTGCCCGTGCGCCGGGACGGAGACCATCAGGATGTGTGCGGGGCGGGGGCGGGTCATGAGGACCTCCGGGAACGGCGAATGAGACGAGACGGACCGTCTCGCTATCGGGCAGGACAAGACGATACGTCTCGTCTAGCCATTTCGCATAGACTTTTCCCATGGCCTCCAGAACCGCCCCCGACCCCGCCCGCCGCAGCGAGCGCTCCCGCGCCGCCGTCCTCGCCGCCACCACCGAACTCATCGCCGAGATCGGCTACGGCAAGCTGACCATCGAGGCGATCGCCGCCCGGGCCGGCGTCGGCAAGCAGACCATCTACCGGTGGTGGCCCTCGAAGGGGGCCGTCGTCTTCGACGCCTTCCTCGCCGCCAACCAGCACGAGGGCGGCCTGGCGCTCCCCGACACCGGCGACCTCGCCGCCGACCTGCGCGCCGTCCTACGCCCCACCTGCGACGAACTCACCGACCCGGGCACCGACCGCACCTACCGCGCCATCATCGCCGAGATCCTCAACGACCCGGCGCTGCACACCGAGTACCGCACCCGGCTGCTGGACCCGCTGCTGGAGGTCACCCGCGACCGCCTGCGCACCGCCCGCGAGGCCGGCCAACTCGCCCCCGACGCCGACCTCGACCTCGCCGTCGAACTGCTCTACGGCCCGATCTACTACCGCTGGCAGTACCGGATCGGCCCGCTCACCCACGAGCACGCCGACCGCCTGGTCGACGCCGCCCTACGGGCCCTCAACCCGCCTGCCGCCGACGCCTGAGCGCGTACACCAGCAGCACCACGACCAGCAGCACCCCCAGCACGGCGAGCGCGAACCAGCCGAACAGCGCGTCGAGCGCCCGGCCGACCACACTGCGCCGGGCCTTGCGCTTGTGCCGCGCAACGGCCGAGTGCTCGGTGATCTGGTGCGCCCTCAACCCGGTCCGCACCGAGTGCACCCGCCCGGGACCCGTTCCCCCCACCCCCGCCGACGCCGACGCCGTCGGCCGCACCACCGGCACCGCCGAAGCCGGACCGGCCACCGCCACCCCGCCCCCGAACACCAGCACCCCGGCCACCGCCGCACCCACCAGCCGTCCGCCCACCGCCGCCCCCACTCCCGTTCAACCCCCGCCACCCTCCCACCACCCCACCCCGCCCCGGCACCCCACCCCCCGGCCTGCAACCCACCCACAACACCCCGGTCACCGAACCGGCACATCCCCACCCGCACCACCCCACCGACAGCACCCACCCCCCTCCCCCTCACCCGCCCAAGGCGAGAGGGACGCGCTGCGGGAGGGGGCGGTGGAGGGGGTGGGTGCGGAGAGCGGCGTAACGGGTGATTTTCAGACCGCCCAC
>NZ_JBIAXC010000047.1:0-75136 GCF_042896295.1 Kitasatospora sp. NPDC001309 | reverse complement strand
GGTGCCACCGTGCTCGACACCGTCGACCACGTCCGCACCCGGGCCGCGCGGATCGCCACCGGCGGGGACATCGGCGTCTCCCTGCCCGACTACGCGACCCTCACCGAGTCCTTCACCAAGGCCGCCGACGCCCTGCCCGGCGTCCACGCCTCCACCGCGGTCTGGGTCGACAAGGTCCGGGTCCTCGCCGCCGACCAGACCTACACCGACGCCTACCTGGTGATGGTGGTCGACCCGGCGGCCTACGCCGAGATCTCCCGGACCCTCGGGGTCGGCGAGTTCGACCCGGCGAAGCTGGCCGCCGCCCCCGGCGGCCGGGACACCCCGGTGCCCGCCCTGGTCAGCCGCGACCTGGCCAAGCGCCTGACCGCCACCGGGGCGTCCCAGGTGCGCACGGCCAACGGCAACGACCTGCGCCTCGGCGTCGCCGCGACCGTCGGCGCCACCGCCGCCCTGCCCGACCCCGGCGCGCCCTTCGCCGTGGTGGCCGCGGGCCCCGCCTGGGAGCGCCTGCCGGACACCCGGCGGGTGAACAGGTGGTTCGCCGTCGGCGGCGTGGATCCCGAGGCCGTCCGGACGGCGTTGCGCGGCAACGGCGGTGCCCAGCCGGTCGGCATGGCCAAGCTGGTCGCGGACGAGGCAACGGCCGTCGGCAAGGACGCGCACGGCCTGCCCGCCGGTTACGTCGTGCACAGCAGCCGGGACACCGCGGCCGCCCTGGCCGACGATCCGTTGCAGCACGCCGCCGAGCGGCTGTTCTGGTACGCGGCCGCCGCCGGAGCCGGCTACGCCCTGCTCGCCGTCCTGCTGACGCTGTTCCGCGCCGCACCCGACCGCACCGCCGTCCTCGCCCGCCTGCGCACCATGGGCCTGCGACCCCGCCAAGGACTCGCACTGATCATCACCGAGGCACTGCCGCAGACCCTCGCCGCCGCCGTCGGCGGCGGCCTGGCCGCCCTCGCGGCCGTCGCCCTGCTCGGCGGCGCCTTCGACATCTCCACCCTCGTCGGCGCCGAGGTCGGCGACGCCATCACCCCCGTCCTGCTCCCCGTCCTGCTGCCCACCACCGGCCTCGCCCTGCTGGTCGGCCTCGGCATCGTCCTGGAGACCCTCATCGCCGGCCGACGCCAGATCGCCACCGAACTCCGCGCCGGGGAACAGGCATGATCCCCGGTCGGGTGGTCGAGGAGGCACCGGGCAGCCCCGGCCTCCCGCCTCCCGCCTCCCGCCTCCCGTGAAGATCGCGTCGAACTTCCTGTTCGCAGACGACGCACCGGAGTAGCCTGCGACCCGTGAACGAACTGGTGTTCCGGGGCAAGGACTTGTTCCGCCCCTCCAAGTCCCGTCTGGTCGGCGCGCTCGCCTTCCTCGTCCTCATGGTGTCCGTCGGGATGATGCGCTCCGGGCCGGTGTTCGTGGCCTGGTCGCTCGGCACCGTCGTGGTGCTGTTCGTGCCGGTCTTCTACAGCTCGTGGCGAGGCTGGAGCCGGGTCGGGCCCGAGGGCGTGACGATCTGCTGGGGGTTCGGGGCCGGGCGCACCTACTCCTGGGCGGAGATCCGCTGGGTCGACGTCCGCACCACCGCGTCCAGCGGCCCGTACGCCGGCTCAGGACCGACCCGCGCGGCGCGGATCTTCACCACGGGCGGGCGCCGGCGCTCGCTGCCGGGCCTGTCCTGGAGCCCGCTGTACCCGACCGAGGACTTCGACGTGAACGTCCGGCGGCTGCGCACCTGGTGGGAGTCCAGCACCGAGGAGGCGCAGCGGGTCGAGCCCGGGAAGCAGTTCCGGGACCGGCTGACGCCGACCGCGGTCGCGATCGTCGCCGTCGTCCTGATCATGGTGGTCGGCTGGTTCGTGATCGCCTCGCGGTACTGACCGCCGTCCGCCGTAGCACAGTTGAGCGGGTGCGCTCCCGGCCGGGCCGGGGGCGCACCCGCTGTCGTGCGTCCGGGGGTCAGCGGCGCAGCCCGTCCAGCAGGGTGAGGACGTCCTCGACCGAGCCCGCGGGGTCGGTGACGGGGTAGAGCACGCCGCGCACGGTGCGGCCGGCGTCGAGGACCAGGGTGAGCCGTTTGAGGCGTTCGACGCCCGCGGCGCGGAAGGTGGGCAGCCGAAGCCCGGCGGCGAGTTCCAGGCCGGCGTCGGAGAGCAGCGGGAACGGGATCCGGGCGTGCTCGGCGAAGGCCGCCAGCTGGTCCGGGCGTTGGGTGCTGACGCCGTGGACGACGGTGTCGCGGGCGGCGAACTCGCCCATCCGGTCGCGGTAGGTGCAGGACTCCAGGGTGCAGCCGGGCGCGCCGGGGATGTCGCCCCAGCCGGGCGGCTGGTCGGCCCCGCCCGGGGCGTAGGCGCCGGGGTAGCAGTAGAGCACCGTCCAGGCGTGGTCCGCGGCGACCGGGTCGACCCGTCCGCCGGCGGCGGCGTCGAGTTCCAGTGCGGGCAGCCGGTGGCCGGTGAGGGCCGTGACCCGGCGGGTCTCGGCGGAGTCGGGGGTGCTGGTGGCAGAAAGGGTGCCGTCGCCCAGGACGTAGCGTCCGCCCCAGTCCTGGAGGGCGACCAGGACGGGCAGGAGTCCGCGGCCGCGGTCCGTCAGGTGGTACTCGTAGCGCGGCGGGTGCGGGTGGTAGAGCCGTTTCTCCAGGACGCCGTCGGCGACCAGGGCCTTGAGGCGCTCGGTGAGCACCTTGCGGCTGATGCCGAGTCCGTTCTGCAGGGCGTCGAACTGGTGGGTGCCTCCGGCGACGTCCCTGACCAGGAGCAGGGTCCAGGTGTCCCCGACCACTGTCAGGGCCTGGGAGATCGCGCAGTCGGGGTCCGCCGCTTCCGTGTGCCGCATGATCACCCAGTATAGTGAGTTCCTAAAGGGAACTCACTCGGTCCCGCTGGTGGACCGGTGGCGGCGAAGGGGCGGACGTTGACGACCGAGACGGTGGGCGCGGCGAGAACGGCGGATCCGGCGGGCGGGGACGGGAGCGGGGGCGGCGGAAGCGGCCCCGGGGCGGGGGCGTTCTGGCGCTACTGGACCGCCTCGACCGTCAGCCGGCTCGGCGACCAGGTGACGACGGTGGCCCTGCCGCTGATCGCGGTGGTCACCCTGCACGCCTCGGCCTTCGAGGTCGGACTGATCACGGGCGCCGCCTACGTCGCCTGGCTGGTGATCGGACTGCCGGCCGGCGTGCTGGTCCAGCGGCTGCCCCTGCGCGGCACCCAGGTGGCGATGGACCTGCTGCGGGCCGCCGCCGTCGCCTCGGTGCCGCTGGCCGCCGCGTTCGGGGTGCTGGGGCTGCCCCAACTGGTCGCGGTGGCCCTGCTGGTCGGCTTCGCGAGCGTGCTCTTCGACGTCGGCAACTCGACCTTCCTGCCCGCCGTCGTCCCCAAGGAGGAGCTGACCGCCCGCAACAGCCTGCTCTCCGGCAGCGTCGCCGCCACCGACCTGGCCGGGCCCTCGCTCGGCGGCGTGCTGGTGCAGCTGGTCGGCGGCGCGGCCTCGATGCTGCTGGACGCCGTCAGCTACCTCGCTTCGGCGGCCCTGCTGGGCACCCTGCCGCCGGTCGCACAGCCCGCCGCCCGGCCGACCGGCGGCGCCGGGATGCGCGAGCAGATCCGCGAGGGCTGGCGGTTCGTCACCCGGCACCCGGTGATCCGGCCCTGCGTGGCCGACGCCACCGCGGTGAACTTCGTCTGCGGCGGGCTGATGACGCTCACCCCGGTCTTCCTGGTCCGCACCCTCGACGCCCCGGCCGCCGCCGTCGGCGCCCTGATGGCCACCGGCGGGCTCGGCAGCCTGCTCGGCGCGGCCGCCACTCCCCGGCTGGTCGCGCGGTTCGGCAGCGGCACCGCGCTGCGCTGGGCGGCCGTGGTCGCCACCGCCTTCGCCCTGCTGCTGCCGCTCGCCGGGCCCGGGTGGGCGACGCTGGTCTTCGCGCTCGGCAACGCCGGGTTCTCGGCGGGGGTCGTGGTCACCAGCATCGTGACCCGCACCCACCGGCAGACCCGGACCCCGCCGGAGCTGCTGTCCCGGGTGATGGCCACGGTCCGCTTCGTCTCCTGGGGCGCCATCCCGGTCGGCGCCCTGGCCGCCGGGGCCGCCGCCGCGACCTGGGGACCGCGGACGGCGCTGCTCCTGGTCGCCGTGGTCAGCGTGGTGAGCCCGGTGATCCTGCTGGCCGGCCCGATCCGGCGGATGCGCGAGCTGACCTGACCCGGAGCCCGGGGCGGGGGCCGGCGCACGGCCCCCGCCCGCGGGCCCGAGGGCGGTTCAGGAGGCCGTGAAGGTCACCTGGTCGACCGTCCAGAAGGCACTGTTGGTGCCGGTGTAGCGGAACTGGAAGCGGGCGCCGGTGGCGCCGGCCGGGACGGTGACCGGCAGCTGCTCGACGGTGTTGAGGTCGCTGCGGTAGGACTTCACCAGCTGCGGGGTGCCGTTGTCGAAGACCACGTACAGGTCACCGGTCTGCGGCCCGTCCACCTTGTAGTCGGTCGCGAAGGAGAGCGTGCCGCGGCTCAGGCCGGACACCGGGTAGACCGGGCTGATCAGGGTGGAGTCGAACTGCCCGGCGCCGTGCGCCTTGTCGTCCCACTCGTCGGAGTCCGCGACGGCGAACACGTTGCGGGCGCGCACATTGGTCTCGCGGGACTGGTTCAGCTCGGCGGCGGTCCAGAACTCGTCGGTGGCGAAGGCCCAGCCGCGCCACTCGGTCACACCGCCGCTGGGCATCCGGGAGTTGTCGATGCTCCAGCCGGCCGGCGGGGTGTGGGTCCAGCCCTTCACCCCGGCCGGGATGCCGGTCTCGTCGACCCGGGTCTGCAGGTTCGGGCGCAGCGCGTCGAAGGCGTCCGGGGTGATCTCGTCGATCGGCCGGCCGTCGAGCTTCCAGGCGGGGTCGACGGCGACGCCCTCGTGCTTGAGGACGGTGGGGGCGATGTCGACCGGCTTGACGTCGTAGCGGCGCGAGCCGGGGGCGTAGCCGGCGCCGTCGGCGATCAGGAAGGTCTGCCGCTCGTTGGCGCTGTTGCCGCCGTGGCCGCCCGCGTCGGTGTGGCCGTGGTCGGTGGTGACGACGATCAGCCAGTCCTCGGAGCCGTACGTGGGGCGGGACTTGACGGCCTGCACGACCTGGCCGACCAGGCCGTCCACGGTGTGGATGGCGGACAGGTAGTCGGCGCTGGCGCCGCCGTGGGCGTGGCCGGCCTCGTCGACGCCGTCGAAGTGCAGGAAGGTCTCGTCGGGGTTGCCGTGGGCGAGGTAGTCCGCGGCGTCGGTGGCGGTCTTGCCGTCGTTCTCGCTCTCCGGGATGCGCAGGTCGGCGCGGCCGTTGAAGACGTTGGCGGTGATGGGGTTCCAGGAGCCGATCACCAGGGTGGAGTTGCCGGGGTCGGCGGCCTCCAGGCGGGTGGCGTAGTCGGGGTACAGGTCGAAGCGGGCGCCGGTGAAGGCGTTGTCCTTGACCTTGTGCTTGTCGGGCCACACGCCGGTGGCGATGGTGGACCAGCCCGGGCCGGACAGGGTGGGCGCCAGCGGGTTGGCGTACAGGTTGCTGGTGGCGGTCAGGCCGCCCGCCATCAGGGCCTTGAGGTTGGGCGCGTCGGCGGTGAGCAGCTTGTCGTAGCGGGTGCCGTCGACGCCGATGACCAGGGTCTTGGCCTGCTTGGTGCCGTTCGGCAAGCCCTGGTACGAGCCGTCGGCCGCGACCGCGGCGGCCGCACCGGTGGCGGCGGACCCGGTCACGGCGGTGGCGGCGGACGCCGAGAGCGGGATCAGCGCGGCGACGGTCGCGGCGACCGTGGCGGTGGCGAGGGCCGTGCTGCGGATGGAGCGGGAGGTGCGCAAGGGGGGCTCCCAACTGGGCATCGGTTCGGTGCAGTTGCACCAGCACCGAGAGTGGGGCGGCCGGGCGAGCACGAACCCTTGGCGAATCCACGGCGGCATGAACAACGGTCGAAATTCAGTCCAGACCGGTTATCGTTTCGTGACCTTCGCCCGGCCGCCGAATCCCCCGCCCCGGCCGCTCGATAGGCTTGCGCGGTGAACCAGCCCACCCCCCGGCCCGGCCCGGAACCCGCCCGCGCCGGCGTCCCCGAGCACGGCCGGGTGCCCAAGTACTACCTGGTCAAGGAGCGGCTGGAGGAGCTCCTCGGCGAGCTCGGCCCGGGCGGCCGGCTGCCCACCGAGGCCGACCTGGCGCAGCGTCACGGCGTCGCCCGCGCGACGGTCCGCCAGGCCCTGCGCGAGCTCCTGCTGGAGGGCCGACTGCGCCGCCAGGGGCGCGGCACGGTCGTCGCCGGACCGAAGATCGAGCAGCCGCTGTCCCTCACCAGCTACACCGAGGGCGTCACCCGCCAGGGCCTGCGCCCCGGCCGCACCCTGATCACCCTCGACCGCCTGGCCGCCGACCCCGCGCTGGCCGGGCGCCTGGCCGTCGCCGAGGGCGAACCGCTCTGGCACCTGGAACGCGTGCTGCGCGCCGACGAGGAGCGCGTCGGACTGGAGTCCACCTACGTGCCGGTGGCCCGAGTGCCCGGCCTGGCGACGGACTTCGACCCCGAGGGCTCCTTCTACGGCTACCTGCGCGCGCACGGCGTCCACCTCGGCACCGCCGACGAGCGGATCGAGACCGTCCTGGCCACCCCGCGCGAGGCCCTGCTGATCGGCACCCCGCCCGCGCTGCCGATGCTGCTGCTGCACCGCCGCAGCCTCGACGCCGACGGCCGCCCGCTGGAACTGGTCCGCGCCCTCTACCGGGGCGACCGGTTCAGCTTCACCCTCGCCCTCGGCGCCCCGCCGCCCGGGGACGACGAGCGGCCCTGACCGGCCGGGCCCGACCGGCCGGGCCCGGCGGACCCGACCTCAGCGGAACGCGGCGACGTTGCGCGCGGCCCAGTCCGCGAAGGACCGCGGCGGCCGACCGAGGACCCGCTCGACGTCCGGGCTGATCCGGGTCTCGGCCGGGCTGGGCGAGCCGAGGATGTCCAGGGTGTCGTCGGCCAGCTCCGCCGGCATGGCCCGGGCCATGCCGGCCCTGGCCTCCTCCCGGCTCAGCTCGTGGAAGCGCACCGGCTCGCCCAGCGCGGCGGCCAGGGCCGCCGCCTGCCCGCGCGGGGTGATCACCTCCGGCCCGGTGAGCTCGTAGCGGCCGCCGCCGTGCCGCTCGTCCAGCAGGCAGGCCGCCGCCACCTCGGCGATGTCGGCCGGGTCGACGACCGGCACGCCGACGTCCCCGAAGGGCGCGGCGACCAGCCGGTCGGTGCGCACCGAGTCGGCCCACCAGAAGGCGTTGGAGGCGAAGCCGCCCGGCCGCAGGATGCTCCACTCCACGCCGGCGGCGCGCAGCTTGTCCTCCAGCGCGCGCAGCGCGATCCGGGTCCGGCCGAAGGGCCTGGTCACCACGCCCTGGCTGGACAGCAGGACGATCCGCCGGACGCCGGCGCCCACCGCGTCGGCGACCAGGTCGGCCGGGCCGGCCCCGGCGCCGTGCAGGTCTCCGGAGAGCAGCAGGAACAGCGCCTCCGCCCCGGCCAGTACCGGCTTGAGGGCACCCGGCTCGGCCAGGTCGGCCGTCACGTGGCGGACGCCGTCCGGCACCGCCGCCGCCCGCCGCGACACCGCCGTCACCTCCCGGCCCGCCTCGGCCAGCGCCCGGGTCAACGGCCGGCCGATGTTCCCGGTGGCTCCGGTCACCACGATCATGTTCTGCTCCCACTACTCGTCTGTTCGTCCTGCTCGGAGGTCGCTCCGATGCCCTCAACCTAGGAGCAGCGACTTACTTTTGGTAAGGACATACCTCGAAGTAAGCTCCACACATGAAGGAAGGCCCGCAGTACAGAGCGGCCGCACCGGGGGGCCGGTATGACGTGTTTCACACCGACTGCCCCGCGCGCACCGTCGTCGACCACGTGACCAGCCGATGGGGGATCTGGGTGCTGATCTCCCTGCGGAACAACGACCTGCGCTTCTACGAACTGCGCGAGAGCATCCAGGGCATCAGCGAGAAGATGCTCACCCAGACCCTGCGCGCCCTGGTCCAGGACGGCCTGGTCCGGCGGGAGGTCGCACCGACCACACCGCCCCAGGTCAGCTACGGGCTCACCGGGTTCGGCCGCGAACTGGGCGAGCCGCTCAAGGAACTGTTCGACCGGATCACCCGGCGACTCCCCCCGCTCGGCAGCGACTCGGCGTCCGGCGGCGGTTCGGCGCCCGACGGCGTTTCAGCGCCCGACGGCGGCTCGTGGACGGCTCAGGCTCAGAGCCCGCTCGGCCAGTCGTAGCCGCTCGGCACCTTCACGGCGGCGTTCTCCGCGGCCGTGCCGTACACCAGGGCGATCTCGTCGTGGGCGTGCAGCACGATCGCCGCCGGGTCACCGCCCACCGCCTTGCCGTCCACGTACGCGGTGAGCGCGTGGGTGGCGTCGGTGCGCAGCCCGCCCAGGTGGTCCGCGGAGGCGGAGACCTGCCACTCGGTCAGGAACTGGCCCAGGGTGAAGTCGGCGGCCACCGGCGACTCGATGTGGACGACCCCGCTGGTGTCGTGGGTGTGCAGCGGGCTGATCCGCTGGGCGCTCTCGTCGATGCCGACCAGCGCGGGGACGGTCACGGGCTGCCCGTCGGCGTAGACGTCCAGGTGGGTGTGGATGTGCAGGGCGGTGCCCTCGGCGCCGAGCATCGGCAGGCCGGCCGCCTTGACGGCCGCCGCGACGTCGGCGGGCGCGTCCCAGGGCGGCGGGGTGGTCCGGCCCTCGGCGGTGGTCCGGGGGTGCGCCGGGACGCCCGACGGCGCGGAGCTGCCCTGGTTGTCGGCGATCACGACGGCGATCACGCCGACCACCGCGAGCACCACCAGGACGACCAGACCGCTCACCAGCCACCGCCTGGTCCGCGCGTGCCGGACCTCCGCGGCCCGGAGCGCGGCCACCCGGCCCTTGCGCCCGGACGGCTCCGGGCTCTGCGCTGACATCGGTGCGGGCCTCCTCGATCGAGGCTGCTGTCCCTCTCAGCCTCGCAGAGTCCGCCCGGGCGGGCGCGCCGAGCCGGCCCCGGCCTCGGAGCCCGCCGCGAAGGCCGCGGCCCCGGCTCCCCGCACGGGGGAACCGGGGCCGCGGTCGGCGCGGGCGCGCGGTCAGTGCTGGCCCGGGTAGCCCTGCTGGCCCGGGTACGGCACGTTCGGGACCTGCGGCGGGTACGGCTGGCCCTGCGGCGGCACCTGGGCGCCCGGCTGCGCCGGGTACGGCTGGGCCGGCGGGTAGGCCTGCGGCGGGTACGGCTGGCCCGGCTGCGCCGCCGGGTACGGCTGGTGCTGCGGCTGCTGCTGCGGCGGGTACGGCTGCGCCTGCGGCGCGCCGAAGCCCTGCTGCGGCTGCTGGTGCGGCGGCTGCTGCTGCGGGATCATCTGCTGGCCGGGTGCGGCCTGGACGCCCATCGGGTACGCCGGCGGCGGGAAGCCCTGGTTCTGCGGCGTGTCGAAGGGCTGCGAGCTCGGGTCGATCGCCCCGGGCGGGAAGGCCGCGCTCAGCTGGTCCATCTCGGCCCGCCAGATGCGGTGGATGTTCAGGCGCACCGGGTTGGCGCTGCCCGGCATCTGGACGTACATCGAGCTCCAGATGCTCGCCCGCTTGACCCGGCTGACCGGGAAGGCCTGCCGCGGGAAGGCCGCGACCACGTCGCCGGGCCGGTTGTTCCAGCGGTTGGCCGAGTTGATCACCACGTGGCTGTTGGTGAGCGTCAGGAAGTAGTACCTGCGGGTCAGCACGATGATCAGGCCGACGAGCGGAATCTCACCGAGTGCGGCCGCGAGCCACGGGCTGGGCCCGCTCTCCGCGTGCACGCAGGCGATGAAGGTCTCGCCGGGCGGCGCCACCTGCGACAGCTTCTCGATGACCTGGGCCTTCTGCTTGGCCCGGAGGAATGCCATGGTCTTCTGTACCTCTTACCCCGTCTTGTCCGCCGACTCGGTGCGGCGGGAAATCGGCTGAGGTTAGCAGGTGGTGATGACACCTCGGACACCAGTGCCCCCGGGGCGGCCGGGGCCCCGCCGGGCAGATTCCCGGCGGGGCCGAGTCGGCACACGGAGCACCCGACGCCGGCCCGGGCGGCGGGCGTTCGGCGAGGTCGGGCGGCCGTCGGCGGGCTGACCGTCCGTCCGCCGGGCGACGCAGGACCTTCACAGGAAATCACGAAGCCCTCAGACCGTGATGACGGTGAACCCCTCCGGGGCGCGCAGCCGGACGGCGCCGGTGTGGTCGGTCTCCACCTCGATCGGCAGCCCGGCCACCGTCAGCCCGCTGATCCGCAGCGACTCGTACCCGGCCGGGACGCTCCCGCGCACCCACAGCCGGCGCCCCGGAGCGTCCGCGGCGAGCCCGAGCAGCGCCTGCAGCACCAGGACGGCGGAGGCCGCGGCCCAGGCCTGCGGGCGGCAGGAGGCGGGGTACGGGACGGGGCGGTGGTAGCGCTCGCGCGGGTGGCCGCCGTACAGCTCGGGCAGCCGGTGGTCGAAGGCCGCGGCGGCGCGCAGCAGTCCGGCGGCCAGCGGCGCGGCGTCCTCGGGCCGGCCGGCCCGGGCCAGTCCGTGCACGGCGACGGCGGTGTCGTGCGGCCAGACCGAGCCGGTGTGGTAGCCCAGCGGGTTGAAGCCGGCGGTGGCGGCGTCCAGGGTGCGCAGGCCGAAGCCGCTGTCCAGGCCGGGGGCGGTGAGGCGCTGCGCGACCAGCGCGCTCTCCTCGGCCGAGAGCAGGCCGGTGCCGAGCAGGTGGCCGAGGTTGGAGGCGACCGAGTCGACCGGCCGCTTGTCGCGGTCGAGGGCGACGACCGGGTGGCGGCCGTGCTCGTCCTCGGTCCAGAACCGGTCGCGGAAGCGCTCGCGCAGCCGCTCGGCCCACTGCCGCCAGCGCTCGGCGCCGGGGCGGCCGAAGGCCTCCAGCAGGTCGGCGGACTTGACGGCGGCCTCGTGGGCGTAGGCCTGGACCTCGCTGAGGGCGATCGGGGCGGCGGCGATCCGGCCGTCGCGGAACCGGATGCCGTCCGAGGAGTCCTTCCAGCCCTGGTTGGAGAGGCCGCGGCCGGTGCTGTCGACGTACTCCAGGAAGCCGTCGCCGTCCGCGTCGGCGTACCGCTCCAGCCAGTCGAGGGCGGCCTCGGCGTGCGGGAGCAGGTCCTCGACCTCCTCGGCGGGCAGGCCCCAGCGCCAGGCGTCGTGCAGCAGCAGGAGCCAGAGCGGGGTGGCGTCGGCGGTGCCGTAGTAGCTGGGCGGCAGGTGGGAGCCGGTGTCGAGGTGCTGCTCGGCGCGGCGGACCTCGTGCAGGATCTTGCCGGGCTGCTCCTCGGTGGCCGGGTCGACGGCCCGGCCCTGACGGCGGGCCAGGGTGCGCAGGGTGCCGGCGGCGAGGTCGGTGCCGAGCGGGAGCATCATCCGGGCCGCCCAGAGCGAGTCGCGGCCGAACAGGGTGAGGAACCAGGGCGCTCCGGCGCCGAGGAAGGTGTCGGCGGGGCGCAGCGGGTCGGTGAGCAGCAGGCCGCGCAGGTCGTGGTGGGAGCGGGTGAGCCAGTGGGCGAGGTGGTGGTCGCGGCCGGTGATCTCGGGGGTGCTCCAGGGGGTGGTGCGGGCGGCGGGGAAGAGGTCGCCGTCGCGGTGTTCGGCGGTGCACTCCAGGACGGCGTGCCAGCTCCGGCCGGGGGCGAGTTCGAGGTCGTAGCCGAGGGTGCCGCTGGCGGGGTCGAGGTGGTGGGGCGGAGGGGTGAGGGTGAGGGCGGCGGTGAGCGGGCCGTCCTGCCAGCGCAGGCCGTCGGCGCCGTGGGCGCGGGGCTCGACCGGGGTGCCGGGGCGGCCGGCCTTGACGGTGTCCATGGCGGCGAAGTCGCTCTCGGCGCGGATCTCCAGGCGCAGGCGGGCGGGGCGGGTGCCGGCGTTGTGGAGGGTGCAGTGCTCGACCAGGCGGCCGGGGTGGAGTTCGCGGCGGCGTTCCAGGGTGGTGGCGGGGTCGGCGGTCCCTTCGCCGAGGCCGCGCAGCACGGTGACGAAGACGGTCCGCCCGTCCGGGAGTTCGGCGGTGGCGATCGGGGCCTCGGGAACGCCGGGGGCACCGATCTCCAGGCGGGAGAGGATGCGGCGGTCGCCGTGGTAGAAGCCGTCGGCGCCCTCGCCGATGCGGCCGTCGGGGCGGGCGGCGCAGAAGCTGGGGGCGGCCACGGAGAGCCGGGCGTCGTGCAGGAACGGCTGGAGGTCGGTCGCGGGCATGGTCTCCTCGTTCTCGGTGCGGGGCTTGACAGTTGCTTCCACCCGGGCGCAACCTTTCTGCCATTGGAGCGTTCCAAGACATTAACTCCCCTGGTGGGGTTGATGGAACCCCCGCTTGGAACGCTCCAAGCCAAGCCCTGTGGCGACAGAACCTAGGATCACCGTCATGCATGCACACTCATCGCCCAGGAGCGGGCCCGGGTCCGCGGTGACCCTCGAAATGGTCGCCGCCCGGGCCGGCGTGGGCCGTCAGACGGTGTCCAACGCGATCAACTCGCCCGAGCTGCTGCGCCCGCAGACGCTGGAGCGGGTCCGGCGCGCCATCGACGAACTCGGCTACCGCCCGCACCGGGCCGCCCAGGCGCTCAAGACCAGGGCCAGCCGGCTGATCGGCTACGGCATCCGCTCCAGCAGCACCGGCGTCCCGACCCCGGTCCTGGACCAGTTCCTGCACTCGCTCTCCGAGGCCGCCGACCGGGCCGGCTACCGGGTGGTGCTGTTCGCCGTCGCCCCCGGGGACGACGAACTCACCAGCTACCAGCAGCTGCTGGACGAGCACGGCGCCGACGGCTTCGTGCTCAGCGGCACCGACCGCGGCGACCGCCGCCAGGGCTGGCTGCACGAACGCGGCGTCCCCTTCGTCGCCTTCGGCCGCACCTGGTCCGGCAAGGACGTCGGGGACTGGGTCGACGTGGACGGCGCCGCCGGCACCTCGGCGGCCGTCCGCCACCTGGCCGGGCTCGGCCACCGCCGGATCGGCTTCCTGGGCTGGCCCAAGGGCTCCGGGGTCGGCGACGACCGCGCCCGCGGCTGGCAGGGCGCGATGCGCGAACTGGACCTGTCCACCCGGGGCCGCCGGGTGGAGAGCCCGGACGACCCGGAGCACGCGACCGAGGCCGCCGGGAAACTGCTGGCCGGCGGTGCGACCGCCGTCGTCGCCGCCAGCGACACCCTCGCGCTCGGCTGGTACCAGGCGTTGCGCCGGGCCGGCCGCACCCCCGGCCCGGAGGCCGCCGTGATCGGCTTCGACGACTCCCCGATCGCCCCACTGCTCTTCCCCTCGCTCTCCAGCCTCGCCCAGCCGCTCGACGCGGTCGGCCGGGTCTGCATGCAGTTGCTGCTGGAGCGCCTCGGCGACCGCGGGCGGCCCGTCGAACACGTGCTGCTGGAACCGGAGCTGGTGCTGCGCGACAGCGCGTAGCGCCCGCGCCCTCCCCGCGCCCCTTCCCCGAAACCCCGCCACCGAGGCCCGCCGCCGAGGCCCGCCCGAAGCACCCGTCCCCCGAAGGCCGTCCACCACCCACCACCCCGCAAGGAGACCCGCATGGCCACCTCCCGCACCCTCGCCGCGGCCGCCGTCTGCACGGCCGTCGCCCTCGGCGCCGTCACCGGCTGCTCCTCCTCGGGCGGATTCGGCGACACGTCGGCCAAGCAGTCCTCCGGCGCCGGCCAGAGCCTGACCGTCCTGATCGCCAGCTCCGGCGAGGCCGAGACCGCGGCGGTCAAGGCCGCCACCGCCGCCTGGGCGCAGCGGACCGGAAACACCGTCACCGTGCAGATCGCGAGCAACATCAACCAGCAGCTCGGCCAGGCCTTCGCCGGCGGCAACCCGCCGGACCTCTTCTACGTGAACTCCGACCAGTTCGCCAACTACGCCAAGGGCGGCTCGCTGTACGCCTACGGCGATCAGATAGCCGACGCCGCGGACTTCTCCGAGCAGCTGCGCAAGGCGTTCAGCCACGACGGCAGGCTCACCTGCCTGCCCAAGGACAGCTCCACGCTGGCCCTGGCCGTCAACACCACGCTGTGGCAGCAGGCCGGGCTCACCGAGGCCGACTACCCCACCACCTGGCAGCAACTCGCCGACGACGCCGCCAAGCTCACCAAGGACGGCGTGACCGGCCTGGTCACCGCCCCCGACTACCAGCGGCTGGGCGCCCTGTTCAAGCAGGCCGGCAGCTGGATCACCAACCCCGAGCAGACCGCGATGACCGCCGACGCCCCCGGCAACCGGCAGGCGCTGGAGTACGTCCAGGGCCTGTTGAAGGCCGGTTCGGCCAAGTACGTCGCCGAGGTGGACGCCGGCTGGGGCGGTGAGGCGCTCGGCAAGGGCAAGGCCGCGATGACGATCGAGGGCAACTGGCTCAAGGGCGCGATGGCCAAGGACTACCCGAACGTCCCGTACAAGGTGCTCCCGCTGCCCGCCGGGCCGGCCGGCCCCGGCACCCTGGCGTTCAGCAACTGCTGGGGCATCGCCGCCAAGAGCCGCCACCAGGCGGCCGGCGTCGACCTGGTCCGGCAGCTCACCTCCGGCGACCAGCAGCTGGAGTTCGCCAAGGCCTTCGGCGTGATGCCCTCGCGCACCAGCGCGCTCGCCGCCTACGCCGAGAAGTACCCGGAGTCCAAGGCCTGGGTGGACGGCGTCGCCCACGCCCAGCCGCCGGTCACCGTCCCCGGGTTCAACCAGGTGCTCACCCAGTTCAACACCGACCTCCAGTCGCTGCGCACGGCCGACCCGGCGGCAATCCTGGCCGCCCTCCAGCGCAACGGCGAGCAGGCCGTCAAGAATGCCCGCTGACCCCCGCCCCCGCGTCCGACGCGGCGTGCGCGGCCTGCGCGAGGGGGCCTGGGGCTGGCTGTTCACCGCCCCCATGGTCCTGGTCCTCGGCCTCTTCATGGTGCTGCCGATCGCGATGGCGCTGTGGGTGAGCCTGCTGCACTGGGACGGCCAGTCCAACCCCTTCGACGGCACCGCGGACTTCGTGGGCCTGGACAACTACCGCCGGCTGTTCACCGTGGACGGCCTGGACCGCACCCTGTTCGCCACCTCGCTGCGCAACACCCTCTACTACGTGGTGCTGACGGTGCCGCTGCAGACCGTGCTGGCGCTGGCCCTGGCCCTCGCCGTCAACCAGCGGCTGCTGCGCGGCCGGGGCGCCCTGCGCACGGTGTTCTACTTCCCGTCCGTCACCAGCTCGATCGCCGTCTCGACGGTCTTCCTCTTCCTGTTCCAGGGCAGCGGCGCCGTCAACCGGATGCTGGGCTGGGTCGGCGTCGAGGGCCCCAACTGGTTCGCCGACCCGCGCGGGCTGGTCTGGCTGGTGCTGGGGTGGTTCGGCGTGGACCAGCCCGCGCCGACAACCGGCGGCCCGCTCGGGCTGGCCTGGTCGGAGTGGTTCGCCGGGCCCTCGGTCGCGATGTGCACCCTGATCCTGATGGCCGTCTGGACCACCTCCGGCACCTTCATGCTGATCTTCCTGGCCGCCCTCCAGGACGTCCCGCGCGAACTGGAGGAGGCCGCCGCCCTGGACGGCGCCGGCCGGCGCCAACTGCTGCGCCACGTCACCCTTCCCGCGCTGCGGCCGGTGCTGTTCCTGGTGCTGACGCTGGGGCTGATCTCCACCTGGCAGGTCTTCGACCAGGTGTACGTGATGGGCAAGGGCGCGCCCGGCAACACCACCCTCACCCCCGCCTACCTCTCCTACTCCTCCGGCTTCGACAACGCCGACTACGGGCAGGGCGCCGCCATCGCGTTCGTCCTGCTCGGCCTGGTCCTGCTGCTCACCGCCGTGCAGCGGTGGGCCCTGCGGGAGCGGGACGGCGCCCGGGGGCCCCGCCCGAAGGGAGTCCGCCGTGCGGCGCGCTGACCACCGGACGGGCCCGGAACGGCCCGTGCTCGCCCGCTTCCCCCGGCCGCTGCGCCTGCTCGGGTACACCGCGCTGCTCGCCTTCGCGCTGCTCTACCTGCTGCCGTTCCTCCTGCAGTTGGCGAACAGCTTCAAGACCGACCCGGACGCGGCCGCCCACCCGATGACGCTGCTCCCGGACGGCGGCACCCTCGACTCCTACCGCCGGCTGTTCGGGCTCGCGCACGGCGTGGAGAACGTGCCGTTCCTCGGCTGGCTGGGCAACAGCGTGCTGGTGACCGTCCTGGTCACGGCCGGGCGGGTGCTGTTCGACTCGATGGCGGGCTACGCCCTGGCCCGGATCGCCTTCCCCGGCCGCCGGCTGCTGAACGGCTTCGTGCTGGCGGTGATGGCGGTGCCCGGTGTGGTGCTGCTGATCCCGAAGTTCCTGGTGCTCAAGAGCTTCGGGATGTTCGACACCTACGGCGGGATGGTGCTGCCGCTGCTGGTCGACGCCGCCGGGATCTTCATCATGCGGCAGTTCTTCGTCTCGGTGCCGCGCGAGATCGAGGAGGCGGCGCGGATCGACGGCGCCGGGACGTTCCGGATCTTCTGGTCGGTGGTGCTGCCGATGTCCCGGCCCTCGCTGATCACCCTGACCGTGCTCTCCTTCCAGGGCTCCTGGAACGAGTTCACCCATTTCCTGGTCTCCACCCAGTCCAGTGGGCACGACACCCTGACGACGGGTCTGGCGCACTTCGTCTCCGGCGGCCTCGGTTCCGGGACGCAGTACCCGCTCAAGCTGGCGGCGGCACTGGTCTCCACCGTGCCGGTGGCGGTGCTGTTCTTCTGCTTCCAGCGCCATTTCGTCCGGGGTGCCAACTCCGGCTCGTCGAAGGGATGAAATCCGGCCAAAAGGTATCGATATCGGCCCGATCAGTTAAAGCCGGGGTCAAATAATCGCGTGCCTCCTTGCTGATAATGTGATCACCTGTGTATGCGCTGCGGCGTTCTTCACCGCAGGGGAGGGAATGGCCTGACCCGTTTCACTCAGGCCCCGTCAGACCAGGAGTTCCACCATCAACACCGCCATCCGCACGGCCGCCCGCGGTGCGCTGCCCGTCGCCGTCACCGCCTCCGTCCTCGCCACCGGCCTCACCGCCTGCGGCACCGCCGAGCAGCTCTCGGCCGGCCAGAAGGTGTCGAAGGCCTTCGGCAAGGTCGGTGACGGCAAGTCCGCCGGTTTCACGCTCTCCGTGGACGCCACCCCCGAGCAGATCGTCGCCTTCACCAAGGCCACCGGCGACGAGGCGATCGACGAGCAGAGCGCGAAGGGTCTGTCCGGCCTCTCGGTCTCCGTCGCGGTCGCGGCCGACAAGCCGCTCAAGGAGGTCGACGCCTTCAAGAACACCGGGGCGGACGACCAGAAGAACCAGCAGGACATCACGCTCGACAAGTCGGTGCGGATCTCCTACCTGATCGCGGACAAGAAGGGCACCCCGCTCCTGGAGTACCGCCAGGTCGACGCCAAGGGCTTCCTGCACCTCGACATGAAGAGCGTGCTCAAGCTCACCGGCCAGGACCCGGCCGAGGTCGACACCGTCGCCAAGGACCTCTCCCCCGACATGGCCCCCGCCAAGAGCCTGCTGACCGGCGAGTGGGTCTCGCTCGACCTCCAGCAGCTCGCGGACGAGGCCAAGAAGGAGGACGGCGCCAAGGGCGGCAAGCCGGAGGCCGTGCCCTCGGTCGACCCGGCCGCCGGCAAGGAGCTCCTCAACTCGCTCAAGGACGTGTTCAACCGGACCGTCACCTTCGAGGACAAGGGCAAGAAGGACGGCACCGAGCACATCTGGATGAGCGCCCCGGCCCGCCAGGCCGTGGACGAGCTGTACAAGGCCGTCAAGCCGCTCTCCGCCAAGTTCCCGCAGCAGTTCAAGAAGTTCCCGACCGAGGCCCCGACCGACGTCCCGGACCGCAAGGTCGGCGTCGACCTGTACCTCAAGGACGGCGCGCTCAACTCGGCCACCTTCGACCTCGCGCAGCTGGAGAAGAAGGTCGACCCGGGCGTCAACTTCCCGGTGAAGCTCGCCTTCAACCAGGACGCGCCGAAGGTCGAGGCCCCGGCCGATGCCACCAGGATGACCAGCGAGGACCTGGTGAAGACCTTCCTCGTGCTGGCCTCCGGCGGCGAGGACCCGAGCGCCGAGGGCGACGCCACCGGCGTCCCGCCGTTCACCACCGAGGCCGCGCCGCTGACCGACGCCCAGCTCAAGTCGCTGGCCGCGCTCGGCATCCCGGAGGCCCAGGCCAAGGCGTTCAACAAGATGGGCCTCGGCTTCGAGGACATCAAGGCCATGGCCGAGGAGAAGTGACCCGCTCATGAGGGGCACCGTCCTGGCCGTCCCCACGGACGCCCCTGACGCGCACTCCTGACCGGCGCCTCCGACGCACCGACCGGCCGGCCGCTCCCGCGGTCGGCCGGTCGCGTCCGTTCAGCCGCGCTTGCGCGGGCCCGTCCTGGCCCGAGGCCGAGCCGTCGCGGCCTCGGGCTCGCCCAGGCTCGCGGCCCGGACGGCCTCCATGGCGGCCACCTCGTTCGGCACCCGGGTACGGGCGCCCAGGCCGAGGATGCCGCCCTCCTCGTTGGCGTCCGCGACCACGGTCGCGATCTCCCACAGGAGCTCCCGGTACCCGGCGAGCTCGTCCGGCGCCCGCTCGGCCACGATCCCGGTGGCCGAGCGGATCGTCTCCAGCGCGGGCCCGCGGTACTCGGCGTAGCGGGTGTCGGGCCGCAGCCCGGTGTCGAAGGTCGAGGCCGCCGCCAACTCCCGGACGAAGCGCCGCGGATGGGTGCTGCTCGCCTCGCGCAGCAGCTTGACGATCGCTATCACCTCCTCCGGGTCCGCGACGCCCTCGGCGAGCGCGACCAGGACGCCGGAGGCCATCAGGGCCCGGCCGAGGGTGGCCCACTCCTCGGGGGTGAAGTCCAACTCCCCCGCGCCGTCGGCGACCCGGCCGATCCGGATCACCTGGAAGCCGACCTCGGCGAGCACGGCGGGGATCAGCCGCACCGACTCCACCGTCCGGCCCCGGGCCCGGTCCGACAGCTCCTCCCAGGGCAGGAACGCCGCCCGGCCGTCCCGCTGGCCGGGGAGCAGCGCCTCCGGTTCGGCGCCCGTGCCGTAGCGGTGCTCGTGCTCGTGCTCCAGCCGGGCCAGCACCTCAGCCTCCTCCTCGGTGAAGTCCTCGAAGCCGCCGACGGCGTCCGGGGCGACCCGCTCGGAGGTGGGCACCATCAGGCAGCCGACCGCGGCGAGGCGCTCGCCGAGCTGGCGGGCCTGGCGCCGGTTGGCCGTGCGCAGTTCCTCGGGCAGGTCCTCCCAGGGCAGCAGGGCCGGGCGGCTGCCCGCCTCCTCGCCGTCCTCGACCGCCGCCGCCACCCGGCTGCGGTGGATGGCCCGGGCCAGCTGCCGGGTGACCTGGGCGTCGGTGTAGTCGGCCAGGCTCTCGATCACCCTCCCCTGCGCCTCCAGCCGGGCCTTCATCCGGCCGCACTCGTGCAGCACGGCCTCGGCGTCCAGCAGGGTCTGCTCGGCGCGGCGGTCGCCGGCCTTGCCCAGCACGTCCTGCCCGACCATGATCACGATCATGAAGACCAGCTGGGCCAGGGTGGACAGGAAGCTCATGAAGGCGAACGGGTACGGGTCGAAGGTCTGCACCCCGAGCTGGGACAGGCCGATCCACAGCACCTGGGTCACGGCGGCGAGGTAGAACGCCCACATGCTGCCCAGCCGCCCGGTCAGCCAGGCGGCGATCCGCCCGTTGGTCCCGGCGGCCTGGTCCAGGGCCTGCGGCGGCGGCTGCACCCGGTGCCGCTGGATCCACGGGTGCCCGCTGGTCTCCAGCAGGCTCACCCCGCGCCCGAGCGCCCGGTCGTGCCGGTCCAGGTGCGCCTGGAGGTCGGCGACCTTGGCGAAGATCGCCTCGGCGTTCTCGTAGGTCTGCACCGCCCGGCGGTCGGCGGCCTGGCCCAGCACCCGCTGGCCGACCAGGATCGCCAGGCAGAGCACCAGTTGGACGACGTTGTCCAGGAACAGCAGGAAGCCGAAGGGGTAGGGGTCGATCGAGTGCAGCGGCCCCCAGGTCGCCAGCGCCATCCAGCCGGCGACCAGCACCAGGGTCACGTACAGGGCGGGCATCGAGCCCACGGCCCGGGTCAGCGCGGCCGCGATCGCGCCGTTCAGCCCGACCTGCTCGTCCGCCACCGTCACCGGCTGCTGCCGCGGCTGGTCGATCGCCGTACCGGCTTCCGTCACGCCAGCTCCTCACGGTCGAACTCCGGCGCCCGCCGCCGGTGTCGTGCCCATGATGGCAGCGGCCGGGGCGGCCGGAGGCTTTCCGGGGCAGGATCTTAACGCTCCGTCAACACCCTTCCGGTGCAGGCCGTGCAGCTCGACCCGGCCGTGCCGCAGGTGGTTGCGGTGGCCGTCGGCGAACTCCAGCCGCAGGCTGCGGTCCGCGGGGGTGTCCACCACGACGGCGCTCTCCACCGCGCCGTAGGAGGATTCCCGGTACACCCACACCCGGTCGCCGATGTGGAACTCCGGGGTCTCGGAGACGATCACCGCTCTCACCTGCCTTCGCCGACGTGCCCACCCGGCTGTACGGAGCGCGGTGGGTCGGGTACTCAGCGGGCGCGCAGCTGCTTCGGGGCGGTGGGGGTCGGCAGCGCGGTCGGCTGCCCGGCCCCGTCCACCGCGGTGCCGTCGGTGAAGCGGGAGCACTCGGCGCCCGCGCCGACGGTGAGGGTCCGGGCCACCGGGTCGTAGCGGAGCGAGGCGCCCTCGGCGAGGGCGCCCGGGCCGTCCGCGGGCGGTGCCAGGCTCAGGCTGGGGACGGGCGCGGACTCGTCCGCCGAGACGACCGTCCAGCCCTGGGCGGTCAGGGTCCGCCGGGCGTGCCCCAGGGCCTCCGTCCCCTGGGTGGCGCCGACCCCGGCGAGGGTGAAGCGGGCGGCGAGCACGGCCGTGCGGGGCTGGTCGGCGCCGCCGTCGTTCATGCTCTCCAGGAGGTGCTCCAGGCCGCGGGCGTGGCAGACGCCCTGGACCTTGGCGGAGATCCCGTCGTCGCCGACCGGCACCGGGGCCAGCGCCACACCGGGCGGCAGGGCGAGGGCGTCGTAGACGGCCTGGGTCCGGGCGTCCAGGTGCGCGGCGACGGCGGCCGGGTCGGCCACCGGGTACGGCTCCCCCGACCACACCCGCGGGACCTCCTCCGCGACCGTCACGACGCCGCGGTAGCCGACCGTGCCGAGCACCGCCGCTCCCGCGACCGTCGTCACCAGTGCCACCCGCACCGCCCTGCGGCCGCCCCGGCCGTCCGTCCCCGCGCGCTTCGTCATGATCACCATCGTGCCCGCCGGGCCGGGCCGCCGCCTGAGTACCCGTACTCAGACGGCGGGCCGGAGGTGCTCAGACGTGGCCGGAGGTGCTCAGGCGTGGGCGGCGGCGCACTCCGGGTGGCCCCAGCTGCTGCCGACCTTGGTGATCTTGTCGCCCTTGGCGTACGGGCGGCTGCACGGGCAGGTGCCGGGGAAGCGGGCGTTCAGGGTGCGCGAGCCGCCGCCGGTGCGCTTGGCGGCACCGGCGCCGGTGCCGGAGCCACCGGAGGCGGAGGCGGTGCGCGGCTTCGCGGCCCGGGGCGCCTTGACCGCCGCGGCCGGGTCGGGCACCGGCAGGTCGGCGGCCGTCCCGGCGGCGGCCTGCTGGGTGCGGGCGGCGTCGCTGGCCGCCTTGTCGGCGATGGCGTTCAGCGGGTCGCCGTCCACCTGGTGGGCGGGGACGTAGACGAAGGTGACGTCCCGGCCCTCCAGCAACTCGTCGATCCTCTGGATCAGCTCGCGGTTGGCCACCGGCTTGCCCGCCGCCGTCTTCCAGCCGTTGCGCTTCCAGCCCTTGAGCCACTTGGTGACCGAGTCGCGGGTGTAGGTGCTGTCGAGCCGGACCTCCAGCGGCACGGCCGGGTCGGTGGCGGACAGCAGCTGTTGAAGCGCCGTCAGCTCGCCGATGTTGTTGGTGCTGTGCCCGAGCGGCCCCGCCTCCCAACGCTGGGGCGCCCCGGTGGCGTCCGCGACCACGTAGGCCCAGGCCGCCGGGCCGGGGTTGCCCTTGGCTGCTCCGTCACACGCTGCAATGACTCGTTCGACCATGCCCCGATCATGCCTGGTCAGGCGCCCCGGAGCCAAAGCGGGTCAGCTGCGCAGCAGGGGCAGCAGCAGCGCGGCGGACCAGCTGAAATTGGTGGAGTTGCGGCCGCGGCCGGTCAGCGGGTCGTAGTTCTCCCGGACCGGCCCGTCGCCGCTCAGCCCCTCGGCGGCGGTGAGCAGCCGCTCGACGGCCCGGCGGGCGTCCTGGTCCCAGCCGTACCGGCGCAGCCCCTCGATCGCGAAGTAGCTCTGGTCGAGCCAGGCCAGGCCGCGCCAGTAGCCGGCCGGGTCGAAGGACGGCGAGCTGCGGGCGACGGTCGGGAAGGGCATCGGGGTGCCGAACTCCGCCGGGTCGAGCAGCCGGGCCCGCACGGTGCGGGCCTGGGCCGGGTCGGCGGTGCCGGACCAGAGCGGGATCGCGCCCTCGATGCCGCGGCCGCGGGCGGTGAGCCGGGCGCCGGTGGCGAGGTCGGTGTCGTGGAACCAGCCGGTGGCCGGGTCGTACATGGTGGCGCGGATCGCGGCGTCGATCCGCTCGGCCCGGCCGCGCAGCCGCTCCGCCGTGGGGCGGTCGCCGAGTTCGGCGGCGATCAGGGCCAGGTGGCGGTGGTCGGCGGCCAGGTAGGCGTTGAGGTCGACGGAGCGCTGGGTGAGCGACCAGCCGACCGGCTCGCCCTTCGGACCGTGGTTGGCCACGACGGTGGCGGCGTCGAAGCGCGGGGCGTTGTCCATGCCGGACTCCCAGGCCGCTGCCTGGCGGCAGTCCTCGGGCGCGGCGTTGGCCGGGTCGAGGGTGGCGCCGTACTCGCACAGGCCCTCGCCGAGGTGGTCCCGGGTGCGGTACCACCAGTCCTGGTAGGCGGTGAGCTTGGGCAGCAGCTCGCGCAGGAAGGCCCGGTCGCCGGAGCGGCGGTAGACCTCCCAGACGGCCCAGGCGGCCAGCGGGGGCTTGGAGTTGCGTTCGTTCCAGTTGCCGCCGCCGGTGGACGGGTCGTTGTAGAAGACGCAGTCCGGGACCATCCCGGCGTCCTGCGGGCGGTCCGGCGCGCCGGGCCCGGTCTGGTGGTCGAAGACGGCGCGGATCTGGTCGGCGGCGAGGCCGGGGGCGAACAGCGCGGTGCCGACGGCCTGCTTCCAGGTGTCCCAGGCCCAGACCCCGCTGAACCACTTGTCGGACAGCGAGGGGGTGACGGCGTCGTGCCGGATCCGCCCGGCGGGGCTGCGCCAGTTGGTGACCAGCGTCTGCACGCACTTGACGGCGGTGCGGCGGCGGGCGGCCGGGACGCCGTCGGTGGCGCGGGCGAGGTAGCCGGCCCAGCGGGCCCGTCCGGTGGCGGCGGTCCGCTCGGGTGCGCGCAGCGCGGCCTCGGCCTCCCGGACGGCGCGGGCGCGGTCCTCGGCGGTGAAGGTGTAGCTCTCGGTCCAGTCCAGGGTGCGGCTCGCGCCGGGCGGCAGCCGTACCGGGTCGGCGAGTTCGGTGCGGTGGCGGTCGCCGTCCACGGTGACCCGGACGGGCTGGGCGTGGCGGACGGCGAAGCTCTCGGTGCCGTCGGTGAGGTACTCCCAGGTCCGGCGGACCCTGGCGAAGGCCACCTCGACGCCGCGCTCGGCGGCGAGCAGTCGCGGGGCGTCGTGCTGGGGGCCGTCGGCGGGACGCAGCAGGGTGCCCGTCCAGGCGACGGCCAGGGTGCGTGCGGTGCGTCCGGTGTTGGCCAGACGGGCGCGGAGCAGGGCGGTGCGGTTGCCGGCGAAGCGCAGTTCGAGGGTGAGGGCGAGGCCGTCGGCGAGGGCGTAGCGCTGGCGGAGCAGTCCGGGCAGGGCGGTGAGGGTCGGGGCGCCGCCCGCGGCGAGGTCCAGCGGCCTTCCCTGCTCGGCGAGTTGGAGTCGGGTGAGGCCGTCGCTGAGCCACCAGGGGTACTCCTGGGCGAGGTGCAGCGGGCCGGTGAAGCCGCCGAGCGGGTCGGTCGGGCGGGGCAGGGCGTAGGCGTGCCAGGCGCCGAGGTCGGCGAAGACGGTGATCGGGTTGTTGTCGCCGGGGTAGGCCTGGGCGGGTGTGCCGTGCAGGTCGAGGACGTCGGCGTAGCGCTCGGCGTCGAGCCCCTCGTCCGCGTGGGCGGCCGGGGCCGCCGGGGCGGCCAGGGTGCCGGCCGTGGCGAGCGCGGAGGCGGCCAGGAAGTGGCGGCGGGTCAGCGGGTTCACGGGCGCTCCTCGGGGGCGGGCAGGCGGAGGACGGCGGCGCCCAGCGGCGCGAGGGTGAGGGTGGTGCCGGTGGCGGAGCCGGTGTGCAGATCGGTGCCGGTGAGCAGGTCGGTGCCGGTGAGCAGGTCGGTGCCGGTCAGCAGGTCGGTACCGGGCCGGGCGAGCGGCACCCGGGCCTCGGCGGGGCCGTGGTTGAGCAGGAAGAGGTAGGCGGTGCCGTCGGCGGCGCGGCGGCGGGTGGCCTCCACGCCCTCGGGCAGGCCGGGTAGTTCGGGGCCCGCGCCGGACTCCGTCAGCGCCAGGTCGAGCACGGGGCCGGTGTCCGGGCCGAGGTGGCAGCTCAGGTACCAGGCGCTGCCGGTGCCGTGGCGGTGGCGGGTGACGGCGGGCCGGCCGGCGAGTTCGCCGGAGGTGTAGCGGGCGACGGTCTCGGCGCCCTCGGGTTCGATCCACTCGCTCCAGTGCTCGGCGCGCAGCTCGGGGTGCGGTTCGGCGTCCCGGTCCGTCCCGTCCAGCCGTACGGTGGTGGCCTCGCCGTCCGGGATCGGCCAGTGCTCGTCCACGACCAGGCCGAGCAGTGCGCGCAGCGGGCCGGGGTGGCCGCCGGGGTGGATGTGGTCGTGCCGGTCGGTGATGCCGCTGAACGGGCCGCAGACCAGGTGGCCGCCGCCGTGGACGTAGCCGGTGAGGCGTTCGGCGGTGGCGGTGTCGAGCAGGTACAGGTTGGGGGCGAGCAGCAGCCGGTAGCCCTCGTACCCGGCGGTGGGCGGGAGGAAGTCGACGGTGACACCGCGCTCGTACAGCGCCGCGTACCAGGGGCGGAGCAGGTCGGGCCAGCGCATCCGGGCGGAGGGGTGGTCGTCCAGTTCCAGGGCCCACCAGCTGTCCCAGTCGAGCAGCACGCCGACCTGCCCGCGGATCCGGCTGCCCGCGACCTCGCCGAGCCGGCGCAGTTCGGCGCCGAGGGCGACGGTCCGCTGCCAGCCGCGGCCGGCCGTGCCCCGGTGCGGGAGCATCGCGCTGTGGAACTTCTCGGCCCCGGCCACCGAGGCGCGCCACTGGAAGTGCAGCACCCCGTCGGCGCCGCGGGCCAGCGCCTGGAGCGACCAGAGGCGGTAGAGGTCGGGGCGTTTGGGGACGTTCACCGGGCGCCAGCTGACGGCGGAGGGGGCCTGTTCCATCAGCAGCCAGGGCCGGCCGGCCTTGAGGGAGCGCATCAGGTCGTAGTTCATGGCGGCGTTCACGTGGGCGCGCGGGTCGGCCGGGTCGGGGTAGGCGTCGTCGGAGACGAAGTCCTCGTGCCGGCTCCACTCCCAGTAGTCGAGGGCCTTGAGCATCGACATGAAGTTGGTGGTGACCGGCACCCCGGGCGAGACTTCGTCGAGCACGGCCTTCTCGGCGCGGTGCAGGGCGAGCAGGGCGTCCGAGCAGAACCGGCGCCAGTCCAGCAGCTGGGTCGGGTTGACCGGACCGGGCGCGGTGCGCGGCGGCTCGACCTGGTCGAAGGAGTTGTACCGCTGGGACCAGAAGGCGGTGCCCCAGGAGCGGTTCAACTCCTGGACGGTGCCGTGCCGTTGGCGCAGCCAGCGGCGGAAGTCGGCGGCGGACCCGGCGCAGAAGCACTCCTGGACGTGGTCGCCGTACTCGTTGTGGACGTGCCACAGGGCGAGCGCCGGGTGGCCGTGGTAGCGCTCGGCGAGCCTCCGGGTGAGCCGGACGGCGGCCGCGCGGTAGGCCGGGGAGGACGGGCAGTAGTGCTGGCGCGAGCCGAACTCCAGCCGGACGCCGTCGGCGGTGACGGGCAGCAGGTCGGGGTGGGCGCGCACCAGCCAGGCGGGCGGGGAGGCGGTGGCGGTGGCCAGGTCGACGGCGATGCCGTGCCGGTGGACCAGGTCGAGCAGCCGGTCCAGCCAGCCGAAGTCCCAACGGTGGGCGTCGGGTTGGAGCCGGGCCCAGGAGAACACGCCGACGGTGACCAGGTTGACCCCGGCCTCGGCCATCAGCTCGACGTCCTGGGCCCACACCTCCTCGGGCCACTGCTCGGGGTTCCAGTCCCCGCCGTACAGCAGGCCGGGCACGCGGGTGAGTCGGTCCATCGGCGCGTCATCCTTTCAGGGCTCCGCCGAGCAGTCCGGCCACGAACTGCCGCTGGAAGAGCAGGAAGAGCACCATCAGCGGGAGGGTGGCCAGGAAGGAGCCCAGCATCAGGCCGGAGTAGTCGACGTGGGTCAGCCCGGTCAGGGTGTTGAGCGCGACCGGCACGGTGTACCTGTCCTGGGTGTTGAGCATCAGCAGCGGCCAGATGAAGCTGTTCCACTGGCCCATGAAGGTGAAGATGACGAGTGCCCCCAACTGCGGCCGCACGCACGGCAGGACGACCCGGTAGAAGGTACGCAGCTCGCCGGAGCCGTCGATCCGGGCCGACTCCAGCAGTTCGTCGGGGAAGCCCAGGAAGCTCTGGCGCATCAGCAGGATGCCGAAGGAGTTGGCGAGGAAGGGCAGGACGACGGCCTGGTAGCTGTCGATCCAGCCGAGGCTGGCCATCATCTGGAACAGCGGGACCAGCAGCACCTGGAGCGGGATCATCATGGTGGCCAGCACCAGGCCGAGCAGCAGACCGCGGCCGCGGAAGCGGTACTTGGCCAGGCCGTAGCCGCACATCGCGGACAGCAGCGAGCTGAGCAGGGTGTGGACGACGGCGATGCCGAGGCTGTTGAGCAGGACCCGGCCGAAGCCGATGCTCTGCTGGAGGTGCACCAGGTTGTTCAGCAGCTCGCCGCCGGGCAGGAACGGCGGTGGGGAGTGGAAGAGTTCGGAGCTGCTGTGGGTGGCGGCGATCAGCATCCAGGCGAAGGGCAGCAGGCTGGCGACGGCGCCGAGGCCGAGCAGGGCGAGGACGGCGGCGCGGCCCAGGAGTCCGGCCCTCGTCGGTGTTCCGGCCTTCGACGGCGAGCCGGCTCTCATCGACGGCGTTCCGGCCTCCATCGGCGATCTGGCCTTCATCGGCGGCGTTCCCTTCCGTAGAGCCGGAACTGGAGCAGCGAGACCGCCGCGATGATCAGCACGACCACCCAGGCGATGGCCGCCGCGTAGCCGAAGTCGAGCTGCTGGAAGCCGACCTTGTAGAGGTAGACCACCGGGGTGAGGGTCGCGTCGCCGGGGCCGCCGCGGGTCAGCACGTAGTTCTCGTCGAAGAGTTGGAGGGTGCCGATGGTGGAGGTGATGACGCAGAACAGCACCACCGGCCGCAGCTGCGGCAGCACCACCCCGGTGTAGGTGCGCACGGTGCCGGCGCCGTCGAGGGCGGCGGCCTCGTACTGGTCGCGGCCGATCGCCTGGAGTCCGGCCAGCAGGATGACGGCGTTGTAGCCGGTCCACCGCCAGGTGACCGAGCCGATCAGCGAGATCCGCGCCCAGGTGGGCGAGTTGAGCCAGTCGACCGGTCCGGCACCGAGCGCCTGGAGGGCCTGGTTGGCGAGGCCGCCGTCGGTGCGCAGCAGCACCTGGAAGACCACGGCGTAGGCGACCAGGGTGGTGATCGCGGGCAGGAAGAAGACCGCCCGCCAGCCGGAGCGGAAGCGCAGCCAGGACTGGTTGAGCAGGACGGCGAGCACCAGGGCGAGGCCGATCATCACCGGCACCTGGACGGCGAGGATGAGGCCGGTGTTGACCAGGGAGTGCAGGAAGGCCGGGTCGTCCAGCAGCCGGCGGTACTGGTCGAGCCCGACGAAGACGTCAACGCCGTCGTGGCGGGCGGTGAGGCTCTGGTAGAGGCTGGCGCCCAGCGGGTAGGCGAAGAAGAGGGCGAACAGGACGGCGGTGGGGCCGGCGAACAGCCAGGCGGCGGTGCGCGGGGAGCGTCGTCGGCGGGCCGGGGCGGTGCGGGCGGCGGGCTTGCGCAGGACGGCCGGGAGGCTGCTGGTCATCGCGCCCGCCTACGGGGTGACCGTGGCGCGGCCGGTCGCGGTGGCGATCTGGCGGGCGGCGGAGCGCAGCACGGTGCCCGGGTCGGCGCCGTTGTGCAGCACCTGGTTGACGGCGGTGGTGACGATGTCGCCGGCCTTGGAGTCGTCGGCGGTGCGCTCGACGGTGGGGATGGTGCGGGCCAGGTCGGCGAACAGCTTCATGGCGGGCTGGCCGCCGTAGTAGGGGGAGGGCTGCTGGAAGTACGGGTCGTCCAGGGCGGGGAGGAAGGCCGGGAAGAGGCCCTCGTGCTGCATCATCGAGGCCTGGTTGGCCTTGTCGGCGAGCAGGAAGGAGAGGAACGCCCAGGCCGTCTCGGGGTTCCCGCTCTGCGCGGGGATGCACAGGGTGGAGCCGCCGCTGTTGGAGGTGCGGGGGCCGCCGGCGGTGAAGGCGGGCAGCGGGACGACGCCGAACTTGCCGGACAGGTCGGCCATGTCGGCGGTGAGGGTGCCGTCCCACCAGGCGGCGGTGGGGGTGGTGGCGGCCTTGCCGTCGTGGGTGCCGGAGACCAGGCCGTCCCAGCCGTTCTCGAAGTCGACCAGGTCGCGGTCGACCAGCTGCTTCAGCAGGGTGAGCGCCCGTTCGGCGGCGGGGGTGGCGATGGCGACCTTGCCGTCGACGAACCAGGACTGGCCCTGCTGCTGGAGGAGTTGGGCGAACAGGCTGTCCTGTTTGGAGTCCAGGATGAGCAGCTTCCTGCCCGTGGCGTTCTTGAGGGTCGTCCCGGCGGTGAGGTAGTCGTCCCAGGTGGTGAGGGTGGCGGGGTCGATCCCGGCCTGGTGGAAGTGGTCGCGGCGGTAGAAGAGGGCGCACGGTCCGCTGTCCCAGGGCAGCGCGAGGACCCGGCCCTTGGCGTCCGTCACGGTGCGCCATGCGGCCTCGGCGTACTGGGACTTGAGGCCTTCGGCCCGGCTGCTGAGGTCGACCAGGGCGTTCGGGAAGTTGCCGATGTAGCTGGGGATCCGGCTGCCCTCGACGGTGAGGACGTCGGGCAGTCCGCTGCCGGCGCCGAGCCCGACCGTGATCTTGTCGTAGGCGTTGTCGTAGCCGATGTCGACCACCTCGACGGTGCTGCCGGGGTGGGCCTGTTCGAAGGCCTTGCCGAGCCGTTGCATGGCCTTGGCGGCGACGTCCCAGGACCAGATGGTGACCTTCCCGCCGACGGTGGCACCAGGGCTGCCGGTGAGCTTCCGGGCATCCGGGCCGCCCGCCCCGCCGGTGGCGCAGCCGGTGGCTCCGGCCGCCAGCAGGGCGCCGCCCGCGAGTCCGGCGCCGAGGAACCGGCGGCGGCCCAGGGCGGGGCCGGACTCCCGCTGCTCACAGGCGAGTTGGAGGGGTTTTCTGTGCCGGGTTTCTGCGGACATCTTGCCTCCCGACTGGTGAATGCCGAATGCTGTATACAGAACTCAGCATGCACAGTGCCGTCAAGGCCTGTGACTGAAATCGCGGAAGGTGCCAGGATGACCGCACGCGTTCCCCGGACCCACCCGTACGTCCCCAACTCCGCCCCCGAGGTGCGCGCCGCGATGCTCGCGGAGATCGGCGCCCGGGACGTCGAGGAGTTCTACGCCGACATCCCCGCCGAACTCCGGCTCGGCCGCCCGCTGCGGCTGCCGGCACCGTTCGACTCCGAGGCCCGGCTGGTCGCCCACCTGGAGGAGCTGCTCGCCCGCAACACCCCCGTGCCGCCCGGCCGTTCCTTCCTCGGGGCCGGCTGCTACCGGCACCACGTGCCCGCCGTGGTCGACGAGATCGTCAACCGCAGCGAGTTCCTCACCGCCTACGCCGGGGAGCCCTACGAGGACCACGGGCGCTTCCAGGCGCTCTGGGAGTACCAGTCCCTGATGGCCGAACTGCTGGCCGTCGAGGTGGTCAACGTGCCGACGTACGACGGCTTCCAGGCCGCCGCCACGGCCCTGCGGATGGCCGGCCGGGCCACCGGGCGGCGACGGCTGCTGCTGGTCGGCGACATCGACCCGGACCTGCTGTCCCGGATCCACGACTACGTCCGGGGCGTGCACCCGGTCGAGCCGGTGCCCGCCGAACCGAAGGCCGTCCGGGCCGCGCTCGCGACCGGCGACTGCGCCGCCGTGTTCGCGCAGCTGACCGACTTCTCCGGCCGGGTCGACCCCCGGCTCCCCGAGTACGTCGAACTCGCGCACACGGCAGGCGCGTTGGCCGTGGTGCAGGCCAACCCGATCAGCCTCGGCGTACTCGCCCCGCCCGCCGACCTCGGCGCCGACCTCACCTGCGGCGACCTCCAGCCGCTCGGCATCCACCCGAGCTTCGGCGGCGGCAACGCGGGCTTCATCGGCTCGGCCGACGACCAGCGCCTGGTGGCCGAGTACCCGAGCCGGCTGTTCGGCCTCGCCCCGACCGAGGTGCCCGGCGAGTACGGCTTCGGCGACGTCGCGTACGAGCGCACCTCCTTCGCGCTGCGCGAGGAGGGCAAGGAGTGGGTCGGCACCGCCGCCGCCCTGCACGGCATCGCCGCCGGGGCCTACCTCGCCCTGATGGGCCCGCACGGCATGCGCGAGCTCGGGGAGACCGTCCTCGCCAACACCGCCTACGCCCGGCAGCGCCTCGCCGGGGTGCCCGGGGTGGAGCTCGCCGAGCCGGAGGCGGTGCACTTCGCCGACTTCACCGTGCGCTACACCGGCGGGCCCGGCGCCGCCGCCGTCGCCGACGCGCTGCTCGCCCGCGGCCTGCACGGCGGCACCCCGGCCGGACCGCGCGAGGGCCGGTACTGCGTCACCGAGCTGCACACCCAGGCCGACATCGACCACCTCGCCGACGCGCTCGCGGAGATCACGAAGTGACGGGAGATCGTGAAGTGACCGACCATCGGACTGCCACGGCCGCCGAAGCGCGGATCGCCGCCAAACCCCCGCTGCGCCGCTTCCACCAGGCCCGCTGGGACGAGAAGCTGATCTTCGAGCTCGGCACCCCCGGCGAACGCGGCGTGCTCCCCCCGCTGCCCGAACCCGGCGTCACCGCCGCCGTCGGCGACCCGGCCGCCCGGCTGCCCGCCGCGCTGCGCCGCACCACCCCGGCCGCCCTGCCCGAACTCGGCCAGCAGCAGGTGCTCCGGCACTACCTGCGGCTCTCCCAGGAGAACCTGGGCGCCGACCTCAACGTGGACGTCGGCCAGGGCACCTGCACCATGAAGTACAGCCCCAAGGTCAACGACGGCTTCGTCCGCGACCCCCGGATCGCCGCCCTGCACCCCGCCCAGGACGCCTCCACCGTCCAGGGCGTCCTCGAACTCGCCCACCGCCTGGAGCAGTTGCTCAAGGAGATCTCCGGCATGGACCGGGTCAGCCTGCAACCGGGCGCCGGCAGCGCCGCGATCTGGACCAACGTCTCGGTGATCCGCGCCCACCACGCCGCCCGCGGCGAGGCGCAGCAGCGCGACGAGATCATCACCACCGCCTTCTCCCACCCCTCCAACGCCGCCTGCGCCAAGACCGCCGGCTACCGGGTGATCACCCTGCACCCGGACGCCGACGGCTACCCCGACATCGAGGCGCTGCGCGCCGCCGTCGGCCCGCGCACCGCCGCGCTGCTGATCACCAACCCCGAGGACACCGGCATCTACAACCCGCGGATCGCCGAGTTCGTCCGGATCGTGCACGCGGCCGGCGGCCTGTGCGCCTACGACCAGGCCAATGCCAACGGCATCCTGGGCATCACCCGCGCCCGCGAGGCCGGGTTCGACCTGTGCCACTTCAACCTGCACAAGACCTTCTCCACCCCGCACGCCTGCGGCGGACCGGCGGCCGGCGCCTGCGCGGTCACCGCCGAACTGGCGCCCTACCTGCCCTCCCCCACGGTGGAGTTCGACGGCGAGCGCTACCGGCTGGAGACCGACCGGCCGGAGTCGATCGGCAAGATCCGCCCCTACCTCGGCGTCGTCCCCAACCTGGTGCGCGCCTACGCCTGGATCATGTCGCTCGGCGCCGAGGGCCTGCGCACGGTCGCCGAGACCGCCGTGCTCAACAACAACTACCTGCTGCACCGGGTGAAGCGGATCCGCGGCGTCTCCGTCCCGTACGCCGAGGGCCGGCCGCGGGTCGAGCAGGTCCGGTACAGCTGGCAGCGGCTCAACGAGGACACCGGCCTGCACAGCGAGGACCTCGGCCACCGCGCCGCCGACTTCGGCACCCACTACTGGACCAGCCACCACCCGTACGTCGTCCCCGAGCCGATGACCCTGGAGCCCACCGAGTCCTACTCCCGCGCCGACCTGGACGAGTACGCGGCGATCCTGGCCGAGGTCGCCCGGGAGGCCTACGAGGACCCGGAGACGGTCCGGACCGCGCCACACCACTCCACCGTGCACCGGATCCGGCACGAGCCGCTGGACGACCCGGCGGTCTGGTCGGTCAGCTGGCGCGCCTACCGCCGCAAGGTCCTCGGCGAACAGCCTCCGGGCGAGCAACCGCGGGGCGAACAGCCGTGACGGCACCCCCGGTCGGGCTGGTGGTCAACCCGGTCGCCGGACTCGGCGGCCGGGTCGGCCTCAAGGGCAGCGACGGCCCCGAGGTCCAGCGGCACGCGCTGGCGCTCGGGGCCCGCCCGGAGGCGCTGCGCCGAGCGGAGCTGACGGTCCGCCAACTCACGGGCGTCCGCCTGCTCACCGTCGCGGGAGCGATGGGCGAGGACGCCGTCACCGGCCGCCCGGCCCGCGTGGTGCACCGGCCCGGTCCCGCGCCCACCACCGCCGCGGACACCCGGGCGGCCGTCCGCGCCCTGGTCGCGGCCGGCGCCGGGCTGCTGCTGTTCTGCGGCGGCGACGGCACCGCCCGGGACGTCCTGGACGCGCTCGGGCCGGACGCCGACGGGGTGCCCGCACTCGGCATCCCGGCCGGGGTGAAGATGCACTCCGCCGTCTTCGCCGTCCACCCGCACGCCGCCGCCGAGGTGGTCACCGCCTGGGCCCGCGGCGCCGTCCGCCTGGAAGCCGCCGAGGTGGTGGACCGGGATGAGGCGGCGCTGCGGGCGGGCCTGGTCCGCACCCGGCTGTACGGCCGGCTGACCGTCCCGGTGCTGCCCGCCCGCGTCCAGCAGCGCAAGACCGGCAGCGGCCTCCCCGCCCCGTCCACGATCGGCGGGATCGCCGCCGAGGTCGCCGAACGGGTCGGGCCCGGCGGCCTGCTGGTGCTCGGCCCCGGCACCACCACCCACGCCGTCGCCACCGCCCTCGGCGCCCCCGACACCAGCCTCACCGGCGTCGACCTGCTCCGCCTGCACGCCGACGCACCGCCTGCCGTCCTGCGTCGGGACGCCCGCGCCGACCAGCTGTGCGACCTGCCCGGCGCCCCCTGGATCGCCCTCTCCCCCATCGGCGGCCAGGGCTTCCTGCTCGGCCGCGGCAACCGGCAGCTCACCCCCGACCTGCTGCGCGCGGCCGGCCGGGACCGGCTGCTGGTCCTCGCCACCGAGGCCAAACTGGCGGCCCTGGCCGGCCGCCCGCTGCTGCTGGACACCGGTGAACCGGAGCTGGACCACGCCCTCGCCGGGCACGTCCGGGTGATCACCGGCCACCGCTCCGGCGCCGTCTACCGCCTGTCCGCCTGAACCCCGTCCGCCTGGCGCCCGTCCACCCGTCCACCTTTCCCCCCGCCCGCGAAGGAGTTCCCCATGATCGACCTGCACGGCAAGCGCGCCCTCGTCACCGGCGCCGCCTCCGGCATCGGCCTGGCCACCGCCGCCCTGCTCGCCGAACTCGGCGCGGCCGTCGTCCTCGCCGACCTCGACGCCGACCGCGGCGAGCAGGCGGCCAAGGAGACCGGCGGCACCTTCGTCCGCTGCGACGTCTCCCGGCGCGCGGACTGCGAGCGGGCCGTCCACACCGCCGTCGACCACCACGGCGGCGTGGACGTGCTGTTCAACAACGCGGGCATCATCCGCCGGTCCACCGTCACCGAGATCACGGACGAGGACTGGGACCTGGTGATGGCCGTCAACGTCCGCTCGATCATGCTGCTCAGCGGACTCGTCGTCCCGCTGATGGCCGCGAACGGCGGCGGCAGCATCATCAACACCGGCTCCGGCTGGGGCATCAAGGGCGGCGGCCGGGCCGTCTCCTACTGCGCCTCCAAGGGCGCCGTGGTCAACATGACCCGGGCGATGGCCATCGACCACGGCCCGGACAACATCCGGGTCAACTGCGTCTGCCCCGGCGACACCAACACCGGCATGCTCGCCGAGGAGGCCCGCCAGCTCGGCGAGAGCGCCGCCGCGTTCTACGCCGACGCCGCCGACCGCCCGCTCGGCCGGATCGGCCAGCCCGGGGACATCGCCCGCACCGTCGCCTTCCTGGCCAGCGACGCCGCCGCCTTCGTCAGCGGCGCCGTCATCGCCGTGGACGGCGCCGGAACCGCCTGACCGGCCACGCCGTCCGGCCCGGCGGGGGCCGGACGGCGGCCGGTACTCTACGGGACGAACGAGGAAGGGAAGCCCGATGGCGATCGAGCGGCGTCCGCTGCGCGAGCAGGTGAAGGACGAACTGCTGGAACAGCTCGGCCGCGGCCGGTTCACCCCCGGCGAGTCGATCAACGAGGTCCAGCTCGCCGAGGAACTGGGCGTCAGCCGGACCCCCCTGCGCGAGGCGCTGATCAGCCTGGAGCGCGAGGGCATCATCACCAGCGAGCGCGGCAAGGGCTTCCGCTTCGCACCCACCGGCAAGCAGGAGTTCCTCGACCTCACGGCCATCGTGATCGCCCTGGAGTCGCTCGCCCTGCGCACCTCCGACCCGGCCCACCTGTCCGCGATCGCCCCCAGGCTCCTCGCCGAGGCCCGCGCCTTCTCCGCCCCCCAGGCCCCGCACGGCACCATAGAGCGCCACGACGACGCCTGGCACGCCCTGCTGCTCTCCGGCTGCGCCAACACCCGGCTGCGCGACATGATCGACTCGCTGAAACTGACCCTGCACCGCTACGAGCGGGTCGTGGTCGGCGACGACGAGATCCTCCGCCGCGCCGCCGAGGAGCACGAGCGCATCGCCCAGTGCCTCCTCGACGGCGACCTCGACCAGGCCGTCGTCGCCCTGGAGGCCAACTGGACCAGCGGCATGGCCCGCATCCTCGAACGCCTCCCCCCGGTCGGCGCCCGGTGAGGCATCCCCCCCGCCCGCCGCAGAGATCCCGCTCGACCAGCCCGGCGCCACGCCCTACGCCCCTGGCCCGAGCCCGCCCGCGACCTCCGGCCGATCGCCACTCGTCCCACCCGGCGCAGCATGATGGCGCCCATGTGGGGCAAGTGGATCGACTGCCGGGTCCGGCCCGGCGCACGCGCGGACTTCGCCGCCGGACAGCGCCGCTGGTCGGCGATCGCGGACCAGCCCGGGCTGCTCGGGCAACTGGGCGGCTGGGACGGCACCGGCCACCGGGCCCTGCTGTACGCCCTCTGGGCGGACCGGGCCGGGTACGACCGCTTCCTGCGCGAGCGCCACGACGCGATCGCCACCGAGGCCGCCCAGCAGGGCAGTTGGGAATCGATCCGGGTCGCCGCCGGCCCCGTCGTCCAGGCCTTCCCCGGCACGGCCCCCACCCTCCCGGACGCCCTCCGGCACGCCACCGTGCTGCGCGCCGCCGACTGCCGCCTCCACCCGGGCCGCGCCGAGCACTTCCTCGCCGTCCAACGCGACGTCTGGGCCCCCGGCATGGCCGCGGCCGGCGGCCTCCTCGCGGGCACCGTCACCCGCCTCGCCGCCGACCGCTACCTGGTCACCACCCTCTGGACCTCCCTCGAGGCCCACACCGCCTACACCACCCACGCCTTCCCCGCCCTGCGCGCCCGCGCGGACGTCCCCGTCGACGTCGCCACCCTGACCGGCCACGTCGTACCGCTGGAACCCACCTGGCACGTCGGGTGGGCGGGATCGTCCGTCGGCTCCCTCACCGGAGTTCGACGGTGACGCCGTACTCGCGCAGGAGGTTCACGGTCAGCTCGAAGTAGGACAGACCGCCGCAATGGTGCAGGACGTGTCCGGCGGGGGCGTCGCGGGCGATGTCGGCGTGGTGCCAGACGAGGGTGAACGGGGGCACGACGGAGAACCCGCCGGCCAGGCAGTCCGTCATCGCGTCCAGGTCCCTGCCGTAGTTGGCGCCGGGGCCGAGCAGGGCTTCGCCGAGCGCCAGGAGCAAGCCGGCCCGGTCGGTGACGTGCTGTCCGTCCAGGTGGTACGTCCCGCCGGAGAGGCCCTCCGGCCCGTACGGGCCTCCGTGGGTGAGGTCCAGCCACGCGGACCGGCCCTCGGCGTCGAACCGCGCCCACTGGCCGGGCCGCGTGGGAACACCGTCGGACCAGACCTCCCGGACCGCGCGGGCGGCCAGGGTGGGGCGGTCGTCGCCGGGGTCGGTGACGGTGACGTCGATCAGGGCTCCGCCGAGAACGGACGGGCGTGCCTCGACACTATCCAGGTCGAGGCGGTGCCTGGTCATCGTCCGGCCGTGGCGGTCGAGGCACCGGAGCGTGATCGGGTCGCCCTGCTGCGGAAGGGGACGGCGCAGCAGGGCCAGGAGCGGTGCGGCGGGTTCGCAGCCGATCAGGTGCACGGGCCGGGTGGGTCGCCGCGGGCGCGGGGTGAGCAGGCCGTCGATGGAACGGCAACCGCCCGACGGGCTGTCCCCCCGGATCGAGGGGAACCACAGGTCGAACCGCGGACTCGAAGGCAGCCGCCTGCCGCCCCAGAAGTCGTCCTCCCTGACGCCGGTGCCCACGAGGATGTCCACGCACCCGGGATCGCCCGGCGTGGGCCACTGGGCCAGGACGGCCGTGCCCTCCAAGTCCCAGAAGCGGGCCGGCCCGTCGCTCGAGGGGTCCTCAGGCTCGATCGAGAGCATTCCGTCCCCCAGCAGCCGCACCGGTTCGGCGCCGGCCGCCACGGCCTGGACCAGCAGGCTCCCGCGCGGGCAGCCGCACAGCGTCAGGACCTCTCGCGGCAGCGGCAGCGGGTCCGTGAACAGGCCCTCCGCCTCCGCGCACCGCCCCCACAGCACGCCCTCCCCCTCACCGTCGATGTCCTCCCGCACCAGGAGGTACCGGACCGGGAAGTCCCGCTCCCACCCCGCGTGTTCCTCGGACCGCACGCTTCTCCCCCGCTACCCGGCCGTCTCGGCGCGCCAACCCTACGGCTCGCCGACGCCGACGCCCGCCGAATATCGCGCGCCCGGAACAACCCTCCCCGCCGGTCCTGCCGTAACCGGACCGACGACCCCATGGCTCAGCTCACCACCGGCACACCCTCCGGCCGGCCCGCGAGCAGCGCGGCGACGTGGTCGGCGCAGCGCAGTGCGGCCTCCGCCATGGCGCTCCTGGTCATCCCGGCGACGTGCGGGGTGAGCAGGGCGTTGGGCAGCCCGGAGAGCGGTGAGGCGAAGGCGGCGTGCTCGTGGGCGAAGGTGTCCACGGCGGCCGCCGCCAGTGGGTGGGCCGGGTCGCGGAGGGCGTCGGCGAGGGCCTGCTCGTCGACGATGCCGCCGCGGGCGGTGTTGAGCAGGATCGAACCGGGCCGCATGCGGGCCAGTTCGGCGCGGCCGATCAGCCCCCGGGTGTCCGGGGTGAGCGGCACGTGCAGGGAGACCACGTCGCTGGTGGCGAGCAGGGCGTCCAGGCCCGCTACCGACCGCACGGTGGCGAGGGCCGGGTGCCGGGTGAGGGCCTGGACGTTCAGGCCCAGCGCCGTGGCCCGCTCGGCCAGGACCCGTCCGATCCGGCCCAGCCCGACGATGCCCAGGGTCAGCTCCGACAGCCCGACCGCGGGCGCGCCGGGCGAGGTCCAACGGCCCTGCTGTGCGGCCTCGTTGTACGGCACCAGGTTCCTGGTCAGGGCGAGCAGCTGGGCCAGCGCGAACTCGGCGACGGCGTTCGCGTTCGAGCCGGGCGTATGGGTGACCGTGACCCCGAACCGGGCGGCGGCGGCCAGGTCGACGTGGTCCGTGCCCGCCCCCGCCCGTCCGACCACCCGCAGCCGGTGCGCCACCCCGGTCTGCGTCGCCGCCGCGAGGAGCGCGGAGCCCAGCGGCACGCCCGCCCGGGACTTGAGCGCGTGGAAGCCCAGCCCACCGCGCGTCAGCTCGGCGCGCAGCGCCGCCTCGTCGAACAGGTCGACGTCGGTGAACTCCACCCGCCCCGCCCACCGGGCCGTGACCCACGCAGGATCCGCCACCCGCCGCAGGTTCAACGTGACGGCCAGACCGTGCCCGACCAGGCGCTCCAGCTCCCGGTCGAGCAACTCCCCCGGCGCCGCGTCCAGCACCAGCAGCCGCTTCGGCCCCACGGCCACCACCCCCTCACGCCCCTGTCTGCCAGCAGTGTGCGGCCGCCCCCGATCGTGCCAGGTGCCACTGACACCCCCGCGCCTCCCCGAGTTCCACAGCTCTCCCGCCACCGACCTCCACATGCGGCCCGCCCCGGTAAAGAGCTCTCCCCCGGCACCGCCCGCCCACTGTCTGAGCTGGCAGGATCTGCCGCCATGACGCACCACGAGACGCCCGCGCCGGCCGCCGGCCACTCGCACCGGCGGGGTGGCCGGGCCGGCGGTCGCCGGACTCCGCGCGGGAAGAACGACGTGCCGTGGCCCCGGCGGCCGGTGCTGACGGCGTTGTGGATCCCGGCCGCCGCCGCGCTGCTCCCCGTCGGCGGGGCGCTCGGCGCGTTCGGGCCGTGGTTCATCCTGCCCTCGCTGGCCCTGGCCCTGACCGGTGGGGCGGGCCTGGTCTACGCCGTGCTGTCCCTGGGGCAGTCCGCGGTGGTGCGGGGCCCGGCGCTGGCGCTGCTGCTCGCCCCGCTGATCGCCGTCCCGCTGATGAGCCTGAACACCACCCAGGCCACCGTGCTCTCCCTGCGGGGCACCGCGCACCCGGGCACCGTCACGGGCGTCACGGTGCACCACGGCAAGGGCACCAGCTACTCCTGCACCGTGCGCTACGACGACGCCCCGGCGCGCAGCCGGTCCGTGTCCTGCGGGTCGTTCGACGCGGCGGGCGAGCGGGTGAGCGTCACCGAGGATCCGGACGGCCTGGTGGACCCGGAGTTCACCGCGGCCGCCGAGAACCCCCGGTTCGACTTCGCCATGGTGGGCGTCGCCGATCTGTCCCTGCTGCTCATCGCCGGTGTCGCGGCCGGCCTGGGTGCGCTGGTCCACCTGCTGCGGGGGAGCCGAAATCCCGTTGCGCCGGCGGCGGGGTGACGACCATGATCCGTGAATGGAGCTGACGGAGCAGACGGATCTGACGGAGACGGCCGAGCCGGAGATCGACCTGGGCGAGGTGCTGCTGCGCCGTTTCCGCGGCGAGGCGGACTTCCCCGAGCTCTTCCGGGTCATCGAGGAGTCGCTGGAGCACCTGCGGCCCTGGATGCCGTGGGTCGCGGAGCACAGCGAGGCCAAGACCGCCGAGTTCCTGGCCGAGCGGCCGGGGAAGTGGGAGAGCGGCCAGGACTTCACCTACGCGATCCTGCTGGACGGCGCGATCGTCGGCGCCTGCGGGCTCTTCCGGCGCGCGGACACGGCCGACCACGGCCGGGAGATCGGCTACTGGCTGCACCCGTCCGCCACCGGCCGCGGCATCGCCACCCGTACCGCCCGGGCGCTGGCCGACCAGGCCTTCCGGCTCCCCGGCGTGGACTTCGTCGAGATCGTGCACGACCCGGCCAACCTCGCCAGCGGCGCCGTCCCGGCCCGCCTCGGCTTCACCGAGCACGCCCGCCGCCCGGCGAAGGCGATCGCCCCCGCCGAGACCGGCGAGGAGCAGATCTGGCGGCTCCACCGCAGCTGACCGACCCGGCCCTGCGGCCGGCGAGGGCCCGGCGGCCGCAGCCGTGGGGGAATGCGTGCGGACCGCCGGGCGGCGCCGGTCGGACGGGACGATCCGGCCGGGCGCCGTGGGAACGAACGCGACCGGAGACTCACGCCTCCGTGCGGAGCGCCCCATTTCGAACCCCGCAGACCGGCCGCATACCCTCTGCTGCGACCTTGCGCGTTCGTTCCCACGCCCAGGAGAGTCGGCGTCGGCGCGACGGATAACACTTTTCTCCCCGGCCCCTCCGGCGCCCTTGATCGTCTACCCTCGGCTCCGACCCCCGACCCCCGACCCCCGACCGCCGGGCCCCGCACCCCCGCCCCCGTACCCCCGCCCCTCGGCGGCGACGACGAGAAAGCCGAGCCCCACCGTGCCGAACGCCCCCGTGATCCGCAGCGACGCCCCCGGCTCCTTCGCCTGGGGCGTCTTCCACGAGCGCCACCCCGAGCTGGTCCGCCGGGTCCTCGGCGCCCTGCCGTACGGCCCGGACCAGCGGGCGGCCGTGGAGCGGCTGCTCACCGAGAGCACCAGCGGCGTCCTGGAGCCGCCGTCCATGGACGGCCCGGACGCCGCCCGCTGGCTGGCGTGGGGCGAGGGGCTGTGGGGCAGGCCGTGGGGCGAGGCGCCGTTCCTGTGGGCGGAGAGCTGGTTCTACCACCGGCTGCTCGACGCCACCGGGTACTTCGGGCCCGGTGCCTGGCAGGGCGTCGACCCGTTCGCCCCGTTCAAGGACGCCGAACTGGCCGGACCGGCCGTCGACGAGGAACTGGCCGCGCTCGACGGGCTCGACGCCCTGCCGGAGCCGCGCCGGACGGACGCGCTGCTGCGGTCCGCGCTGTGGGGCAACCGCGCCGACCTGAGTTTCCAGCTCACCGCCGAGCCGGGCAGCGGCCCGGCCGACGCCGACCTGCTCGCCGACGACAGCGCGCTGCTGCGGGCCGAGTTGCAGCGGGCCGGCGGCGGGCGGGTCTGCGTCATCGCGGACAACGCGGGCCGGGAACTGCTGCCGGACCTCGTCCTGATCGACCACCTGCTGAGCACCGGCCCGGTCGCCGAGGTCGTCCTCCACGTGAAGCCGCAGCCGTACTTCGTCTCGGACGCGACCACGGCCGACGCCCTCGCCGCGGTCGAGCGCCTGCGCACCGCGCCGTCACCGGCGGCCGGGGCCGTCGGCCGCCGCCTGTGGCGGGCGTTGGAGAGCGGCGCGCTCACGATCCGCACCCACCCGTTCTTCTGCGCCCCGCTCCCGTACCACGACCTGCCGGACGACCTGCGGTCCGAACTCGCGGGCGCCGCGCTGACGATCCTCAAGGGCGACCTCAACTACCGCCGCCTGGTGGGCGACCGCGACTGGCCGCCGACCACCCCGTTCCGCACGGCGGCCGAGCACTTCCCCTCGCCCGTCGCCGCCCTGCGCACCTTGAAGTCGGACGTGGTCGTCGGCCTCGCCCCCACCACCGTCGCCCAGCTCGACGCCGCCGACGCCCCGTGGCGCACCACCGGCCGCCACGCCGTCATCCAGGTCCGCACGCACCGGTAGCCGGGGCTCCCACACCGGCGCGGCACCGGTTCCGGGCCCGGGTCTTCGCCCCGGTACGGTGTGACCGACCGTCACCCGAGCCCGTCAGCACGTCAGCCCGTCCGTACGCCAACACATCAGTACGTCCGTACGTCCGTACGTCAGCACCGAAGGAGCCGACCCCCCATGGCCGAGCAGCACACCACCGCCGGCCGGGGCCGCGCCCACGACCTGGTGTCGGCCGCGCTGGAGCGCGCCGCCGCCGTCGGGCACCTCAACGCCTTCATCACGCTCGACGCCGAGGGGGCGCTCGCGCAGGCCGCCCGCAGCGACGAACGCCGTGCCGCCCGGGTCGGCGGCCCGGCTCCGTGGTCCCTGGTCGTCAAGGACAACACCCACGTCGCCGGCCTGCCCAACACCGCGGGCACCCCGGCGCTCACCGGCTTCGTGCCCGCCGCCGACGCGCCCGTGGTGGCGGCGCTGCGGTCGGCCGGGGCGATCGTGCTGGGCAAGACGAACATGCACGAGCTCTCCCTGGGCGCCACCTCGTGCAACCACACCTTCGGCGCGGTCGGCAACGCCACCGACCCGGCCCTGTTCGCGGGCGGCAGCAGCGGCGGTACGGCCGTCGCGGTGGCGGCGGGCGTGGCGGAGGCCGGGCTCGGCACCGACACCGGCGGGTCGGTCACCATCCCGGCCGCGCTCAACGGCGTCTACGGCCTGCGGCCCAGCGCCGGGCGCTACTCCTCGGCGGGGGTCACCCCGCTGTCCACCACCCGGGACACCCCCGGCCTGATGGCCCGTACCCTGGAGCGCCTCACCACGCTGGACGCCCTGGTCACCGGAGCCCCCGCAAGTCCCCCCGCCACCCCCGCCCCCGCCGACCCGGTGCGCCCGCTGCGGCTCGGCCTGCCGAGGCAGGTGTTCACCGAGGACCTGGAGGACCCGGTCCGTACGGCCTGGGAGCAGGCCGTCGACCGCCTCACCGCCGCGCGGACCGAGTGGGTGCCGGTGGACACGGCGCACCTGGTCGAGTACGACGACCGGATCGGATTCCCGCTGGTCTTCGGCGAGTTCGCCACCGCCCTGGGCCGCTACTTGGCGGAGCACGGCGCGGGGCTCGGCCCGGCCGAACTGATCGCCGCGGTCGGCGACCCGGACATGGCGGCGCTGCTCGGGGCCGCCGCCCTGCCCGGTTCTCCCGGGTACCCGGGAGAGGCCGGTCTGCGCGGTGCGCTCGCCACCCGCCGCACCCTCCAGGAGGCCTACGCCGAGCTGTTCACCGCGCACGGCCTGGACGCGCTGCTGAGCCCGACCGTCCCGGTGTGCGCCCGGCCGCTGCGCCGGTACGAGGACAGCCTCCCGCTCAACGGCCGGGACGCGCCCACCTTCCAGACCCTGATCCGCAACACCTCCCCGGCGGCCACCGCGGGCCTGCCCTCGGTGACGATCCCGCTCCCGGTCAGCGGCTCCGCCCCGGTCGGCGTCCAGCTCATCGGGCCCCGGCTGGCCGACCGTGAGCTGCTCGCCACGGCCGCCCGGGTCGACGCCGTCCTCCGGTGCCGGTGAGCACGGCGCGCTGAGCCGAACCGCGTCGCACGACGGGGTTCGCACGCCGGGTCCGTACCTCCGACGCCGTCTCAGGACGTCTGTACCGGAACCGTCCGCGGTCCGCATACTTCCGGTCAGCGCCTGTCAGGAGCAGCTCGTCCCGTGCCGCTCCCGGAGGCGCCACCCCCAGGGCCCGCCCCCAGGAGGAAGACCATGCGCAGGACCGCCGCCCGCATCCCCGGGACCACCGCACTGCTCGCCCTGCTGACCGCCACCGCCCTCACCGCCCCCTCCCCCGGCGCCGCCGCCGCGACCGCGACCGCGACAGCGCTCACCCGCACCGCCGCCGGGACCGAGCGGCTCGCCGCGGTCAGCGAGGCCGTCCTGAACGCCGAGGTGGACGGGACGGCCTGGTACGTCGACCGGGCCGGCGGCCGGGTCGTGGTGACCGCCGACAGCACCGTCTCCCCGGCCGCGCTCGCCGAACTCGTGCACGCCGTCGGCCCCGACGCGCCCGCCCTGACCGTCCAGCGCGTCCCCGGACGGTTCACCCCGCTGCTGGCCGCCGGCGACGCCGTCTACGGCGGCCGCTACCGCTGCTCGCTCGGCTTCAACGTGGCCGACGGCGGCGCCCACTACTTCCTCACCGCCGGGCACTGCGGGAACGTCGCCGCCACCTGGTACGCGGACGGCGCCCACCGCACCGCGATCGGCCCGACCCTCGCCTCCACCTTCCCCGGCCACGACTACGCGCTGGTCCGCTACGACAACGAAGCGCTCGACCACCCCGGCGGGTTCACCTCCGCCCCCGACGCGTACGTGGGCGAGGCGGTCACCCGCACCGGGTCGACCTCCGGCACCCACACCGGCACGGTCACCGGCCTCGACGCCACCGTCCGCTACACCGGCGGCGGGACGGTCCGCGGCCTGATCCAGACCGACGTCTGCGCCGAGCCGGGTGACTCCGGCGGCCCGCTGTACGAGGGCGACAAGGCGCTCGGTCTGACCTCCGGCGGCAGCGGGGACTGCACCACCGGCGGGACGACCTTCTTCCAGCCGGTGAACGCGGCCCTCACCGCGTACGACGTCAGCGTCTACTGACGCCGGTGCATTGAACCTTCCACCGACGCGTTCCACCGACACACCGGCCGTCCGGCCGCTGCTCGGTTCCGAGCAGCGGCCGGACGGCCGTCCCGCGCCGAACTTGCCCTCAGCCCGCGTACACGTCCTCGACGAAGCGGCCTGCCTCGACCAGGCCCTGCAGCCAGTCCTGCGCCTGCCGCTCGTCCGCCCCCGGCGTGCGCTCCCGGTAGAGCGCCCGGAAGGCCTCCCGCACGCCGGGCGCCATCCGGGCGCCGTCGCCGCACACGTACACCTCGGCCCCGGCGGCGAGCAGCTCCCAGACCTCCGACGCCTCGGCCGCGATGCGGTCCTGGACGAAGCGCCGCCCGTCCTGCGGCCGCTCGCTGAACGCGGGCCGCATCGAGACGGCGCCGGCCCGCTCGGCCTCCTCCAGCTCGGCCCGGTGCAGGTAGTCCGCGTCCGGGGCGTCGCAGCCGAAGTACAGCAGCGCCGGGGCCAGTTCGGCCCCCGTCCCGAGCAGCGCGCGGCGGTCGGCGACGGCGCCGCGGAAGGGCGCCAGGCCGGTGCCGGCCGCGATCATGATCACGGGGGTGCGGTGGCCGATCCGGAACGCCTCCCGGCAGGGCCGGACCCGGGCCAGCACGGTGTCGCCGACGGCCAGCCGGGCGAGGTGGCCGGAGCCTGTGCCCCGGAAGGTGCCCCGGCCCGAGCGGGCGGGCGCGTCGAGCACCGAGACCATCAGGTCGACCTCGTCCCCGTCGACCGACGGCGAGGAGGAGATCGAGTAGTGCCGCGGCCGGATCGCCGGCAGCAGGTCCAGCAGCACCGGCCAGCTCAGCGCCTCCCGCAGGGCCGGGTGGTCCTCGACCAGGTCGAGCAGCGTGCGCGGGTCGTCCGCGGGCAGCGCCCGCAGCGCGGCCTGCTCGGGCGGGCAGGGGTTGAGCCCGGCCAGCACCGCGCGCTGTTCGGCGGTGGGGCGGTCCTGGAGCTCGACGTGGTGGGTGAGCAGTTCCCGTACGGTCAGCGGGCGGTCGACGGCGGGGCCGGTGCGCCGGTGGGCGACGATCCCGAGCACGGTGTCGAGCTCGGCGCCGAACAGCGCGGCGGCGCGTTCGACCAGGGCGGGGTCGTTGGCCGGGAGCACGGTCAGGTGGTCGGCGGTCCGGTAGTCGGTGCCGTCCGGCAGGGCGAGCCGGACCAGTCGCTTGACCCGGTGGTAGCCGGGGTCGGTCAGGCTGTCGACGGCGGTGACGGTCAGCTCGCTCATGCCGTGCCGGGTGGCGAGCGCGTGCAGCGGGCCGCCGACCAGCTCGGTCACGGTGAACCCGGCCTCCTCCCGGGGCGGGGCCACCGCCCCGGCGTCGCCGTGGCGGGCCAGCAGCAGCTCGACGAGTGCCTCGGTGAACTCCCCGACCGTCCCGGCCAGGTCACCGGAGGCGTCGGCCTCGGCACGGGCGAGCAGCCGGGTGCCGCCGAGGGCGCCGAGGCGCTCGTCGATCAGGGTGGGGACGCGCTGGTAGGTGGCGGCGTAGGTCCGGTCGCCGATGCCGAGCACCGCGTACTCGACGCCCTCGGCCGCGCCGTCCGGGGCCTCGCCCAGTCGGCGGACGAACTCGGCGGCGTCGTCGGTGGGTTGGCCGTTGTAGGAGGCGGCGGTGATCACCACCGGCCGGTCGGTGGGCAGCCCGTCGGCGTAGGCGTCGAGCGGCGCGACCACGGTGTCGCAGCCGAGTTCGGCCGCCGTGTCGGCGAGTTGGCGGCTGAACTCGCGACTGGCACCGTAGTTGGAGCCGTGCAGGAACAGCAGGCCGGTGCCCTGGCGGACCCGCGCGGCGCGTTCCGCCGCGGGCGCGGAGCCGACCGGCCTGGCCGCCTGCGCCGCCCGGGCCGCTCCCGCGGTGGCGGCGACACCGACGAGCGGCGCGGGGGTGCGCGGGGCGAGGGCGAGGGTGAAGTCGTCGGGCTTGATGGTGAGCGTCTGCTTGAGGGTCAGCCGGTAGTCGGCGTGGTCGATCAGCCGGTAGCGGTGGACCAGCATGCCCAACAGCATGGTCGCCTCGTGCAGCGCGAACTGCCGCCCGATGCAGGCGCGTTCGCCGGTGCCGAAGGGCTTGAAGGCGTGCGGCGAACGGGCCGCTTCGCGCTCCGGGTCGAAGCGGGAGGGGTCGAACAGCTCCGGGTTGTCGCCCCAGGCCGGGTCGCGGTGCAGCATCGGGGTCAGCACGAAGATCGGCGTCCCCGGGCGGACCGGGATCCGCCCGCCGAGCAGGGTCTCCGCGCGCGCCTCCCGGCTGAACTGGGGCGCCGTGGGCCACAGTCGGAGCGCCTCGTTGAGAACCTGCCGGGTGTACCGCAGCCGGCCGACGTCCTCGTACGAGGGCTCCGGGTCGGCGAGGTCGCCCCAGAGCGCGTCCACCTCCTCCTGGACCAGCCGGAGTTCGGACGGGTGCTTGGCCAGGTAGTGCAGCGCGAAGGAGAGCGCTCCCGAGGTGGTCTCGTGCCCGGCGATCAGGAAGGTGATCACCTGGTTGCGGATGTTCTCCATGTCCAGCTTGGTGCCGTCGGCGGGGTGGACGGCCCCGAGCATCAGACCGAGCAGGTCCTGCGCCGGACCGGCCTCGGCACCGCTCCCGGCCCGGGCGGCGATCACCTCGTCCACCACGCCGGCCAGGTAGTCGGCGTCCCGCCGGAACGCGGCGTCGCGCTCGCGGTGGTCGAGATCCGGGTCCCGGGTGAGCTTGGTCATCGCCCACTCCAGGCAGCGCACCATCGCCTCCACGAACGGGTGGGGCTCGTCCCGCTCGAAGGAGCCGAAGTCGAAGCCGAACCCGGCCAGTCCGATGGTGTCCAGGGTCATCCGGGTCATGTCGCCGGGCACGTCCACGGTCAGCCCGGCGGCCGCGCGGCGGTCCCAGGCCCCGATCACCCGGCGGGCCACCTCCAGCATCACCGGGTGGTAGGTGCGCATCGAGCCCAGGGCGAAGGCGGGCATCAGGATGTCGTGCGCCCTGGCCCAGTTCGGCTCGTCGTTGTAGGCGGTGAACAGGCCGTCCCCGGTGAACTCCCGGACGTTCTCCAGCGCCGGGCCGACGGCCTTGGTGAAGCGCTCCTCGTCGGCCAGTTCCTCCACCAGCTCCAGGCTGCTGACGACCAGGATCTCCCGGCCGTGCAGGCGCTGGAGGAACGCGGGACCGTGGGTTCTGGCGAGTTCCATGGTGCGCAGCACGGGGACGCTGACCGGCGGCAGGTCGGAGATGTCCACCAACGGGACGCCCGGGGCGCCATCGTCGGCGCCGGTGTGCCCGTAGGCGTCGGCGCCGGCCCGGAAGGCGGGCATGGCCTCGGCGGTCGGTGTCGCCGGCACGGCCTCGGTCGTGGTGTCGGTCATCGGTAGGTCCCTCCCACGGCAGGAAAGTTCTCGGTATCTCCACTCTCCGCCCTCGTCAGGAGCGCCGGACCTCGATCACTACATGATTGTGTAGTACCGACGGCTGCACGAGACTTGCCCACGGCCTGTCAGATCTGGCGTGGGCGGCGGCCGCGGGGAGGAGAAACGATGATCCGACCGACCGACGGCTGCGGTCCGGCGCCGGGCACCCGCCTGGACGCCGCAGTGGTCTGGCGCAACCGGGCGCTGCGTCTGCTGGACCACAACCCGGTGCCCATCGCGGTCTGCGAGTGGGGCGGCCGGATCATGATCGTCAACCGCGCGATGGCCGCCGAGTTCGGCGGGCTGCCCGGGCAGTTGCGCAACCGCCGGATCCTGGAGTACTTCACCCTGCGGGACGACACCTCGCTGCAGACCCTCGCCGAGGCGATCCGGCTGCACCGCCGCTCGCAGTACTCCGTCGGGGTGTCCTGGACGCCCGCCGGCGGCACCGAGCGGCAGGGCGAGATGACCGTCGACCTGGTCAGCGACACCCCGGAACAGACCCCGAACATGCTGCTCTCGCTCCGCGCCCTGGCCGAACCGGCCGCCCGCCCGGAGCTCCCGGCGCCGCCCCCGCACCCGGAGGCCAGCCCGATCGAGGCCCGCATCCTGGCCGCCGCGGCCCGGGGCGCCACCACCGCCCGGATCGCCAAGGAGATCGGCCTCACCGCGGACGGCGTCAACTACCACCTCACCCGCCTCGCCCGCCGCTGGCAGCTCCCCAACCGCACGGCCCTGGTCGCCCGCGCCTACGGCCTCGGCGTCCTCGACCCGGACTCCTGGCCCCCGGAACCGGCGCGGCCGCACTGACGGGCCGGGGCCCGCGAACGGGCGTACCTGACTGGCCGTCACCCCCGGCGCGTGCTCTCGTGAGGCACATGTCCACTTCATCCCCGGCCCGCCTGGCCGCCCCGCTCCTCGCCGTCCCGCTCCTCGCCGCTGTGCTCGCCCTCGCGGGCGCGGCGCCCGCCACCGCCGCCGTGCTCCCCGCCGACGTCACCGCCGAGCAGTGCCAGGACGCCGGCGGCACCGTGCAGGGCGGGGGCTACTGCGTGGGCGCCGTCGGCGAGGACCAGTGGGGGGCGGACATCGACGGGCAGGGCATCGCCTGACCCCCAACGCCCGTCACCGCCGCCCGGCGCCGACGCCCGCCACACGCCCACCGCCCGGCGCCGACGCCCGCCACACGCCCGCCGCCCCCATCCGCCGACGCCCGGCGCACGGCCCGGTGTCACCGCCGGGTCACCGCGGTGTCGGCGGATCGTCGCAGCCCGGTAGCGGACCGGTAAAGCCTCCACCCCCCGCCCCTCCCCCGCGCTGACCAGGCGCTACGCTCTGGGCCGCGCCGCGCCATGGGGGCCGGCGGCACCACCACGGGGGGACCCACAGTGCGCTACCTGGTCCGCGACCGCATGTTCGCCTTCCACGAAGAGGCCTGGATAGAGACCGAGCACCGGGAGAAGCTCTACCGGGTGAACCGGAAGTTCTTCCGGCTGCGCCGCACCTTCGCCCTGGAGGACACCCGCGGCGAGCACGTCGCGAGCATCGTCCGCAAGGCCTTCACCATCCACCACACCCTGCTGATCAAGCAGAACGGCGAGCTGACCGCCAAGATCAGCAAGAAGATGTTCACGCTCTTCGGCGACCGCTTCAAGGTCCGCCTCGGCGACGGCCGCCGGCTGCGGATCAACGGCAACCTGTGGGACCGCGAGTTCGACATCCAGCACGAGGGCACCACCCTGGCGCACGTCTCCCGGCGCTGGTTCACCATCCGCGACGCCTACGCCGTCGACGTCCTGGAGCAGCAGGACGCCCTGCTGCTGGTCGTCCTCGCGGTCTGCGTCGACCACGTGCTCCAGGACGCCAAGGGCGACCGGCTGACCAACCTCTGACGACCGGCCGCCCGCCCCGGCCTGCCGGTCGTCAGGAGGCGCCCAGGACCACCGGGTCCTCGGCGAGATCGGCGAGCAGGGCGTCCAGCTTGGCCCGGTCCACCGAGGGCATCACGAAGACGTGCACGTAGCTGCGCCGGGTGGTCTCGTCGCCCGGGACCATCACCACGTCCTGGGAGGACAGCGACCACTTGGCCACCAGCTCCGGGCTCGGCTTGCGGAACCGCACGGTGACCGCGCCCGGGGTGCGGGCCGGCCAGAGCTCGACGCCGAGCTCCCGCTCCATCGCGGTCAGGCGCCGCTCCAGGTAGGCGGCGAGCTCCTGGGCCTCGCGGATCCGGCCGACCTGGTCGCGGTAGGAGTACCGGGACAGGTGGTCCCAGAGGATCAGCGGGGAGAACCCGTTGCGGGAGCCGGCGAAGGTGGTGTCCGGCGCGCCGATGTAGTCGGGCTGGGACGGCGGCGAGATCTGGTACTTCACCTTGGTCATGTAGATGCCGCACGGCCACGGCGCGCCGGCCCACTTGTGGCCGCTCATCGCGATCGAGGAGACCATGTCGACCTCGCCGTGCCCGGCGGTGGGCAGCCGCAGCCCGAAGTCGAACTCGGGCAGCTCCGCCTCGGGCGTCCAGCCGTACGCCTCCGGATCCTGGGCGGCCAGCCGCAGGAACGGCGCGTAGCCTGCGCCGAGTGCGCCGTCCACGTGGATCCAGAAGCCGCGGCGCACGTCGACCAGTGGACGGCCGGTCCGCGGGCAGCTGCCGTAGACGACCTCGCGGCGCACCAGCCCGTGCCGCTCGAAGATCGGCAGCAGCCGCTCGCAGACCGCGCGGACGTCGTCGTGGGCGCCCTTGAAGGTGCTGCCGAGGTTGAGGTTGACGAAGACCGGGTGACCCTTGGCGGCGAAGAACTCGACCAGGACGGCGAGCGCGTCGACGTCTATCTCCCCGGTGCCGTCCCAGGACAGGCCGGACGGGCCCGGGCGGGACGGCACCTCGGTGGGCCAGTCGCGGCGGCCGGTCACCGGGTCGACCAGCGGGCACTCGTTCGGGTACTTCTCCAGGCCGACGGCGTGGAAGGTCTCCACGCCCAGCACGGCGACGGCCTTGGCGAAGGAGTAGTGGGTGTCCTCGGAGTAGAACGCCACCGGGTGGTGGGCGTTCGGGTTCCGCCGGTCGGGGTCGGCCTTGACGTAGCGCACGGCGTCCAGGGGCTCGGTCGGCGGCTGGATCAGCGCCTTGCCGCTCAGGTAGTCCCGGGCGTTCCACAGGGCGTACATGTTGCCCTCGGTGGAACCCATGGACAGCATGTAGCCCCAGTAGGACTCCGGGTCGGCCGGGTCGTGCGGGCGCTCGGCGTGCCAGAGCTTGGCGTAGTAGTCGAGCACGGCCCGCTCGACGACCTTGGTGTTGGGCTTGTAGCCGCCGCTCTGGAACGGGTCCCCGAGGTTGTTGATGTTGTTCGGCAGGAACCGGGCGAGGTCCAGCGCGGTGCCCTGCATGTCCTGGGTGGCCTGGTAGCCGACCAGGTGCTTGCGCTTGCGGGTCAGGTACTCGTCCACCGCGTCGAGCGCGCGCAGCCGCCCGGCCTCGTCCAGACCGCCCTCGGGGAGGGCGAAGTCGCCGCCGTCCAGCTCCGGACCGGGGTCGACGGCGGTCGCGGCGGAGGGGAAGGCGGTCGGGCTCATGGGCGGGGCGCTCCGGAGGTGCGGGGACGACGGCGGGAGGTCGCCACCGTCACCCTGGGTGCCGGGGAGGACCGTCGGTAAGGATGGAACTTTCGGGCGCCCGGGGGAAGCCCTTCCGAAGAACATTCGGTTCCGGGTCGATCAGGTTTGCGAATCTGCGGAACGGGCTGGGATCCTGGCAGGCATGCCGAACAATCCGCAGGTCAGGCGCTCACCCCTCGACGACGTCGACCGGGCGATCGTCCGCGCCCTGGCCGACGACGCCCGCCTCCCGAACAACGCCCTCGCGGCCGCCGTCGGCATCGCCCCCTCCACCTGCCTGGCCCGGGTCCGCGCCCTCCGGGACCGCGGCATCATCCGCGGCTTCCGCGCCGAACTCGACCCGGCCGCGATCGGCCTGCCGCTCCAGGCAATGATCTCGGTGCGGCTGCGCGCCCACACCCGGGAGCAGAACGAGAGCTTCCGCAGCACCGCCCCCGACCTGCCCGGCGTCCTCGCCGTCTTCCACATGGCCGGCTCGGACGACTACCTGCTGCACGTCGGCGTCGCGGGCCCCGAGTCGCTGCGCGACTTCGTCGTCGACCACCTCACCACCCACCCCGCGGTGGCCCAGACCCGCACCAACCTGATCTTCGAACAGATACCGGGCCGCCGCTACCTCGCCCCCGGCCCCTGACGGCCGGCCCGCCCGCCACTCCGACGAACCGTCAGGTCCGGTCGACCGCAACCTATCCCGCCCCCGCTGCGTGGTACGACCCGACGTCCCGATGACCAGTCACCCAGGAAGGCGGAGCATGCCCATCTCGCTGAACCACACCATCGTCCCGGCCGTCGACAACGAGGCGGCGGCGCGCTTCTTCGCCTCCGTCATGGGCCTGGACTACCCCGGCCCCGACCGGCACTTCGCGCCGGTGCGGGTGAACGACTCGCTGACGCTGGACTTCCTGACGACGGCGGACCCGTCCGGCCACCACCTGGCCTTCGACGTGGACCCGGACACCTTCGACGGGATCCTCGACCGGCTGCGGGCCGCCGGGGTGCCCTACGGCGACGACCCCCGTGAGCCCGGCAACGGGCGGACCCACCACCCGCTGTGCGCCCGCGGGCTGTACTTCACCGATGACGCCGGGAACCTGTACGAGGTCATGTCGCCTGCCTAGTGGTGCGTTCCGGAGCGAGGGGGCGCCGGGTCCGGGGGCGGCTCAGGCGGCGGTGTCCGCCAACTCCCGGCTGCGGCCCGCCCACCGGACCACGTGGGGCATGGCGAGGCCGGCCGCGACGAACACGCCGCCCATCACGAGCCAGCCGGGCACCCCCCAGGTCACGCAGAGCAGGCCCAGCAGGCTCGGTGCGACGGTGTAGCACAGGCCCATGCCCATGCCGAACACTCCGGAGTACTGGCCCTGGGCGTGTGCGGGAGCCAGCCGGAACCGCAGTTCCAGCGACCCGGCCGCATGCCACAGCGAGCCCACCGTGTGAACGGCGACGCCCACCGTCATGACGGCCACGGCGGCCCAGCCGGGTACTCCGGAGGCCGTCGCGATGACCGCCATGCCGACCATGAACGCCAGCCCGGCGCGGCGGACGGCCCGGCCGGCGACCGTGCCGCCCCTGACCCCGCGACCGGTCCGGATCTGCAGCAACACCACCATCACGGTGTTGACGGCGATCGCCGGACCGACGAACCACCGCGGTGCGTCGGTGTGCAGGACCACCCACAGCGGCAGCGCGAACGACAGCACCTCGCTCTGGATCCACAGGATGCCGTCGAGCACGACGAACGCCAGGTACGGCTTGTCCTTGAGCGCGATCCACCGGCCCTCCTCGCGCGGGGGCGCCAAGGGGGCGAGCCTGGGCAGCCCGACCAGGACGGCGGCACTGCCGGTGAACGTCAGCGCGTTGCCGAGGATGAGGACGCGGTAGGCGAGGTCGCTGTCGATCTGCACCACCGCTCCGGCCGCCATCGCGCCGAAGGTCCCGGCGAGCATGGCCACCGAGCGAAGGTAGGAGCGGAACCTCGGCACCTCGTCACCGCCGAAGCGGCGGATCAACGGGCCGCGGGCCGCACCGCCGGACGCGCCGGCGAGGTCCGTCACGGCCACGGCCAGCGTGAACGCCAGGAACGAGTGGGCGAACAGCAGCGACAGCATGGACAGCGCCTGGATCAGCAGAGTGACCACGAAGATGTCCCGCGGGCCGCGGCGGTCGGCCAGCTGTCCCACCGGGATCCCGGCGACCAGACCGACCACTCCCGCGAGGCCGAGAGCGAGGCCGACCTGCCCGACGGACAGCTGGATCACCTGATGGGCGTACAGCGGCACGGTCGCCAGGAAGGCCGCGGTGCCGAGCTGGTTGACGAAGCCGGCCAGGGCCAGCTTCCGCTGGGGACCGGACTCCGGCAGCAGCCCGCGCCGCACCGGCCAGGACGGGCGTGCGTCGCCGACTCCCCCGGGAACGCCGGCGGTTGACGTGGTGGGGGCTTGACTCACCCGGTACTCCGTTGTCTGTCGATCGTGTCGTGCCGGGATCACGGGTGTGCGGGTGAAGGCGGCGTGCCCCCCACGCCGCAGGTCAACCGGTCGCGGGCCGCAGGTTGTTCATGAGCTGGCCGAGGGCGAACTCGAAGCGGTCGGGTCCGGTGCCGGAGATCAGCTCCGCGGCATGGCGTCGGGTCTGCGGGAACCGCTCGGCGGGCAGTGCGGTGAAGCGGTCCAGCAACTCCTCCCGGCTGAGCACCCATTCCTGATCCGGGTGCCCGCGCCGTCGCCGGACCAGCGACTGCTCCAGCGCGTAGGCGCTGACGTAGAGGGACATCGCGTCACGGGCCCAGCCGGCCGCCCTCGGCTCGATGCCGCCCGCGAGCAGGATCGCCAGGATTCCTTCGCCGACCCGCAGCGTCTCCAGGTTGGTCGACACCGTGGCCAGCGCGGCGCGCGAGACTCCGGGGTACTCCAGGTACAGATCGCGGATCTGCGTGTACACCCCGAGCAGTTGATCGCGCCAGGCGGCCGGATCCGGCTCCGGGAGTACGACCTCGGCGTAGAGCCGGCCGATCAGCAGGTCGTCGATGTCGTCCTTGTTGACGATGTGCGCGTACAGCGACGACGGACCGGTGCCGAGCACGGCGGCGACCCGGCGGATGGTCAGCGCGTCGTACCCCTCGGCGGCGACGACCTCCAGGGCGGCGTCGGTGATCCGTTCGACGGTGATCGGCTTCTTGCGTGGCGTCGGTGCGGCGGCCTCCGCCGCGGGTTGGGCGTGGCGGGCTGCGCGTCGCTGGCGGGGATCGGCGGGCATGTCGACCACTCTACCTTGACACGATCAATGTTCGTTGCGTAGAACTTAGATCGCCAGGACGAACAAAGTTCGTCCCGCTCTCCTGGAGGTGTGTGATGCGCGTTTCCGTCGTCGGAGCCGGCCTCGGAGGTCTGGCCCTCGCGCAGGGTCTGCGCGGAGCCGGGATCGAGGCCGAGGTGTTCGAGCGCGACCCGGGGATCGCCGCCCGGTTCCAGGGCTACCGGCTCGTGCTCGACCCGGTCGGATTCCAGGCGGTGCGCGACTGCCTGCCGACGCGCTGGCATCCGCTGCTGGACGAGATCGTCATGGACGCCTCCGCCGAACAGCTGGTCCTGGACCCGCAGTTGAAGGAGATCGGCAGGCTCGGCGCGAGCCGGACCGGCATCGTGGTCGACCGGCAGGTGCTGCGACAGCTGTTGCTGACCGGCCTCACCGTGCACACCGATGCCGCCCTGACCGGCTACGACGTGCTGGCCGACGGCCAGGTCCGGGCCCGGTTCGCCCGCCGCGACCCGGCCACCGCCGACCTGCTCGTCGGCGCGGACGGCGTCACCTCCGCGGTCCGCGGGGTGCTCTCACCGCGGACCGCCCCGACCGACACCGGCGTCCGGTTCGTCATCGGCCGCACCCCGCTGACCGACGAGTTCGCCGACCTGTCCAAGGCCTACGGCTCGAAGATCACCGGCGACGGCGTCAGCCTGCTGCTCGGCGCGATGCGCTTCCGCACCCCGCCGCGGAAGGCCGCCGAGCGACTGGCCCCCGAGGTCACGCTGCCCGACATCGGCGACTACGTGCGCTGGGCCATGATCCTGCCGCCGAACGGGTCGCTGGAGGACCTGACCGCGCAGGACGCCGTGCTGTCCAGGATGGCAGGCTGGCACCCCCAGCTGCGCGCGCTGATCGAGCAGGCCGACCCCGACAACAGCACGCTGCTCTCCATCCGGGTGGTCGAGCCCGGCGAGCGCTGGGCCTGCGGCCCGGTCACGCTGCTCGGCGACGCGATCCACGCCACCTCCCCGACCGGCGGCAACGGCGCGAACACCGCGCTGCGCGACGCCGACCTCCTGCGCCGCCGCCTGATCGATGCGGACGAAGGCCGCCGTGACCTGCTCGGCGCGGTCGACGCCTACGAGCGGCAGATGTTCGAGTACGGCAGCGAGGCCGTGCGCAGCAGTCTCCAGAAGCTGCCCGCCTTCGCCCCCGGAGCGAAGCTCTCCTGAGGCCGAAGCCACCGGACCGCTCCGCCCCGGACCGCTCCGCCCCGGACCGCTCCGCCCCGGGCCGGACGGGCTCCGGCCCGAGGGCGCCCGCCGTCAGTGCAGGACGTCGAGGACGTTGTCCGCGTCGTTGACGAAGTAGACCGCTTCGTGGTCGAGGTTCAAGTCGAGGCCGAAGAGCGCGCCCGCGCCGGGCGGAGTGCCCTCGTTGTTGATCGTCTTGACCGCCACCTGGCGGCCCGCCCGGTCGGTCTCGACGATGTTGCCGTCCCCGCCGTTGACGGTGAGGATGTCACCCCGCGGCGTGATCGCCATGCCCAGCGGGGCGTTGAGGTTGCCGCCCGAGGTGACGACCCGGCCGGTGCCGGCGCTGCTCTTGCGGGTGAGCGCGTCGGGGATGGCGGTGATCCGGCTGAGCGCGGTGTCCGCGACGTAGAGCGTGCCGTCGTGCAGGCCCACCCCGGTGGGGCCGACCACGAGGGCGGCCGGGTCGGTCCGCTCGGCGAAGCCGGAGCCGATCACGGTGGTGGCCGTGCGGGTCGGTGGCCGGTCGCCCTCGGTGGTCAGGGTGATCCGCAGGACGGTGCCCTCGTCGACCTGCGCGGCGCCGCCGGCGACCGTGTCGTTGAGCACGTTGGTGACGAACAGCTCGCTCCGCCCGCCGGTGCTGACGGCCGTCATGTCCCACGGGCCGTTGATGCCGTCCCCGGCGATGGTCTCCCGGACGGTGCCGTGCTTGTCGAGCACCAGCAGGCAGCCGGCCTGGGCGGTGGCGGATGTGCCGTCCGAGGTGGGGAGGCTGCCGACCACCACCCAGCCGCCGGGCAGCACGGTCAGCGCCGTGGTGAGGCCGACCCCGCCGGGGCACGGTCCCGGCAGGTTGTTCGGGTCGATCGTGGCGAACGTGGTCCTGGTGCCGTCCGGGGCGACCTGGACCAGCGTGGTGCCGGTGCCCTGCTCGCCGGCCGGCGGGTTCGCCGAGTTGTTGAAGTTGCTGATCAGGACGTCGCCCCGGTGCAGGTCGCCGACGCTCTCCCGGACCGTGAACACGCCGTACGGGTTCACGTCGCCGTTCTCCGGGACGGTGGACGCGACGAGGGACACGGTGTCCAGCCGGTCGAGGAACGGCCGCGGCTCGGCGGCCCCGGCCGGCGTCGCCGCTGCGGCGGTCAGGCCGACGGTCAGGACGACGCTCACGGCGGTGCTCAGCGGCGCGCTCGAACGAACTCTCATGGGTACTGCCTCCTGGGGCGCGGGCCGGGCCCGCGGAAGTCTCGGATCCCCCCAGGAGGTCACGCTAGGCATCGGGCCGGTCACCCCGCGCGACATCCTCGGCCGAATGCCTCAGGCCCCCGGGGCTTCGATCCCGCCGACCAGGGCCCGGACCGTCGCCGCCGCGAACTCCTCCGGATCCGCGGGCACCAGCGCCTCGGTCGGGGCCTCCCCGGCGTAGAAGACCTCCAGGAAGGCCCGGTGGAAGCAGGCGCCGATCAGCAGCATCGCGGCGGCGTGCGGGTCGACGTCGGCGGCGACCCGGCCGAGCCGCTGTTCGGCGCGCAGGTACTCGGCCAGGTGGGAGCTGACGTGGTGCGGACCGGCGTCGTCGAGCTTGCGGCGGTGGGCGGCGAGCAGCTCGGGACTGGCGAGCAGGCCGCCGGCCATCGGGAAGGACTGCCGGTAGAACGGCACGGCGATCAGCACGACCGCCTCCAGGTGCTCGCGCACCGAGCCCTGCCCGGCCCGGTCGGGGAGTTCGGCGACGGCCGCGGCCAGGCGCGGGGCGCGTTCGCGCAGGACGCGGACGAAGATGTCCTCCTTGTCCCGGAAGTGCTTGTACAGCGCCGCCTCCGAGCAGCCGGCCTCCCGCGCGATCTGCTTCGTGGTGGCGCGGACCAGTCCGACCGTGCCGATCAGCCGGGCGGCGGCATCCAGCACCCGGGCCCTGGTCAGCGCCCCACCGGTGAGCGGCCGGCCGTCCTCGCGGTTCCCCTCGTTCGTCATGGGCACCAGCCTACCTTGACAGGTGGGTGAGCACTCACCCACCATGAGGAGGACAGCAGAAGTGAGCACTCACCCACCCCACGGGAGGGGCCATGAAACTCACCGTCCTGGGCGCCACCGGCGGCATCGGCCGCCAGCTGGTCACCCTCGCCCTCGCCGACGGACACCTGGTCACGGCCGCCGTCCGCGACCCGGCCCGACTCCCCCTCCGGCACGACCGGCTAACCGTGGTCAAGGCCGACGCCCTCGACGCCGCCTCGCTGGAGCCGGTGGTCGCGGGCGCCGACGCCGTCCTCTCGGCCATCGGCCAGGCCGGCCGGCGCGATCCACTCAAACCCGCCTCCAACTCCGCCCGCGCGGCGGCCGCGGCCATGACGGCCACCGGGGTGCGCCGCCTCCTGGTGGTCAGCGCCGCCCCGCTCAACCGCTCCGGGGCCGGGCAGCCGCTGCTCGCCGCGAAGGCCTTCGGCCCGCTGCTCTGGGCGGTGCTCCGGGACGTGTACACCGACCTGGAGGCGATGGAAGGCATGCTGCGCGCGAGCGACCTGGACTGGACGGCCGTCCGGCCGCCGCGACTGACCGACCGGCCGGGACGGGGCCGCTACCGGCACGCCGTCGAGTCCGGACCCGCCGGGTCCACCGTGCCGCGCGCCGACGTCGCCCGGGCCATGCTGGACCTGGTCACCGACCCGACGAGCTTCCGGCACGCGGTCGGCGTCAGCTCCTGAGCCCCGCGGGCGGTGTTTACCGTTCCTCCACGGATGTGTCCGGGAAGTGGAGTTGGTGCGTCCTGACCCCTTGTCAGGCGGAACGTTCCTCCCTACCTTCGTGCTTCGGGATCCCGGCCCGCTCGGTCAGCCGCAGGGGCCGCGGCCCGCACCATCACCGGAGGCACGACAAGATCTGGAGGTTTCCCATGCCCGGAACCATGATCGAGGAGATCCGCGACGCGGGCCCGCTGCTGGTCGATGACGAGACCATCGCGTTCGAGGACGACGACCGCGGCGACCGCGAGGCCACGGCATGTCTCGCCGACCCGTGGGTGACCGCCACCACCCGCTTCGCCTGCGACTTCAACTCCTGACGGTGACCGGTTCCACCGCCGGACGCGGCGACCGGTCCGACGAGACCTGGTCGTACCTGAACGACCCGCGGATGCCGGCGGTGGAGCACGGTTGGAAGCTGCACGTCTCGGCCCGCCCCGGCGGGCTCGACACCCTGCTCGCCCTCGCCCTGCCCGTGCTGGCCCGGCACGTCTGCCACGCCAAGTGGGCGCGCGGCCCGGAGGTGCTGCGGGAGCTCAACTCCGGTGCGCGGAGCGCCGCTTCGGTCGGCAAGGCGCTCACCGTCTACCCGGCGCCGGGCACCGCCGTCGCACTGGCCGCGGAACTGGTCGCGGCGCTGCACGGGCAGCAGGGACCGCAGGTCGTGAGCGACCGGCGGGTCGACCCCGACGCCCCCGTCTACTACCGGTACGGGCCCTTCACCGGCGACTACCGCACCGGGCGCGGCGGCCGCCTGGAGTCCGTCATGGTCGGCCCCGACGGCCGGGCCTTCGACGGGCTGGCGGCGGGCTCCTACCGGTGCCCGCCCTGGGCCGAGGACCCGTTCCCGCACAACGCGGTGCCCACCCAGGACTCCCCCGGACTCGGCGGCGGCCGCTACCGGATCACCGGCGGCATCGCCCGCAAACCCCAGGGCAACGTCTACCGGGCGGTGGACCTGACCACCGGACGGCCCGTGGTCGTCAAGCAGGCCCGGGCCTTCGTCGCCGAGGACGAGTCCGGCGCCGACGCCCGCGACCGACTGCGCAACGAACGGGCGGTGCTCACCGCACTCGACGGCCTCCCCGGCGTGCCCCGGGCCCTCGACGCGTTCCGGCACCGCTCGGACGAGTACCTGGTGATGACCAACTGCGGCGACCGGGACCTGCGCCGGGACGTCCAGGAGCACGGCCCGTACGGGGCCGCCCGGCTCGCCGACCTGGCCCGCCGACTGCTGCGCCTGCTGGACGGCATCCACCGCCGGGGCGTGGTCGTCCGCGACCTCAAACCCGACAACGTCGCACTGGACGCCGAAGGCCGCTGCCACCTGGTCGACTTCGGCATCAGCGCGCTGGACGGCACCGGCCCGGACGGCTCGACCCCCGGCTACAGCGACCCGGTACGCCGCCCGCCCGGGCAACCCGCGCGGCCCGCCGACGACTTCCACGCCCTGGGCGCGACCCTCGGCTTCGCCGCCACCGGGCTGGACCCGGTGATCGTCGACGGCGACGCCGCCGTCAACCGGGAGCGCACCCTGGCCGGGCTGGCCTGGGCCCTGCCCGGCGAGGAGCACCGTCAACTCCGCTCACTGATCGCCGAGTTGACCAGCCCCGACCCGGCTGTCCGCACCACCGGCGCGGACCGGCTCCGCGGTGGCAAGGCCGTCCGGACACCACCCCCGCCGCTGCCACGCCGCTACCGGCTCGACCCCGACCGGCTCCGCGAGGTCGTCGAGCACACCACCGCGTACTGCGTCGCCGAGGCGCACCGGATCGCCGACCCGGTGCTCGCCGCCCGAGCGGCCGTCCCGACGCCGATCGACGTCTACGGCGGCAGCGCGGGACTCGGCCTGGAACTCCTCCACCACCTCCACCGGCCCGGCGTGCCGGAGGCCGTGGCGGCGCTGGCCGAGTGGACGGCGGGGCAGTCCCGGCGGCTGTCCCCGGGGTTCTACTCGGGCCGCACCGGGGTCGACCTGTTCCTTGCCCGGGCCGGGTCGCCCATCGGCGGAGGCGAGGACCTGCCCGCCCACGGCCCGGACGGCGGACCGCCCGAGGCCGACCTGATCGAGGGCGTCGCCGGAATCGGCATCGGCCGGCTGCTGCTCGCCCGGGCCCATCCCGCCGGGCGGGAGCGGCACCTCGCCGTCGCCGCCGAGTGCGCCCGGCTGCTGGCCACCGGCCGGGCCCGCCTGTCACCCGCCGGGGCGGACACGCCGGGCAGTGCCGCACTGCGCGAAGGCCTGGCACACGGCACCGCGGGCGTCGCCTACTTCCTGCTGGAGTACGGGAGCACCGGCGGCGACCGGGCCGACCGGCACCGGGCCGAGCAGGCCTGCGCCCGACTCGCCGCCGACATCCCGGCGCTGATCGCCCGGGCCACCGCGCCGGGGGCGACCCGCCGCTACGGCTCCTGGTGCCGGGGCCTGGCCGGGGTCGGATCGGTGCTGGTCCGGGCCGCTGACCGGCTGGCCGAACCCGGGTACCTGGACCTCGCCCGGCAGACCGCCCGCACCTGCGCCGCGCTCGCGCCCCGGATGCCGCTGGTCGCCCAGTGCTGCGGGCTGGCCGGGGTCGGTGAGCTGCTGGTGGACGTCGCCGTCGCGTCCGGCCCGGGCACCGGCCCGGGCGGCGGTACCGGAGCCGAGGAGTTCTGGGACGCCGCCGACACCGTCGCGGCGATCCTCCTGAGCCGCAGCGGCGGCCCGCCGTCCCGTCCGGTGTTCCCGGACACCGGCCTCGCCCGGCCCAGCGCCACCTGGGCCGGCGGCTCCGCCGGGGTGCTCGGCTTCCTCCGCCGGCTGCACGAGCGGGGCGGGCCGCGCCTCGGCCTCCTCGACTGACGCCACACTTCGCCTCGGGCCTGCATCGGGGCCCGGTCAGCCCCGGAAGACCTGCCACTGCGTCGACGAGGCGTCCGTACGGGTCGCCCAGTGGCCGAGCGGCAGGGCCGGCAGCTCGGCCAGGGACGGATCACCGTCCAGCAGGTGCGCGGCATGGACCAGCTTCGGGCCGCCCTTCCACCACCGCGGCTCGGTGGCCGAGAACGCCTGCCAGTCCCCGTCCCGGTCGAGGAACACGCTCACCACGGGCTCCCCGCGGTGCACGCGCTTCGACACGAACACCGGCGCGTCCGGGTCAAGGGAATGCACCGGACCGCAGTCCGCATGCGACTCCGCGGTCACAACACCCTCCTCAGCTGGTCAGGACCCCATCCCAGCACAGCCCCCGCCACCCCGTCGCACCGGGTCCGAGCGGTCATGGGGTCCAGAGGGTCAGGGGTCCAGGGGGTCAGGGCACGATCTCGCCCTCGACCGCCGGCCCGGCCGCCGCCCAGTACCCGCGGTCCGTCGGCGGACGCGACCGCAGGTCGTCGCGGACCTGCCCGGCCAGCCGTCGGGTGTCCCGCCGGTTGACCGTCGCGCCGATGCCCGCGCCCAGCAGCAGCGGGGTCACGGACGGCAGCCGGCGCATCCAGCTGCGGGTGAGCCGGCGCCGCACCTGCTGGCGCACCTCCGCCCCCAGGGCCAGCGCCGCGAAGCCCGCCGGGCGGGTCAGCAGCATGGCGTCGATCCCCCGGCGGTTCGCCCAGGCCCCCAGGTAGGCCCCGGCCCGCTGGGTGGCACTGCCCTGCGCCGGGACGCCGTAGACCTCGTGCAGCTCGGCGATCAGCTTCACCTCCACGGCCGCGACCGCCAGCGTCTCGGCCGCGATCTCCAGCGGCATCGCGGGCGGCACCGGCAGCATGGCCGCCGCCCCGACGCCCGCGCCGAGGGCGGCGGAGGCCCGGGTGGCACCGGCCACCAGAAGGTCGGCCAGCCGCTCGGGGTCGGCCGCGTCCGGGTGCTGGGAGCGCAGGGTCGCGAGGTCGCGGACCGGGATCCGCGGCGCCGTACCCACCAGCTGCTCGGTCAGCGCCTTGCCGCCGAGCGCCGCGCCCCGGGCCGCTGCCCGCCCCCCGCTGCCCAGCCGCCCGGCCACGCCCGCCACCAGCGCCCGCCCCCGCCCGCGCTCCGCGTGGTACTCGGCGACCTGCCAGGCCCCGGTGGGCTGCTCGGCCCCCTCCACCAGCTCGGCGAGGCCCTCGGCCAGACCCCCCTCCGGACCGGACTCCCCCCGGGGAACGGGCCCGGGACGCACCGGACCGGAACGGTCCGGCCGCTTGAAGCGCCCCGGCTTTCGGAAGACTGCCATGCACTTCCGGTACCCCGTCCGCCCGCCCGACACGCCCTGCTCACCCATCTCCACACCACCCGGCACCTCTCGGTGACGAAGAGCAGCGGGCACCTGGCGGTGTTCATCGCCGCGTCGTTCCTCGGCCACCTCGCCTCCGGGTGGCTCTCCGACCGGACCGGCCGGCGTCCCCGGCGGACCGGGCGCGCAGTTCGCCGCGGCCCCGGGCGGCGCTCCGGCCCGCCTCGCCCGCACGGCGGGACCCGGCCGCGGCTGAGCGCCCCGCCCGGGACGGCAGCGCGCGCCGGGGGCGAGCTCGCCGGTGATCGTGACGGCGGTAGGGTCGGTGCCGAGAAGCGCGGCGGGACGCACCGGGGGAGAAGTCCGTTGAAGACCTTTTCGTGGGGCCGGCGGAGACCCCGCCAGGAGCCCGCGGAGCGACCGGTGGCCCGGCGCGACTACCTGCCCGGCGAGCAGGAGGCCCTGCTCATCGGCATCCTGCTCGGCACGGCGGCCGGTGTCAGGACGGACGAACGGTACGACGCGGCCTCGCAGTTGGAGGACTTCCCGTCCGACCAGGTGGTCGCGGCGCTGGCCGGGGTCGCCGGTGATCCGGCCCAGCCGGACGACACCCTGGTGGACCTGTGCGCCGAGTCGCTCGCCGGGATCTGGATCCACCGCGGCGCCGTCGACCACCACCTGCTCGCCCGGCTGGGCCCGCGCGGCCGGCGCGAGGCGGAGCGCACGGTGGCCCACCGCGCGCCGGAGCTGCTCGCCCGCTGAGCGCGAACCGGACGACCGTGGGCCCGGCGGCAGCTGCCACCGGGCCCACGAACGCACAGGAGAGGCTTAGTTGGGAGCGGAGGCCACGGAGGCGACGGCCTCGGCCAAGGTGGCCCGGTACATGCCCATCGAGGGGTTCAGGACCTTGGCGTCGGCCCCGAGCGGGAAGTTCTGGATGCTCGCCAGCGGCATGTTGCCGTCCTCGTCGTCGGCCAGCACGTTGACCTCGTTGATGCTGGGGGTGGTCCCGGCGGTGGCACCGCTCGGGTCGAGGTCGAGCACCACGTAGGCGGTCTTGCCCGCCGCGACGGTGTACCGCATGGTCCCGGCGGCGAGGATCGGCTTGAGGTTCTTGCTCTGGTCGCGGGTCGCGGAGTTGCCCAGGTCCACACCCGGCGTGGCGCTCAGGGTGCACGCGCCGCCGCCCTTGTTCTGCACCTCGATCACCCGCTGGCTGGGCGCGCCGGAGCGGGCCGACAGGTGGATCGAGAGGTTCTGGACGTCGCACGGGCCACCGGCCGCGCCCCCGGAGCCGGACTTGGTGCTGCCGCCGGACGGCGCGTGCGTGGTGGGCCGCGCGCCCGTGCCCGTGGTGGGCGCGCCCGCCGGGGCCGGACCGCCCACCGTCGGCTTCGCGGCCACCGTGTTGCTCGCGGAGGGCGCCGGCCCGGCGGCCGTGTCGGTGTTGTCGGGCCCGCAGGCGGTCAGCGCCAGCCCCGCGCCGGCGAGAACGGTGGCGACGAGCAGCGGACGACGGTGGCGGACGGACATGGTGGCTCCCCGATGACGGTGTGTGCTGACTGCTTGGAACACTCCACAAGACGTCGGCCCACCGGATTCGGTGGCACCTCCGGCGTCACAATCACCAGGACATGACAGGGACGGGACTGTGACACGCGTTCGGGGGCGGGCCGGTTGACAACCCCCTCCCGGTGATGATCAGTCAGCCTGGCCGGTGGTGGCCCGCGAGCTGCCGGAAGTCCGGGTGGCCGTGGAAGAGTTCGGGGTAGGTGCCGGTGGCGGTGGCGGTGCCGTCGGAGAGCATGACGACGGTGTCGGCCGCCTCGATGGTGGACATCCGGTGGGCGATGACGAGGATGGCGCACTCCTCCCGGAGGGCGTGCAGGTTGAGCGTCAGGGCGGCCTCGTTGGCCGGGTCGAGGTGGGCGGTGGGTTCGTCCATCAGCAGCAGCCGGGGGCGGGCCAGGAGGGCGCGGGCGATGGCGACGCGTTGCCGTTCGCCGCTGGAGAGGCGTACGCCGCGTTCGCCGACCTCGCTGTCGAGCCCGTCCGGCAGGCGGTTCACCTTCCGGGTGAGGTTGACCAGGTCGAGGACCTGCCGGAGCCGCTCGTCGGTGGCGTCCGGCGCGGCGTAGCGGAGGTTGTCGCGCAGGGTTCCGTGCAGGATCGGGCAGTCCTGTTCGACCCAGCCGAGGTGGGAGCGCCACTGGGCGAGGCCGAGGTCGGCGGCGGGCTGCCCGTCGATCCGCAGGCTGCCGCTCCAGGGTTCGTAGAAGCGGTTGATCAGGGCGAAGGTGGTCGACTTCCCGGCCCCCGACGGTCCCACCAGGGCGACCAGCGCGTGCTGCGGCACGGTGAGGGAGAGCCCTTGGAGGACGGGGGCGTCCGGGCTGTAGCCGAACCGCAGGTCGCGCAGTTCCAGCGCGGGCGCCGGACCGCGGCCGGCGGGGCGCGGCGGGGTGGCACGGCCGGGCCGGGCCGGGGTGTCCTCCTCGACGGGGAGCGCGTACACCTCCTGGACGCGTTCCACGGACCCCTTGGCCCGGTTCACCGAGGCGATGCCCTCCATCAGTTCGGTGACGGGGCCGGTGAGTTGGGAGGCGTAGAGCAGCATCGCCACCAGGGCGCCGAGCGACAGGGCGCCCTGGTCGACCCGGGCCGTGCCGAACAGCAGCACCAGGATGAAGGCGGCGTTGATGGCGAGTTGGGCGGTGGGGGCGACCACGGCGGTGAGCCGGGCGCTGCGCACCGCGGCGTCGTAGGCGCGGTGCGCGAGGGCGTCGAGGTGGTCGATCTCCCGCTGCTCGGCACGGTTGGCCCGGACGGTGCGCAGCGCGGACAGGGCGCGCTCCAGTCCGGCGGAGATCGCGCCCACCGCGGTCTGCAGCGCCGTGGAGGTGCGGCCGATCTCGGCCGACAGCCGGTTGATCACCAGGCCGCAGCCGAGCAGCACCCCCAGGATGAGCAGCATCAGCAGCGGGTCCAGCACGAACATGGCGACGACGCTGCCCAGCGCGACGCACAGGTTGGTGGCGATCTGGACCGAGACGTGGGTCAGCGCCTCGCGCAGCACGACCACGTCCGTCGAGGCGCGCGCCATCAGGTCGCCGACCCGCTGGCGGTCGAAGGCGTCCATCCGGACCCGCAGCAGGTGCGCGGTCAGACCGGTGCGCAGGCCCAGCACGAAGCGCTCGCCGGTGCGTTCCAGCAGAAAGGTGGCGCAGGCCCCGATCAGTGCCTGGGTGAGCAGCAGCAGGACGAGGACGGCGCACGGCAGCAGCAGCGGTCGGTGCGAGGTGACGGCGTCGACCACGCCCTTGGCCGCCAGCGGCTGCGCGACGCCGACTCCGGCGGCGGTCAGGGTGAGCAGCAGGGCGGCGCCCAGGGCGCGTCGCCGGCCCCTGGTGAGGGTCCACAGCTGGCGGAGCATCGTACGCACGTCTCCCTTCGTGGGGCGTCGGGTGCTCGGTCAGCCGGTCTCGACGAGGCCGGAGGTGCGCAGCCGTTCGGTCATGGCGGTCAGGTCCTGGCGCGCCTGGGTCGGCGCGATGGCGAAGTGGTCGGCGAACTCCTCGGCGACCTGGTCCAGGGTGCTGCCGTCCAGCAGCCGTTGGAGCGCGTAGGCGCCGGTCTGGTTGAGCTGCCAGTAGTGCCCGGTGCGCCGGCTGAGCAGCACGGCGCCGTCGTCGGTGTCGGTGGACACGGTGTGGTCGGTCAGGCGGAGCGTCATGGTCGGGGCCTTCTCCGGATGCGTCGGGGTGGCGGGCGGGTCGGGGCCGGTGCGGGCCGGGACGGCGGGCGGGTCGGGCCGTCAGGCCGTGCGCGCCGGCTGCTTGGGGGCGACGGTGACCAGCGGCCGGAAGTAGCCGTCGGGGTAGGGCTCGTCGATGACCCGGCCCTCCGCCTCGACCCAGGCGTGGGCGGCGAAGGGCGTGGTGCGCACGCCGGCCTGCCAGGTGGGCCAGGCGCCCCTGAACCGGCAGAGCAGGGCGGTGGCGATGGAGCGTTGGAGGCAGTTGTGCACGGCGCAGCGCAGGCTGACGGCGACGACGGCGGCCCGGGCCTCGGAGGCCTGGGCGGCGGTGCCCGGGCGGGCGCCGGTACTGAGGACGCCGAGGACGGCCTGGAGGCGGTCGGGCCGCAGCGTGGACAGCGGCCGGGCGACGGCCACGGCGGCCAGCGGCAGCAGGCGCCGGTGCAGGGGCAGCCGGGTGCGGGCCCGGAGGGCGTAGGGCGGGCTGGTCACGGATTCTCCTCGGGGTGGGGTGCGCGGCCGGGGCGGCCGGTGCCGCTGAGGGTCCGCTCGGTCGATGCGGCGGGCGCGCCGGGGCGGGCGGCGAACGCGCCGGGCCGGGCGGCGATCTCCCGCAACCACAGCTCGGCGCCGATCGTGGCCTCCAGTTGGGCGGACCAGACGTCCTCGGTGCGCGGGGGTGTGATCAGGGTGGTCCGGAGCCGGTCCGGGTCGATCAGGCCCAGGTGCGCCAGCCGGGAGTCCTCGAACAGGTCGAGCAGGTCGGGGACGTGTTCCTGGAGGGCGCGGTCGACGGGCTCCTCGCAGTCGCCCTTGGTGGTCCGGTCGAGGATCGTCCCGGGCACCAGCCCGCGCATCGCGGTCGCCAGCACGGGCTTGAACTGCCAGGGGCTGTACCGCTCGTGGGGCCGGACGGCCAGCACGGCCTCGACCACCCGGTCGTCCAGGTACGGCAGTTCCAGCGGGAGCCCGGAGGCGGTGTACTCGCGGCAGACCAGGCGCAGCACCGGGCCGGCGCTGCGCAGCGCGGTGAGGGCCTCGTGCTGTCCCCGGTCCCGGGCCAGCGGGACGATCCGGTCGGCGACCTCGTGGAAGACCCGCTGGGTGGTGCGCACCGCGTCGCCGGTGGCCCAGGGTGTGGCCGGGAGCCGCTCCCCCCAGCCGAGGGCGGGCCCCCGGGACGGCGGGGCGGTGCGGGCCAGGTCGTCGGCGCACTGCCGCCACCAGGTGCCGAGGTCTCCGCCGCGCAGCAGCCCGGCGAGGCTGGGCAGCAGCGGCCAGCTGTTCAGGGCGCGGTGGGCGCCGAGCTGGCGCCAGGCGGTCACCGGCCGGTGGCGGAAGAGCGTGCGCAGGTAGGCGGCCCCGCCGGTGAACAGTTCGTCGGCGCCGTGGCCGGCCAGGTGCCGGGTGGCGCCGTGGTCGACGAGGTGGCGGATCCCGTACCGGATGGCGTTCATGCCGCGGGTCGCGGCGCGCGGGGCCTCGGTGTCGACCGCCCAGTACGGCGGGGAGAACACCGGCGGGGCGTCGGTGTCCGGCACGCTCAGGTGCTGGGCGCCCGGCAGCAGGCGGGCGGCGTGGGCGGCGTACACCGGGTCGTCGTTGATGGCGCTGCCGCCGGTCCAGCAGAAGGTCAGCAGGTCGGGGTGGTGTTCGGCGGCGAGGAAGCACAGCGAGGTGGAGTCCATGCCGCCGGAGAGGTCGGCCGACAGCCGCCCGTCGGGCCGGCGCAGGGCGACCGCCTCGCGCAGCCGCTCGCGCACTCCGGCGGCCCCGGGGTCCAGCGGGAGGTCGGGCTCCGGGGGCTGCCACCAGCGGACGTCCCGGGCGGGGCCGGCGGTGGGCAGCAGCAGGCAGGAGTCGGGGGCGACCTGCCGGACGCCGCGCCACCAACTGCGTTCGCCCAGCGGGGCGAAGAGCATGCCGTACGTCACGCTCGCGGCGATCAGGTCCTCGTCCGGTTCGGCGCCGGTGAGCCCGGCGAGCACGTCGGCCCGGTCCGCGGCGATCGGCACGCCGTCCACGAGGGCGGTGTACACCGCCCTGGTGCCGGTGACGGTGCCCTGGAAGCGCACCCAGCCGTGGGCCGAGGCGATCACATGGGTGTTGCCGGGGAGGCTGCGGGCGAGCGCGTCCAGGTCGGACAGTTCGCGCACCGTGCGGGTGAGGGCGTCGAGGCGGTCCTGCCCGACCGGGCTCAGCCCGTGGACCGCGACCCGGACGGGGCCGGCCTCGGACACCACCAGGTCCTCCGGCGACCACGACCCGGCCAGCCAGGGCCGTCCGGACGCGTGGGCGACGGACCGTGGTGCCGTGTCGCCGAGTCGGCGATGGACCCGGGCGCCGTCCGGGGAGTCCGGAAGGACCACCAGGTGGTCGTTGAGCGACTGCACGAGCCCACCCCCAGGTGTCACGGCGGCGTGGGTGCCGCCGGTTCTCCGGAACCGTGCACCACCGGGGGAAGGCGACACAACCGGGCAAGGTCCACTTCCCCCATGGATCACGCCATTCACCCACCGAAAGAAGCAGGATGATTGTCGTTCCATCACATTCGAACGTCGTCAAGAAAGCGTTTGGCATGGACACTCCTGTTGCCACAGTTCACTTCTGTGTCCCAACTACTGTTCCGGCCGATCCGGCCGAAAGACGTTCCGTCCGCGATCCACCTGCGGAAACGTGAATTTCCCCGTCATTGGCCGGATCTGACGATGCGACTGGACACTCCCGGCGGCCAGCGGTCCCAATGGAGTCACGCCATCCACAGGCTTCGGCCTCGATGCAGAGGAGAGAACCATGGCCAAGAACATCCAGCTGCCCAAGCGCTACACCCCGCCCACGGCCGCCAAGGTCGGCGACTTCAGCAAGGACACGGACGGCACCATCTACACCAAGAAGGACGCCACGACCCTGGGTTTCAAGAAGCCGCGCTGACCTCGGCCTAGGGCCTGTCCGGCGGATCTTGGCAGATCAGCGCGCGGCGTTGGGCGCCCGGCTGGGCGTGCGCCCGAGTCGGCCTCGTACTGGACGTACTTGGGCGATTCGGGCGTGCGTCCAGGCGGGATGCCCGGCGTCGCGCGCCTGGCAAGATCCGCCGGACAGGCCCTAGCTGACCCGGACTCGATCGCCACAGCCCGCCGGCCCCGCCGGCGGGCTGTTCCGCGTCCACGGACGCCAGTGCACGCGGGCGTTCGCATCCCAACACACCGGGAATTGAACCACCGAAGGCCGTCCGCACGTTGGAATAGCGGAACTCCCGGTGAATCCCGGGAGAATGGCCGAAGTTCCCGACCGTAATCCGGTCCGGGACTTCGACGTGTACCGACCTACGGTCGCACCGCCCCCACCGTCGCCGCCGGTCCCGCTCCCGCCCCCACCCCGCCCCTGGCGGCGCGACAAGGCCTTGGTATGAGCACGGCAAAGGGTTCCCCGCCCCGCGTCCACCATCTGGACGGACGGACGGCCGAGTTGATGTGGTGTCCGGGCTCAACCCGCGGGCCGGCCGGTCCGCAGGCCTGTACGGACGAACCTCCCACACCCTCACACCCGGGAGCAGACACATGCGCACCCCCCTCAAGGCCGCCGCCCACACCCTCACGGCGCTGGCCCTGGCCGCCTTCGGCACCACCGCCCTGGCCGCCGGCGCCGAGGCCCAACCCGCCCCGGCCGCCGCCCACTTCGGGGCCAAGCCGCTCCACCCCGGCACCACCGCCAAGAGCCCGACCGCGACCTCCGGCAACACCCTGTCGGTCCGCTCCGCCGCGACCCAGGGCGTGGTCTCCCCCACTCCCAAGGTGTACCTGGTGTTCTGGGGCTCGCAGTGGTCCTCCGACCCAGCCGGGGTCGCCCCCGACATGCAGAACATGTTCAAGGGCCTCTACGGCAGCCAGGACACCTGGGGCACCATCCTCAGCCAGTACTGCGAGGGCGTCGCCAGGGGCACCACCACCTGCGGCACCAAGGGCACCCACGTCCAGCACCCGGCGTCCTCCCCGCTGGCCGGCGTCTGGTTCGACAACGCCGCCGCCACCCCGGCCAACGCCACCGCCGCCCAGATCGCCGCCGAGGCGGGCAAGGCCGCCGCCCACTTCGGCAACACCACCCAGGCGCCCAACCTCAACGCCCAGTACGTGGTGGTCTCCCCCACCGGCACCCACCCGGACGGCTTCCCCAACTCCGGCTTCTGCGCCTGGCACGACAAGACCAGCAGCTCCTACGGCACCCTGGCCTACACCAACCTGCCGTACATCCCGGACAACGGGGCGGGCGCCTGCACCACCTTCACCGACGGGCGGCTGCTCTCCGGCATCGAGTCCACCGAGACCCACGAGTACGCGGAGACGGTCACCGACTTCTGGCCCAGCATCGGCTGGAACGGCGGCGGCGGTGAGATCGGCGACGAGTGCGAGAACCTCGACGCCTACGTCACCCTGAGCACCGGCACCTTCGACCTCCAGGGCCTGTGGTCCAACAGCACCAACAAGTGCGTGACGCACGGCTGACGACCGCCCGCTCCGAGGAACCCGGCCCGCCGCGCCCCCCGCGCGGCGGGCCGTCGCTGTCGGGCCGTCACCCTGAGCCGGACTCCGCCGCCCTGACCACGCCTGATACCGTGCGATCGCCGTGGTGTTCGGGAAACCGGTCTGAGTCCGGTGCGGCCCTCGCCACTGTTGCCGCGGAGTTCCGCGGCCCTCGCTGACCGGCTCGCCCAGCGGTCAGGGCCACTGGGCGGGCTCGAAGGAGCCGCCCGGGAAGGTCGGCCGCGGCACGTCGATGCGGAAGCCAGGAGACCGGCCACGGCACGACATGTTCCACGAGGGTTTTGGAGAACACGTGCCCAGCGGTCAGCCGCGTCCGTTCCGATCCATTTGCTCCGTACATCCCATACGTCCCACAGGTCCGATACGTGTCGGCCGGGCGGTCGCCGCCGTCCTGTTCCTCGGCACGCTCGGCGCCTGCACGGGCGCCCCCGTGCCCGCCGCGCCCGGCGGGACGTCCGCAGGTGCCGCGCCGGTCAGCGTGGAGAACTGCGGGACCACCGTGACGGTCGGCACGCCGCCCGAACGGCTGGTGACGCTCAACGAGGGGGCCACCGAGGTGGCTCTGGCCCTCGGCCTGGAGTCCCGCATGGCCGGTACCGCCTACCTCGACGATGCCGTCCCGGAGAAGTGGAAGGCGGCCTACGACTCCGTCCCGGTGCTCTCCGCGAAGTACCCGACGAAGGAGAAGCTCCTCACCGCCCGCCCCGACTTCCTGTACGCCTCCTACGCCAGCGCGTTCACCGACAAGGTCGCGGGCACCCGGGAGGACCTGCGCGGCCAGGGCGTAGCGTCGTACCTGTCCCCGTTCGGCTGCTCGGACAAGAGCCAGGTGCCGCCGACGACGTGGCAGGCCGCGTGGGGCGAACTGCACGACGTCGCCCAGGTCTTCGGCGTACCGGAGCGGGCCGCCGCGATCCAGCACCAGCAGGAGCAGCAGCTCGCCGGGTTCACGACGACGGCCGCGGGCAAGGACCTGAAGGTCCTGTGGTACGACTCGGACACCAAGTCGCCCTTCGTCGGCGCCGGCCACGGCGGCCCCCAGCTGGTGCTCGACGCCGTGGGCGCCCGCAACGTCTTCGCGGACCTGCCCGGCGGCTGGCAGAACGTGAGCTGGGAGAAGGTCGTCGCGGCCGACCCGGACGCCATCGTGCTCGCGGACGCCGGCTGGGACACCGCCCAGTCCAAGATCGACTACCTGGAGCACGACCCGGTGCTGAGCAAGCTCGGCGCCGTGCGGCGCAAGGCCTTCGTGGTGGTGCCGTTCTCGGAGTCGACTCCCGGCGTGCGGCTCGCCGACGGGGCCGCCCGGGTCTCGGCGGGGCTGAGCGCGCTGCGCCCGGCTTCATGACCACGGCACCCCACCCCGTCGCGCGGCCCGCCGGTCCGGGCCGCGCGACGGCGGCCCTGGCCGTCGGTGCGGCCCTGCTGCTGGCCACCGTGCTCCTCGGCCTGGCCGTCGGCTCACACCACGAGCCGCTCCCGACCGTGATCGAGGTCGTGGCGCGCCGACTCGGACTCGCCGACCCGCAGGTCACCCTGCTGGACGACCGGATCGTCTGGCAGCTGCGGCTGCCCCGGGTCCTGGGAGCGGCCGCCACCGGCGCCGGACTCGCGGTCTGCGGCGCGGTGCTGCAGACCCTGACCGGCAACGACCTGGCCGATCCCTTCCTGCTCGGGATCTCGGACGGAGCCGCCGCCGGCGCGGTGACCGTGATCGTCCTCGGCGTCGGCGTGACCGGCGCCGTGGGCACCGGCGCGGTGGCGACGGCGGCCTTCGCCGGCGCCCTGCTCACCGCCGTCGTCGTCCTGGTGCTGGCCGGCGCGCGCACCCGGTCGCTGCCGACCGCCCGGACGGTGCTCGCCGGCATCGCGGTGGGCCAACTGTGCGGGGCGTACACCTCGTTCGTCGTGCTGGTCCTCGGGGACCGCGACGCGGCGCGCGGTGTCATGGAGTGGACGCTGGGCTCGGTCGCCGGCGTACGGTGGCCCACCGCCGTCTTCCTGGCCGCGGTCGCCCTGATCGGCGTCATGGTGCTGGCCTCCTCGGCCCGCGACCTGGACGCCTTCGCCTTCGGCGAGACCTCCGCCCGCTCCCTCGGCGTCCACGTCGAGCGCACCCGGTGGGTCCTCATCGCCACCGCCGCGCTGGTGACGGCCTGCCTGGTCGCCAACACCGGGGTCATCGGGTTCCTCGGCCTGGTCGTCCCGCACGTGGTCCGCCTCGTCTGCGGCCCGCGCCACGCCCTCCTGCTGCCCGTATCGGCACTGGTGGGCGCGTCCCTCCTGGTGGGCAGCGACGTCCTGGCCCGCTCGGTCCTCCCCGACCGGGAGATCCCGGTCGGCGTCGTCACGGCCGGGCTCGGAGCGCCCTTCTTCGCCTGGCTGCTGTGGCGCCAGGGCCGGGCCGACGGGGGAACGCTGTGACCGCGCCGCCCGCCGCCGAGCTGCGCGCGGAGGGACTCGGCGTGCGCGCCGGCGGCGCGACCCTGCTCGACGCGGTCTCGCTCGCGTTCGCCCCCGGCCGGGTCACCGGCCTGCTCGGACCCAACGGCGCCGGGAAGACCACCCTGCTGCGCGCGGTCGCCGGACTCACCCGGCCGTCCGCGGGGCGCGTCCTCCTGGACGGGGCGGATCTCCACACGCTCACGGCCCGCCGCCGGGCCCAGCGGGTGGCCTTCATGGAACAGCAGGCGGACACCCGGCTGGCCCTGCCGGTCCGCCAGGTCATCGAGCTCGGGCGCACGCCCCACCGGGGCCGCTGGCCCGTGCCGGGGAACTCCGCCGCCGACGCCCACGAGCGGACCGTGGTCGCCGAGGCCGTCGCCGCGGCCGACGTCGGCCACCTGCTCGACCGGGCCTGGCCGACGCTGTCCGGCGGCGAACGGCAACGGGTCCAGCTCGCGCGGGCCCTGGCGCAGGAGCCCGGCGTGCTCCTGCTCGACGAGCCCACCAACCACCTCGACCTGCGCCACCAACTCGGCTTCCTCGCCGCCGTACGCGGGCTGGGCATCACCACGGTGGCCGCACTGCACGACCTCGAACTCGCCGCCGCCTACTGCGACGAGGTCGCCGTCCTGCTCGACGGGCGGCTGGTCGCCCACGGGCCCGGCGCCGAGGTGCTCACCTCGGCCACGATCGGGCACGTCTACGGCGTCGACGTCACCGTCGAACGGCACCCCCGGCACGACCGGCCGCACATCCGGTGGAACGGACTGCTCCACGAAAGGACTTCGCCATGACCTCCCCCACCCCGGATGCCCCCGCCTTGGACGCCCCCGCTTTGGACGCCCCCGCCCGCCGCACCGCCACGGTCCTGGTCGGCATGTCGATCGGGGAGGCCGTCCGTCGCGACGAACTGCTCCGGACGGCGGCGGCGCAGCAGGCCTCGATCGCGTTCCTGCAGCAGGCGGACCCCTCCCTGTCGGCCGAGCTGACCAGGCTGGCCGACGCCGGCGCCGGGACCGTGGTCCTGATCGGCGTCCGCCTCGCGGCCACCGGCCCGGCCCAGTCCTGGCTGCGGCGGATCGCGGCGCACTGGTGGCGCGAGCGCACGGGCCACCGGCCGGAGATCCTCGTCGCGACCCGCCTCGCCGACTCACCGGACGCGGTCGCCGCGGCCGCCGCGGCGACGAGGCCCGTCACCGGCGGCGAACCCGGCCTCACCTCCGCGGCCTGGGAGGACGTCACCGGCCACCGGCACCAGGTGCTGGTCTGCCGCGGCCCGCGGTGCACGGCCCTGGGGGCGGAGGAGGCACTGCGCGCCCTGGTGCGGCAGCTGGCCGAGCACGGCCTCGGCGACGACGACGTGCTCGTCACCCAGACCGGGTGCCAGTTCCCCTGCAACCAGGCCCCGGTCGTCAGCGTGCAGCCGGACGACGTCTGGTACGGGGGGATCGACCCGGCGGCCGCCGGCCGCATCGTCACCGAGCACCTGGCCCGCGGACGCCCGGTCGAGTCCCACCGGCTCCCCCGCCACCGGAGTGAACCGGCCGGCCGACCCGACAGCTGACCCCGGCCACCGCGGCCACCGGGGCCGCCTGGTTCCCGGCCGGTCGGGGGGCCCCCCCCCCCCCGGGGGGGGGGGCGCGGGGGCGCCCCCCCCCCCCCGGCGCCCCCCGCCGCCCCCCCCCACGCCCCCCGCCCGCCCCCCGGGGCGCCAGCGCCCCCGGGGGGCC
>NZ_JBIAXC010000046.1:0-75694 GCF_042896295.1 Kitasatospora sp. NPDC001309 | reverse complement strand
ACATTCCGAACCCGGAAGCTAAGCCTCACAGCGCCGATGGTACTGCAGGGGGGACCCTGTGGGAGAGTAGGACGCCGCCGAACAATCATTCAGAAAAGGCCCGCCCGGGTGACCGGGTGGGCCTTTTCGCATTTCCGGGTCCGCATTTCCACGGAAAGGGGCGACCCGCACTGTGACGCAGGTCACTCCGGATCAAGAACCTGCGCGCCGGACCGGGCGTCTGGCTGGTGTGAGATCACGTAGGAGAGCACTGGACGAGCTGGACGAGGAACGCCTCCTCCGGCTCGTGGCCAAGGGCGACCGCGGGGCGTTCGACGAGCTGTACCGCCGGACGTCGCCGTGGCTGGCGGTGCGGTTGCGCCGTCGCTGCGCGGACGAGCAGATCGTCGCCGAGGTCATGCAGGAGACCTATCTGGCGGTGTGGCGCGCGGCCGGCGCGTTCGCCGGGAGCGCCGTGGGCGGTTCGGCCGTCGGGTGGCTGTGGACGATCGCGGCGCGCCGGCTGGTCGACGCGTTCCGGCGCCGGGCCCACCACGCCGAGCCGCCGGTGGCCGCCGCCGAGCGGGCGGTGGTGCCCGGGGCGGAGGAGGAGGCGCTCGCCGGGACGGTCGGCGGCGACGTGGGCGACGCGCTGCGGCGCCTGGCCCCGGAACTGCGCGAGGTGCTGCAGGCCACGGTGCTGGACGGGCTGTCCGTCCGGGAGACGGCCGTGCTGCTCAGACTGCCCGAAGGCACGGTCAAGACCCGTGCCCGGCGAGCTCGGATCGCGATGCGGGAGGCACTGGCATGACGGAGGAACACGCGTCCCGGCGGCTCGTCGCCGACTACGCGCGGGGGGACGCGGCGATGGCCGCGGACACGGTGTGGGCACTGGAGGCCCACTTGGAGACCTGTGCGCCGTGCCGGGCGCTGCTGGCGGCCTCGGTCGTCACCGAGGCGCCCGAGGTCGCCGCGCTGCTGGACACCGTGCGGACCGGCCTGGCGCCGCAGTTGGACGCCGAGGTCCGGGCGCCCGCCCGGTGGCGCCGTCCGCGGTGGTTGTCGGCCTGGCTGACGCCCGCGACGGGGCCGTGGCTGGCCATGACCGTCACCGTCACCCTGCTGGCGCTGCTGCTGGACGCGCTCGCGCCGTCGGGATCGCTCGGCGGTGCCTCGCCGCTGTCGCTGCTGGCGCCCGTGCTGCCGCTGTTCGGCGTCGCCGCGGCGTGGTCGCGTGCCCTGGACCCGGTGTACGAGCTGACCGCCTCGACCGCCCGCGCGGGTCTGCCCCTGCTGCTCAGGCGCACCACGGCGGTGCTCGCCGTGGTCGTGCCCGGGCTCCTGCTGACGGGGTGGCTGACCGGCACCATGACGGCCGCCCAGTGGCTGCTGCCCTCGCTCGCCTTCACGTCCACGGCGCTGGCCCTGGGCAGCGTCGTCGGGGTGGCCCGCGCCGCGGTCGCTCTGGCGGCCCTCTGGAGCGTCGCCGTGCTCCTTCCCGCCGCCGTGACCGGACGTACCCCCGCGGCCCTGTGGCTCGCCCTGGAGCCGGGCCGGCTGCCGGTGTGGGGCCTGCTCCTCGTGCTGGGGGTCGCCGCCGTGATCGCCCGCCGGAACACCTACTCGACGTTGTGACAACACCATCGACCCTCGAAAGGGGCCACCGCATGGCGCCCATGACGAGCGCGGCCGACATCGCGCCGAAGACCTACGCCTGGGAGATCCGGGCCAGTGACCTGAGAGTGCGGGTCGGCCGGAAGAAGATGGCCGTCGACGGCCTCGACCTCTCCCTGGGGCTCGGCGCCCACGGCCTGCTGGGGCCCAACGGCGCGGGCAAGACCAGCCTGATCAGGGCGCTCGCGACGGTGCTGCGACCGGCCGGCGGCGAACTGGAGCTGCTCGGCACCTCCGTCGCCGGGCTGGGCGACCACCGGGCGCTGCGGCGCCGGATCGGCTACCTGCCGCAGGACTTCGGCTACTACAAGCGCTTCACCGTGCGGGAGTTCGTGGAGTACATGGCCTGGTTGAAGGAGGTGCCGAAGCAGGACATCCCCGCGGCCGTCCAGCGGGCCGTGGAGCGGGTGGGCCTGGCGGACCGCGCCGACCACCGGATGAAGACCCTGTCCGGCGGCATGGTGCGGCGGGCCGGCATCGCCCAGGCGATCGTCAACGACCCCGCGGTGCTGCTGCTGGACGAGCCGACGGCCGGTCTGGACCCGGCGCAGCGGCTGCGCTTCCGCGAGCTGCTCCAGGAACTGGGCCGGGACACCTGCGTGGTCGTCTCCACCCACCTGGTCGAGGACGTCGCGGCGGCCTGCACCGACGTGGTGCTGTTCGCCGACGGGCGCCTCGTCTTCCAGGGCACCCCGGACGACCTGGCCGCCGCGGGCGGCAGCGAGTACCCGGGGGACAGCCCGCTGGAGCGCGGCTACTCGGCGCTGCTCAGTGACTCCGGCCGGCAGGGAGGCAACTGGTGAACACCCGGGTTCTGCGGACCGAGCTGAGGCGCTCCGTCGCCCCGTGGGCCGGTCTGGTCGTCCTGGGCGGCAGCCTGGCCGTCCTCTACGCCGTCAACGGGCTGTGGTGGCAGGGCACCGCGGCGTGGACCGGACAGTGGACGTCGATGGCGCTGACGACCCGCTCCATGCTGGCCTACCTGTGGCCGCTCTCGGTGGGCTTCGGCGCGGTGTACGGACTGCGCGACGCCCGCTCGCGGACGGCCGAACTGCTGGCGAGCACGCCGCGTCCGGCCTGGCGCCGTGCGGCGCTGCCCGCCGGTGCGCTGGCGCTCGCGCTGGCGGCGGGCTTCGGCCTGCTGGTGCTGTGGGGCGGGAGCCAGGTGGCCCTCGGCGAGACCGACTACCTGCCGGCGGGCTGGCTGCCGATCTCGCTGGTGGCGGTGCTGGCCCTGGTCGCGGGCGCCGTGTTCGGGATGGGCCTCGCGCGGACCCTGCCCTCGGTGCTCACCCCGCCGATCCTGGTGGTGGGCTCCCTGGTGGCGGTCATGTACCTGCGGCAGACCACCGACGGGGCGCTGCCGTCCGGCCAGGCGTCAAACCGCCTCTCCCAGCTGTCGCCGGTGACCGACATGCCGCGCGAGATGCTGCTGACCCTCTCCGGGGCGGTGGACCTGGGGCAGGCGCTGTGGTTCCTCGGCCTGCTGGGCACCGGGTTCGCGCTGCTGGCGGCCTCGACCACCCGGGCCCGGCTGTTCGCGGCGGCCCCCGTCCTGGCCGGTGCGGTGCTGGCCCTGCTGGTCCTGCCGGGCGACCCGCGCGACACCTACGTCGTCGACCGGGCCGCCGCGGCCCTGGTCTGCGACGGCCCGGTGTGCGTGACGCGGGCGAACGGCACCCAGCTGCCCGTACTCGCGCCGGCCGGCAAGGAGGCGCTGCGGGTGCTGCACGACGCCCTGGGCGACCGGGCGCCGGCCACGATCCACGAGGAGACCACGCTGCGCGCGAACGGCGACGACCGCCAACTGTCCGCCGACACGGTGCTGGTCGACTTCGACGACCCGCTGATCGCCCGGGCGACGCGGGCGGAGCTGACCCGGCTGCTGGTCGCCCAGGGCCTGGCGCCGAACTGCCGGCCGCGCACCCCGTGGGAGGGCGGGGGGCAGCTCTCCGTCCCGGCGCAGAGCGTCGTCGCGAGCTGGGCGCTCGGGGAGCGTCAGGTCCAGCCGTTGGAGAAGCCCGAGGAGGACCCGTACGCCCGGGCCGCGTGGACGAGCGCGACGGCCGCCTGGGAGAAGCTGAACGCGCTGCCGCGGGCCGAGCAGCGCGCGCGGATCGCCGAGGTCCGGGCCGACGCGCTGTCCTGCGGGGACGGGCTGACGCCGCTGACCGGGAAGGCGTCCCGATGAGGTGGCTGACCCTGTACGCGCGCTCCCGGCAGGTGCCCGCCTCGGCGGCCGTCGCCCTGCTGGTGCTGCTGGCGGCCTGGGCCTTCTGCCACGACGGCCCGGGGCCGATGGACCTGGCGACGGTCGTCCTGGCCCTCACCGTGAGCGTGGCGGCCGCCTCCGTCGGGCTCGGCGGGCAGGACGCCGCGCTGGACCGGACGGCCGCGATCCGGTGGGTGCCCCGCCGGGCGGCGCACGTCCTGCTGACGGGTGCGGTCGCCGCCGCCGCGCTGCTGGCGCTGCGGCTGGTGGGGGCGGACCCCGCCCCGACCGGGTACGTGGTCCGGGACGCCGCCGGGCTGGCCGGCCTGGCCGCGCTCGGGGCGGCGCTCTGGGGAGCGCACCTGGCCTGGATCCTGCCGACCGGCTGGCTGGCGGTCACCGTCCTCGGCCCGGCCGCCGCCGGCACCGCGGGGGAGGTGGTGCACTGGATGACCTTCTCCCCGGCCACCACGGTGTCCACCTGGACGGCGTGGGCCCTGGGGGCGGTCGGCACGGCGGTGTACGCCGTGATGGGCCCGAGGCGCTGACCGTCCGGACCGTCGAGCACGTTGGGCCGAGCCCCCGGGGATTCCCCGGGGGCCCGGCCGTTTCACGTCCCCGTGGTGTACGGGGTCAGGTCGACGTTCCAGGTGTGGTCGCCGCCCTCGTGGACGGTGATCGCGACCGGCTCGTCCGGGTGATCGGGGTCGAACTGAGAGCTCACGCTGTGGGTGACCACGGGGCTGGTCCAGGCGGGCAGGTTCCGGTTCCAGGTGCCCGCGTTCGGGGCGACCTTCCACCGGAACGAGACGCTGTACTGCTGGAGCCAGTACCCGGCGGTCATCCGGGCCGAGGTGGAGAAGCCCGGGTTGTCGTTGAACTCGATCTGGTTCTGGGCGTCGACGATGACGGCGTTGGTGTAGTTCGGGCGGTAGGGGCCGTCCTGGACCCAGTCGCGCGCCGAGTCGTGCTCGCCGTAGCTGCCGTCCTTCGCCCGGACGACCTGGACGTTGGAGTCGGTGACTTCCTGCCAGAAGTGGTAGTTGGTGGAGACCCGCTGCGGGGCGCCCGGCGGGTTCTTCAACCGGGCGACCTGCGAGAAGCCGATGCTCTGGTCGTCGTCCATCTTCTGGGTGGCCGGGCCCTCGTAGCCGGACTCGAACTCCAGCACCGGCCGGGCGAGGTCGAGGTTCGCCGCGCGGGCCTTGCCCCGGGTGGTGCGCGCGGGCGGACTGCTGCCGCGCACCTCGGCGACGTCCGCGTTCCGCTTGGGCATCCGCTGCACCGCACCCCCGACCCGGGCGGGGGAGGGGGCGGGCGGCTCCTCCGCGCGTTGCAGCGGGCCGGCGAGGGCGCGGACGGCGTTGGCCTCCGCCTCGCGCTCGTAGCGGTCGGACGGGTCGGAGACCCGCAAGCCGTCGCCGCGGTCGGTGCCGGCCACCGGGCCCTGGCGCTGCTGGATGACGTGGGTGAGCTCGTGCGCCAGGGTGTGCCGGTCGCCGCCGCCCGGCCCGAGCACCACGTGGTTGCCGGAGGTGTAGGCGCGGGCGCCGACCTCGGCCGCGGAGGCGGCGGCCGTGCTGCCGGTGTGCAGCCGGACGTCGGAGAAGTCGGCGCCGAGGCGGGCCTCCATCTCGCTGCGGGTGGGAGCGTCCAGGGGCTTCCCGGCGCTGCGCAGCACCTGGGGGACCAGGGAGCGCTGGAGCGGCAGTTCCTCCGGCTCGGCGCCGTGGCCCGCGCTGCCGTGGCCCGCGCAGTCGTGGCCGCCGTGGGCGCCGGAGCCGGCCCGGGCCTCCCGGACCAGGCGGCTCACCGCGGCGTTGCCGAGGGTCCGTTGCAGGGCGAGGGCACTGCCGGGCCGCGGGCCCGGGCGGGGCGCGCGGGCGGCCGGGGACTCCCCCCGGTCGCCCCGCTGGTCGGCCCGCCGGTCCGGTTCATGTGCGCGCACGGTGGTCGGATTCCTTCCGCCTTGTGCCGATTCGGTGCGTATACGGCCCCGAAGGCGTCTCCGGTGTGGGAACGGCGCAAACCTACTGCTGTACTGATGACGCGTCAGTAGGGCGCCGGGGGCAGACTTCGCCGTCCGTGGGGGAACGGTCGGTTGCCCCGAGGGGTCCCGGCCGGGTTCCCCGGGAGGGCACGTGGCCCGTGGTGCCGGGGTTCGAACGGGTTGTCGCCCGGCGCGCGGACCGGGCACGACGCCCGTCCCGCGTTGACATGGTCACGGGCCGTGGGAGGAGATACGGAAGGGGAAGATCACGGAGGAGAACGGGGTGATTCCGGCGGAAGGGGCCCATTGACACCGTTGGGGCATCGGGTGCACCTTTCCGGTCCGGTCGCCGGGAGGGGAGGGCACCGTGTGCACCGGGTCAGTTCCCCTGCCTGATGTCGCTCAACGTTCCGCTGATGTTGAGGAGTTCGTGGCACGTGGGTGCCTGCTTGCCCGAGGCCGGAGTGCCCGGGGACTCGCAGGTCACGCTCGCCGTCACAGCCTGGTCCTCGGGGACCTGGATGGGAGTCACCCAGTGGTAGTCCTGATTGCGGAAGGTCTCCAAGGCGATGGTGTTGAGCACCTTCTGGCCGGCCGTGATGGTCACGACGCCCTGGTCGCCCTGGAAGTTGGCGATCACGAGGTCGGTCATGTCGAAGACCTTGCCGTGCGGCACCTGGTAGCTGCCGGTGGCCGCGGCGCCGGCCCCGGTCGGCACGTCGATGGTCGCGGAGCTCTGCCGGCCGGTGCCCGGCTCCGCCAGGCCTGGGCCTGGGGCGGGGCGGCCGCCGCTGCCGGTGGGCTGCCCGGAGCCAGGCTTGCCCGGCGCGGTGGGGTTGCCGCCGGCGGGGGCGCCCGGTCCGCCCCCGGGACTGCCGGCGGGTACGGCCGGGGTGGCGCTCTGCTGGGCGACGGCCTGCTCGGCGGCCTGCTTGGCGGAGCTGCGCACCGCCGGGCGGACCAGGGCGAACCAGGCCAGCAGCAGGGCGATCAGCGCCGCCAGCAGGGCCAGCAGCCACTTGGGGAAGATCGGGAGCTGGATGAACTCGCCCTCCAGCACCGGCCGTTGGGCGGCGGTGAGGGCGTCCGCGGGAGCGGGAGCGGGAGCGGGGGTGGCGGGCGCGGGAGTGGCGGCGGTGCCCTCGGCGGCGGTGCCGGTGCCCTTGCCGTCCTTGCCGTCCTTGCCCCTGCCGTCGGAGGCCTTGCCCGCAGGGGCCGGCTCGGGACCCACCGCCACCTCGAACGGCCAGGAGGCCTGCTTCCCGAACCAGATCAGCTTGCGGGCCCGGGCCTGCAACCGCAGCTCCCCGGACTCGCCGGGCTCCAGGCGCAGCCGCTCCGGGGTCGCCCGGAAGCGCAGCTCCTCGCCGGCCTGGCCAGGGGTGAGCACCACGGTGCCCGGGGCGTTGCCGAGGTTGCGCACCGAGGTGCGGTAGCGGCCGCGCAGCCAGCCCCGGCGGCGCCGGGGCGCGAGCGCGGCCTGCAGCTCCTGGAAGGGCGTCACGGTGACCGTGGCCTCCGGCACCGTCACCAGCTCGGGGCGCTCGGTCGGCAGGACCCGGATGCCGAGCGGGAAGTCCCCGGCCCGGGCGGCGGGCGAGCGCGGTGGGGCGAGGCGCACCGTCACCGTCTCGGACGTCCCGGGGAAGAGCGAGACCCGGGCCGGCTCGACCGTCGTCCACGCGGCGCAGTCGCCGACCACCTCCAGCGTGTACGCCTCGACGATGTCGAGGTCGTTGCGCACCGTCAGCGTCGTGGTGGCCACGCCACCGGGCGCCACCGTCAGCGCGGGCAGGCCGAGTTCGGCGGAAGTGGTCATGGCGTGACGGTAGGGCCGGAGGACCGTCCGCGGAGAGGGCCGTACGGGCAAGCCGTGGGCACACCCCTTGCCCGTACGGACGGACCGGCCCTGCCCGGCGCCGCCGCCACCGACCGCGCGGGCTCAGAGCCCGCACCGGGCCCGCACCGGGCCCCGACCGGCCCCGCGCCACAGCGCCGGGCCGCAACAGCCGCAGGACCGCAGGAGAATGGAGTGTTCCGATGACATCGATCGAGGCGACCCGAGTGGAAGCCGTCACCAGCCGCAAGGGGTCGGCCGCACCGCCATCCGTGACCACCCGCCCGGCCGGGGCACGGATCCCGGTGCAGGGGCGCCCCCGGCCCGCCCAGATACCCGTGGCGGTGTACGCCGAGGACCTGATCCTGCAGACCGGGGTGGTCCAACAGCTGCGCCAGCGGCCCGAGGTGGAACTCCTCAGCGAGGCCGACGCGGGCCGGGCGGAGGTCTCCCTGCTGGTCGTGGACGCCCTGACCGAGGCGGTCGCCGACCACCTGCGCCGGCTGCGCCTCGCCACCTCGGGCCGGATCGGCCTGGTGGTCGGTCAGTTCGAGGCCGGCGGGCTGCAGACCATCGTCGAGCACGGCGTCGCCGCCGTGCTGCGCCGCTCGGAGGCGGACCAGGACCGGCTGGTGCACCTGATCACCGCCCTGGCCAACGGCGAGGGGGTGATGCCCGGGGACCTCCTCGGCGAACTGCTCGACCGGATCGGGACGCTCCAGCGCACCATGCTCGACGGACGCGGCCTCACCCTGTCCACCCTGACGGCCCGGGAGGCGGAGATGCTGCGGCTGGTCGCCGAGGGCTTCGACACCAGCGAGATCGCGGCCAAGACCTCGTACTCGGAACGCACCGTCAAGAACGTGCTGCACGAGATCATCACCCGGCTCGGGCTGCGCAACCGGGCGCACGCGGTGGGGTACGCGATGCGGCGCGGCCTGATCTGAGAGAGGGGGGCTGATCCCGAGGAGCAGGAGCGTCCCGGCGCGGACGGACGTCCGTGGGGCGTGTCTGACCGTTCCCGCCGGGCGCGCGGCGTTGGGGCACGCACCTCGCCGCGTTGTCGTCGGTCGCCGATGCTCCGCATGGACTCGCTCCTCCGCCTTGCGATGCACGCACCCCAACGCCGCGCGCTGATCCGACGCGAACGGTCAGACACGCCCCAGCGCCCGCGACCGCGGCGTCCTGCCCTTTGCGGACACCGGCCGTTACCCCCGGCTCGGGTGCCCGGGCCCTGTTCCCGGGCGCCCGGGCCGGTGAGACTGCGGGGGAGACCGCCCCTGCCATCCTGTGAGGTCGAGCGTGATCGGCGCCACCGCCACCCCCCGCCCCGTCCGGCGGCCGGCCCGGGCCGCCGTCGCGGTGCTGCTCGCGCTGGCGACCGCCGTGCTGACCCTGGGCTCCGCCCCCGTCACGCCGACCGGCCGGACGGCCCCGGCCGTCACCGCCGAGGACCCGGCCGCCGGGCGGATCGTCTACGCCGGCACCAACCACCGCGGCCTCGGCCGGGTGACCGGCGGCGCCGCCAGCACCCCGCTGTTCGGGCCCGGCCCGGTCCACTTCGACCAGGAACCCTCCGCCCGCGGCGGCGAACTGGTCTTCACCAGCCTGCGGGACAGCCCGCTGCCCCAGGTCTACCTGCGCGACGCGAACGGCGCGGTGCGCCGGCTCACCAACGGCATGGACACCGCCCACCCCGCACTCGCCCCGGACGGCAAGGGCGTCGTCTTCGAGGCGGTGGAGACCACCGCCTCCGGCGGCACCCAGCACGTGCTGTGGGCGGTCAACCGGGACGGCACCGGGCTACGCCGGATCACCGACGGCGCCGCCGACGAGACCCACCCGACCGTCTCGCCCGACGGGCAGTGGATCGCGTACTCCTGCACCGGGGACCCGGCACACCGCCAGATCTACCTGCGGCCGTTCGCCGGCGGCGCGCCCGCCAAGATCACCAACGTGACCGTCGGCGACGCCGTCGACCCGACCTGGAACCCGGTGAACGACGACGCCCACCGCAACCAGATCGTCTACACCTGGGACAAGGGCGACCATGGCCGCACCCTGATGCTCACCTCGCCCACCGGCGGCGACAAGGCGTTCTTCCCCGGCACCGGCTCCACCTGGCGCACCGGCTCCGCCGCCTGGCTGGCCGACGGCACCGGCGTCCTCTTCCTCAGTGCCGACCAGCTCACCTCCCCGCCCCCGGCCCCGCAGCCCGACCCGAACCAGCCGCCCGTGGTGAACCTCTACCGGGCGCCGACCTGCGACTGCACCGACCCCCAACTCCTCTACCGCACCAACCGGTTGATCTCGACCCCGACCTGGCTCGGCACCCAGGCCGAGGGCGGCCCGGTGGTCGAGCAGACCAGCGCCGCCACCGCCAACACCGCCGACGTCCAGGACGTCCACCAGGACGGCACCGACCCGCGCGACCTCGGCATCAGCGTGCTCACCGAGGACCCGGCCGCCGACACCAACACCAACCCCGACCCGGGCGCCGACCCGCTCTTCCACCCCCGCCCCGGCTACGACCCCTGGTACGAGCGCCAGAGCTACACGCCCGACGGCCGACAGCTCGTCGTCACCCGCTACGAGGACTCCCCGGCCGGGCGGATCCAGCGGATCTGGCAGGCCGACGCCGACGGCTCGAACCCGCACCCGCTGAACCTCGCCGGCCGCGGGCCCACCGACCGGGACACCGACCCCTCGCTCTCCCCGGACGGCCGGCTCATCGTGTTCAGCCGCAGCACCCCGGCCGCCGGGCAGACCCCGGCCCGCCCCGGTCGGCTGCTGATCGCCCAGGTGGCCACCGGCGCGATCGTCGGCACCGTCCAGCCGCCCGCCGACCAGCCGGGCGCCTCCGACGGCGAGCCGTTCTGGTCCCCCGACGGCAAGCTGATCGCCTTCTCCCGGACCGCCGTCGTCAACGGCAACCCCGGCAACCTGCACGTCTGGACCGTCGCCGCCGACGACCTCACCCGCCAGCGCGACCTCAGCCGGGCGGCCTGCCCCGGCAGCTGCAACGTGATCGACGACAGCCCGGTGTTCTCGCCCGACGGCCGGCGCCTCGCCTTCAACCGCAAGGCCGGCGACGGCGGCAACAACCGGCAGGACGGCCTCCTGGTCACCTCGCCCACCGGCACCGACTGCACGGTGCTGCTGCCTGCCGGGCTGCGCGACGACAAGGGCGCCTGCACCCGGCCGCTGCCCGACACCTCCGCCACCGGCCCGTACCAGCCGCGGGACGCCGCCTGGACGCCGAACGGCGCCCAGCTGGTGCTCACCTCCCGCCGGGCCCTGCCGCCCAACTCCCCGGAGGGGCTGGGCACCTACGACCTCGCCAGCGGCAAGCTCACCCCGCTCGACCGGCGGCTGCCCGGACGGCAGAAGGAACCGGCCGTCCAGCAGTCCGTCCACCTGGCGCTGAGCGCGCCGCCGCGCACCCCGGCCGTGCCGGTCGAGGGCAGCACCGACGTCACCGTCACCGTGACCAACCGCGGGCCGGCGGCCTCACCGGGCACCGTCCTCACCGCCTCCGTGCCGACCGGCGCCCGGCTCGGCAGGCTCACCACGCCCGTCGGGACGTGCGACGCGGCCGCGCTGCGCTGCGAACTCGGCACCCTGGCTCCGGGCGCCGAGGTGCGGGTGACCGCCACCCTGATCGGCACCCGCACCGGTGACCAGCCGTTCGGCTGGAGCGTCACCGGGACGGTCGTCGACCCGAACCCGGAGAACGACTCGGCCGAAACGGTCCTGCCGGTGCTGAGCGCGCCCACGCCGACGCCGACCCCGAGCCCCACCGCCTCGCCCAGCCCGACACCCACGCCGACCGCGACCCCGACCCCCGCGCCGACCACCCCGAGCAGCACGCCCGCCCCCGCGCCCCCGCCGCCGGCCCCCGCACCGCCGCAGGCCGGCCCCACCGTCGCGGTCGACGCCCAGCCGACCCCCGGCTACGTCGGCGGCCACGTGACCGTCAGCTACACCGTGCGCAACACCGGCCAGGCCCTCGCCACCGGCCTGCGGCTCACCCTCGGCCTGCCCGCCGGCGTGCCCACCGAGGCGCTGCCGCCCGGCTGCCGGGCCGGCAACTGCGCGCTGGCCGACCTGCGCCCGGGGCGCAGCCAGGTGGTCCGGGTGGTGCTCTCGCCCGTCGCGGTGCTGGACACCACCGTCACCGCCGAACTGACCACCACCGGCACCGACGCCACACCCGGCCCGCACCGGGCCAGCACCCCGCTGCGGGTCGTCCAGCCGCGGATCGTCGCGGTGCCGCCGATCGGCAAGCCCGGCTTCGTGACCTCCGTGCGCGGCGTGGACTTCCCGCCCGGCGCCCCCGTCCGCTTCACCTGGAACCCCGGCATCACCGCCGCCGCCGCGCCCACGTACCCCAAGGCGGACGGGACCTTCGCGGGCCAGCTGCTCATCCTGCCCAAGGACGAGACCGGCCCGCGCACCATCACGGCCGACGGCCCCGGCTTCTCCCCAATCACCACGCCCTTCCTGGTGGTCGAGGGCAGCATCGGCCCGCCGGGAGAGGTGGACCGGCGGTGAGCCCGGAGGACGCCGTGGCCGCACGGGACGTCGGCCCGGCCGACTTCCCGTGCGGGTGTGAGGCCGGAGGCGGTGGTGTGCTGTGCACGGAGAGGGTGGAGCGCTGGTGAGGCGTGAGATGGCGGGCACGGGACGTCGGCCCGGTCGACTTCCCGTGCAGGGGCAGGGGCCGGCCGGGGAGGTGGAGCGGCGGTGATCCACGAAGTCGACGAGGCGCTGCGGCTGCTGCTCGCCGAGGCCGGACTGCCCGAGCGCGGCGTCGAGGTCGTCCTCGACGCGCCCACCCGCGACCTGGCGGCCCGGCGCACCGCGCCCACCGTCAGCGTCTTCCTGTACGACGTCCGCGAGGACACCGGGCGCCGCCAGGCCGGCGCCGTCGCCGAACACGACGCCGACGGCCTGGTGCTCGGCCACCGCGCCGCGCCGCGCTGGTTCGAACTGGCCTACCTGGTCACCGTCTGGACCAACCGACCGCAGGACGAACACCGGCTGCTGGCCGAGGTGCTGCAGTGCCTGACCGCCGTCGACGCGCTGCCCGCCCGGCTGCTCACCGGCACGCTCGCCCGGCTCGGACTCACCGTCGGCCTGGACATCGCCGGACGCGACACCGGCCTGCCGTCGGTCTCCGACGTCTGGTCCGCGCTCGGCGGGGAACTGCGGCCCTCGATCGACCTGCGGGTGCTCGCCCCGCTCGCCGGGCCGCTCACCCCCGCCGGACCGCCCGTCACCGAGGGGCTGGTGGTGCACGCCGTGGACACCTCGCACACGGCCGAGTCGCCCGCCGTCGACCCCGGCCGTCGGCTGCGCTACCGCGACACCGCCGGCGACCCCGGGGCGGAGGGCTTCGCCGCTCCGCGCGACCGCGCCCTGCCGCCCGGCCGCCGCAGCAGGGGTGGGAGCAACAAGGGCGGGAGCAGCGGGGGTGGGATCAGGTGAGCCCGGACCTCGCCCTGGCGGTGCCCGGGGCCCCGCCCGGCCCCGACAACGGGGACGGTCACGGCCACGACAACGGCCACCTGTGGGAACGCCTGCACCGGGTCGAGCAGCGGGTCCGCACCGCGGTGCGCGAGCGCCGGGCCGACGACCCGGACCCGGACGACCCGTACCGCGGCCAGTACCTCGGCCCGGAGGCGGTCGAACGGATCCTGGCCTCCGCCGCCGTGGCCACCGGCCACGGCACGCCGGCCGGCCAGGACGCGCCCGCCCCGCCGCCCGGCTCCCGGCTGGCCCGGCTCGGCGCCGCCTTCGGGCTGCTCCCGGTCGACCTCGACCTGCTGCTGGTCGCCCTCGCCCCCGACCTCGACCCCCGCTTCGAGCAGCTCTACGGCTACCTCAACGACGACCTGACCCGCCGCCGGGCGACCGTCGGGCTGGCCCTCGACCTGTGCGGGCTGCCCGGGGCCGGGGCCGGCCGCTTCCGGTTCGCCGCGCGGTCCCCGCTGATCGCCGGGGGCCTGCTGGAACTCACCGAACCGGACCGCCCGCTGCTCTCCCGCACCCTGCGGGTGCCCGACCGGGTGACGGCCCACCTGCTCGGCGAGGACGAACCGGACGACGCCCTCGCCGGGCTGGCCCGCCGCGCCGACCCGGCTGACCGGGCCCGACCGATGGCCCCGGCCGGGGCGCTCACCCCCGCCGAGGCGCAGGCCGTCGACCGGCTGCGCGCGGCCGCGACGGCGGCGGGCGGCGGAGCCGTCCACCTGCTGGACCGGGGCGGCCACGCCGGCCCGCTCGCGGTGGCCGCGCTCGCCGCCGACGGCCGTCCGCCGCTGGTCGTCGACGCCGCCGCGCTGGCCGCCCGCCCGCCGGGGGCCACCGTACGGGTGCTCGCCCGCGAGGCCCGGCTGGCCGGGGGCGGGGTGGTGCTCGGCCCGCTGGACCGGCTGGAGCCCGAACGCCCCGAGCGGGCCGCGCTGCTGCGCGAGCTGTGCGCGGAACTCGCCGCCGTCCCGCTGATCGTGCACGGCCCGCTGGTGTGGGACCCGGCCTGGTCGCGGGAGAGTCCCGTGGTGGTCACCGCCCCGCCGCCGGACGCCGACGGCCGCGCCGCGCAGTGGGCCCGCGCGCTGGCCGCCGCCGGGACACCGCTGGACGAGGAGCTGACGGACGGCCTGGCCGAGACGGTGGCCGCCTACCGGGTGGACCGGGAGAAGCTGGCGCGGGCTGCCTCGGTGGCCGCCCGGACGGCCGCCGCCGAGCGCCGCCCGGTGCGCGCCGAGGACCTGCGGACCGCCGTCCGGGCGCAGAACGCCGCCGGGCTGGCCCGGTTGGCCCGCCGGATCGAGCCCGCCGTCGGCTGGCCCGACCTGGTGCTGCCCGACCCCACCGCCGACCGGCTGCGCGAACTGGTGCTGCGCGCCCGGCACCGCGAGCAGGTGCTCGGCCGGTGGCGGATGCGCCCCGGCGGCGGCCGCGGCAACGGCGTGCTCGCCCTGTTCGCCGGGGAGTCCGGCACCGGGAAGACCATGTCGGCCGAGGTGGTCGCCGCCGAACTCGGCATGGAGCTGTACGTGGTGGACCTCTCCACCGTGGTGGACAAGTACATCGGCGAGACCGAGAAGAACCTGGAACGGATCTTCACCGAGGCCGCCCAGGTCAACGGCGTCCTGCTGTTCGACGAGGCGGACGCGCTGTTCGGCAAGCGCGCGCAGGTCAAGGACGCCCACGACCGGCACGCCAACGTGGAGACCGCGTACCTGCTCCAGCGGATGGAGTCCTTCGACGGGATCGCGCTGCTCACCACCAACCTGCGCGCCAACCTCGACGAGGCGTTCACCCGGCGGCTGGACGTCATCGCCGAGTTCCCGCTGCCCGACCGGGCGCAGCGCCGGCTGCTCTGGGACCGCTGCCTCGGACCGGCCCTGCCCCGCGGCGACGACCTCGACCTGGACTACTGCGCCGAGCACTTCGAGCTCACCGGCGGCTCGATCCGGGCCTGCGCCGTCTCCGCGGCCTACCTGGCCGCCGGGGCGGGCACCCCGCTGGGCATGGCCCAGCTGGTCGCCGCGGTGGTCGGGGAGTACCGCAAGCTCGGCCGGCTGGTGCTGGAGAGCGAGTTCGGGCCGTGGCTGGAGCGGTTGCGCCCCGCCCCGGAGCCTCCGGGGGCCGGCGGGCGTACCTGACCGGAACGGTCCGGGCCCGGCGGGCGTACGTGACCGGCGGGCGTACGTGACCGGAGCGTCCGGGGGCCGCCGGGCGCAGCCGGCCGTGCCCGCCGGGGCAGTCATCCTGCCCCCGATCTTGACCCCGGGGACCTGTCCCCGGGCGCGGCCCCGGACGCAGACTCGGGGGCGAGTGAGACCAAGGACCGGTCATCTGGAGGAGCGCGTATGCCGTCGTACCTGACCCCGGGCGTGTACGTGGAGGAGGTGCAGTCCGGTGCCCGGCCGATCGAGGGCGTCGGCACGGCCGTCGCCGCCTTCGTCGGCTTCGCCGGCAGCGGCCCCTTCCACGAGCCCACGCTGGTGACCAACTGGGACCAGTACGTCCAGCGGTTCGGTGCGTTCACCGAGGGCACCTACCTGGCGCACGCGGTGTACGGGTTCTTCGCCAACGGCGGCGGCTCCGCCTACGTCGTGCGGATCGGCGACCCGGCGCGGCAGGTCACCGGCGGCGCCCCCGCCCAGGCCGTCGCGGCGGCCCCGCCGGTGGAGATCGGCGGCTTCCTGCTGTCGGCCCTGCCCGGCGCGGGCGGCGAGGTGTCCGTCGAGGTCGCCGACGCCGAGGGCGAGAACGTCCCCGACGACCGGTTCCGGCTGATCGTCCGCCGGGGCGCCGAGGTCGCCGAGAGCTACGACGTCTCCACCCGGAAGAACACCAAGGGCTACGTCGTCACCCAGCTGCGCGAGTCCAAGCTGGTCGCCGTCGCCGAGCAGCCCGGCACCGCGCCGAGCCGCCCCGAGCGCCGCAGCCACGCGCTCGCCGCCGCCCCGGCCCCCGCGACCGGCCCGGTGGCGGCCGCCGGCACCCGGCTGGACCCGGCCGAGTACGTCGGCGACGCGGCCGCCCGCACCGGCTTCTCCGGCCTGGAGGCGATCGACGAGATCACCATGGTCGCGGTGCCCGACCTGATGAGCGCCTACCAGCGCGGTGACCTCGACGACGAGGGCCTGCGCACCGTCCAGCTCGCGGTGATCTCGCACTGCGAGCAGATGGGCGACCGGATCGCCGTGCTGGACCCGCCGCCCGGCCTCAACGCCCAGCGGATGCGCACCTGGCGCCAGGACGAGGCCGGCTTCGACTCCCGCTACGCCGCGCTCTACTACCCGTGGATCAAGGTCTTCGACCCGGCCACCGGCCGCAACGTGCTGGTGCCGCCGAGCGGCCACGCGGCCGGGGTGTGGGCGCGCAGCGACGCCGAACGCGGGGTCCACAAGGCGCCCGCCAACGAGGTCATCCGCGGCGCCGTCGACCTCGAACTGCGGCTCAGCAAGGGCGAACAGGACCTGCTGAACCCGATCGGCGTCAACTGCGTCCGGGCGTTCCCCGGCCGCGGCATCCGGATCTGGGGCGCCCGCACCCTCTCCTCCGACCCGGCCTGGCGCTACCTCAACGTGCGCCGGCTCTTCAACTACCTGGAGGAGTCCATCCTCCTGGGGACCCAGTGGGTGGTCTTCGAACCCAACGACGACCGGCTGTGGTCCAGCATCCGGCGGAACATCACCGCCTTCCTCACCGAGGAGTGGCGGCGCGGGGCGCTGTTCGGCCAGACCGCGGCCGAGGCCTTCTACGTCAAGTGCGACCGTGACAACAACCCGCCCGAGTCCATCGACCTCGGACAGGTGATCTGCGAGATCGGCGTCTCCCCGGTGAAGCCGGCCGAGTTCGTGGTGTTCCGGCTGGCCCAGTTCTCCGACAGCACCAGCCTCCTCGACGAGTGAGTCGCGGCCCCACCGCAGACCCACCCGCCGGCCCCACTGTCGACACACATCGGAAGGTGACCACACGCCATGGCTGAAGGCGATCCGCTCTCCACACACATATTCGGCGTCCAACTCGGCGGCTACAACGTCGAGTCCGTCAAGGAGATCAGCAACCTGACGGTCGAACAGGACGTCGTCGAGTACAAGCAGGTGACCCAAGAGGGCAAGCTGATCGTCCGCAAGCAGCCCGGCGCCCGACTGCCCGGCGAGGTGACCATCACCCGCGGCCTGGACAAGAGCGGCGCGTTCACGGACTGGATCAAGGAGACCCTCAACAACGGGGCGATCAACACCGCCCGGCAGAACCTCACCATCGAGGTCAAGGACACCACCGGGGCCACCCTGCGCCGCATCCAGCTCACCAACGCCTGGGCGAGCCGCTGGGAGGGCCCCACGCTCAGCGCGGGCGAGTCCAGCGCCGCGACCGAGACGGTGACCATCGTGTTCGAGGAGATCCGGGTCGAGTGAGGCGCAAGATCGGCCTTGAGGAACTGCTGGAAGGCGCCCCGGCCCCGCAGAACCCCGCGCCGCAGCAGGCGGCCCCGGGGCAGGCGGGGCCGGCCGGGCCGCCCCGGCGGCAGTCCCCGCACACCGAGTTCGAGTTCGAGCTGCCGCTCGGCTACGTCGACGACGACGGCACCGTGCACCGCCACGGCGCCATGCGCCTGGCGACCGCGCGCGACGAACTGATGCCGCAGATCGACCTGCGGGTCAAGGAGAACCCGGCCTACCTCAGCGTGGTGCTGCTCAGCCACGTGATCACCAGGCTGGGCGACCTCGCCGAGGTGCACACGGGCATCGTCGAGCGGATGTACGCCACCGACGTGGCCTTCCTCCAGGACCTCTACCAGCGGATCAACAGCGAAGGCCACACGCGCGCCGCCGTGACCTGCCCGCACTGCGACGGCGCCTTCGAGGTCGACCTCGCCGGTGGGCGCCTGGGGGAATCGTGACGTACGCGCCTGCTCGGCTGTACGAGGAGATCGCGTACATCGCCTACCACCTCCACTGGTCGCGGGAGGACCTCCTCGACCTGACCCACTACGAGCGCGGGCAGTGGGTGCGCGAGGTCGCGCGGCTCAACTCCCGCATCAGTGAGGGTGGGTGACGGGGGTGGGGCTGCGGGACTGGATCGGGCGGCGGCGCGGCGGGTCCGGCGCCGGGGTTGATCCGGGGTCGGGCTCCGACACGGCCTCGGGCTCGGCTGCCGGTGCAGTCGGTGCAGTCGGTGCAGTCGGTGCAGTCGGGGTCGCGCGGCCGCGACCGGCGGCCGGGGACGGGGGCTGGCGCGCCGTGGCGCCGCTGGTCCCCACCCTGGCCGGGGCGTCGCCGCGCGGCGTCAGTGACGGCCTGGCGTTCCGCTCCCGGCTCTCCGCCTGGCAGGACCCTTCGCTGAGCGGACCGCTCGGCCACTCCGTGCTGCCCTCCGCCCCGGCGGGCATCCTGCGGGCGGTCGCGGTGCCGGGCCGTCCGTCGGTGACCGCCGGCGCCGGGGAGGAGCTCGTCCTGCGGCCTACGGCGGGTGCGGTGGCGGCCGGGCCGGCGGAGTCGCAGGACTCGCCGGGGTCGGCCGAGCCGTCCGCGCGGGCGGATCGGCGGCGGGCCGGGCCCGTCCAACGGTCCGTCCGGCTGCGGCAGTTGCCCGTACGGTCGGCCGGGGCCGGGGCCCGCGCAGTGCGGACGGGTGGCGCCGATCGGCGGGCCGGGGCCGCGGTGCCGGGTCCGTCGGGCGGTGCCGGTCCGGCGGCGGGTGCGGCAACCGTGCCCGGCGAGGCCGGAGCCGTGGAGACGCCCGCCGGTACGACGGGCCGTACGGCCCGGGAGTCGGAGACGCCCGCCGGGGTGCCGCGTCGGAACGGCGTGGCAGGCCCGGCCGTTCAGCGTGCGGTGCGACCGCGGGCCGTCAGCGCACCGCTGACCGTGGCGCGGCGCCCCCGGTTGCTGACCGTACGGCCGGTGACGGCCGTTCCGGGGCGGCGGAGCGGGGCCACGCCGGACGTCGTCGGCGGCGTGTCGAGCCCTGCTGTTGAAGAGTCCCAGCCGGTAGTTGCGGCGGAGGAGTCGGCCGGTGCCGGGCGGGAGCCCGAGCGCACCGGGTCGGCGGCCCGGACGGCGCCGTCGGGCCCGGGCGGCGCCGCCCCCGTGGCCGTGCAGCGGGCCGCGGCGACGCGTGGTGACGCACCGGCCCGTCCGGTGCTCGGCGCGCCCTTGACGGCGCTGCCCGCGAGCGCGGCGCCCCTGGCTGCGTCCGCTCGCCGGACGACCGAGTCCGCACCGGGTGCCCCGGCCATGCCGGTGGTTCGCGCCGAGCCCGGAGTCACGGGTGGCGGGGAGGCCGGGAGCGGTGAGCGGGCGGCGCGTGGGAGCGGGCCCGGGCCCGTCGACGGGGCAACCGTCCAGCGTGCGCCGTCCTCACCGACCGCCGAACGAGCGTCCCGGGTGCCTTCGCGCCCAACCGCGATCCCGCCCCGAGCCCCGGCTTCGACCCCGGCTCGGGCGCAAGCGCCGACCCCGGCTCCGACTCCGATCCCGGCCCAGGCTCCGACTCCGACCCAGGCCTCGGCGCGGCCGCGCTCGGGTCTGGGCGCGCCCCTCGACGCGATGCCGCCGACGGCGGCAGCCGCAGGCGCTGCCGGTTCGTCGGCCGGTGGGCGGCGGCGGGTCCGGCGGGGCTCGGTCGCCCTGCCGGGAGGCGGTGGGCCGAGCGCGCCCGCCGCCGGTGGGGGTGCGCCCGTGCAGCGCGCGGTCAGTGCACCAGCCTCAACGCCAGTTTCCTTGAACATGATTGACGCAGCGTCAACTGGTTCCCCGACTGCTGGATCCGGCCTCGTCGCGGAGCCGCGTGCGGCCGGACGTGTCGGCGGCGGCCCGGTGGTTCCGGCCCGTCCGGCCGGAGGCGGCCTGGGCGTGCAGCGGGCCGTCCAATCCACCGCCCGGAGGCGTGGGTTGATCGGGGAGCGTCCGATGGCGGTCGCCCTGGCGGCGGCGTCGGTGCCCCTCGCGGGCGGCGGCGGTGCCCGGTCGGGGGCCGCTGCGGTACCCGCCGCCCCGCCGGTGGTTCCGGTGGCCTGGCCCAACGCCCGTGCGCGCCGGACGGATTCGGGGCCGCAGCCGGAGCAGGATGCGACGGCCGCGGCACGGTCGCTGTCGGCTGCGTCGCCGCGGGAGAGCCGGGGGGCTGTCGCTCCCCGGCGCGGGACGAGCCCCGGGGGCGGCCGGACTGCCGACGCCGGGCAGCCGGTGGCACAGCCGCGAGAGGGTGTCGTGGCCGCCGGTCGTCCGTCCGGCGGGGGCGTCGGGCACGCGGTGGCGACGGCCGTGCAGCGGCTGCGCTCCCGGCGTTCACCCGAACACCGGGGTGGCCGGGCGGCGGTCGATCGCCCTTCCGCGCAGAGGAGTTCAGCGCCCGGCGGCGCCGCACCGACTGCGGCGTCCGCCGACGGCCCCTCACCCGTCCGGTCCGAACGGCCGCGCGGCGCGGTGCCCGTGGCGCAGCAGCCGCAGGGAGGTGGTGGCCACAGTCCTGCGACTGTCCAACGCCTCGCTGCCGCCCGGTCGTTGTCCGGCCGTCCGCAGCCCGGTGCCCGGTCCGGAGCCCGATCCGGAGCCCGGTCCGACGGGTGGGCCGGCGGCCGGTCGGCCGCGTCGGCGCCGGTGCCCGTGGTCCGCCTCGCGCCGCCGGGTGTCCAGGCGCTCCCACGGGCCGCCTCGCCGCTGTCCTCCGGCGCGCCCTCGCCGGTCGTCCAGCGCGCCCAGTGGCCTGCGGCGGCAGCCGGGTCGTCGCCGCAAGGGGCGGCCGCGCCGGTGGGCGCCGCACAGCCCGTCCGACCTGCGCAGCCCGTCCGACCCGCACCGCCCGCAGCGCCCGCGCTGCCGGTGGTCCCTTCGCTCCAGCGGCTGCCGGGCGCGCCCGGCCCGCTGCCGCCGGCCAAGCCCCAGACCCAGCCGCTCGCGGTGCGGTCGCCGGTCGTGTCCCGGTCCGTGGCACCCGGTGCAGCGCCCCGGGCCGCGCAGTCCGTCGGATCCGGGGGCGCCTCGTTCGTCCAGTCCCCGCCGCCCGCCGCCCACCGTTCCATGCCCGGTACGGCACAGGTGTTGCAGCGGGTGGCCGAGCAGGCGGGGCTGGTGGGGGTGCCGTTGACCGCCGTCCCGGCGCGCCGGCCGACCACCGTGCAGGCGGCCCCGTCGGGCACCGGTCAGCCCGGTGGGCAACGGCCGCCCGGCGGCGCGGGGACGGGCAGTGCGGGGAAGGGCGCCACGGCGGCCGAGGACCCCGACAAGCCCGACCACGCCGCACCCGGTGACCTGGACGAACTGGCCCGGCGCCTGGTCGAACCGGTCGGCCGCCTGCTGCGCACCGAGCTGCGCAGGGGCCGGGAGCGGGCCGGGAAGCCGTACGACCTGCGCCGTTGAGCGCGCGCCGGGGCCGGACGGCCGCTGGGGGACCGGATCGACGTAGACCGTGAGCAGCAGCACAGCAGGAGGCGGGGCCGATGACCGACAACATCTTCGCGAGCAGTGTGTTCTTCAGCCTGACGATCGGCGGGAACGACCTGGGCGAGTTCACCACCTGTTCGGGGCTCGGCGCGCAGGTCGAGATCGAGCAGTACGCGGAGGGCGGCAACAACGGGTTCGCCTGGCAACTGCCGGGCCGCATCACCTGGACGAACATCACGCTGAGCCGCGCGGTCACCGCGGACACCGCCAAGATCGCCCGGTGGCTGAACGAGATCGTGCGGAAGGTCGAGCCGAAGGACGGCGAGATCGTGGCGCTGCGGCCGGACCTGAGCCGGATCGTCGGCTGGCAGGTGCTCGGGATCGTCCCGGTGCGGTGGGACGGGCCGTCCTTCGACCCGTCGAGCTCGCAACCGGCCATGGAGTCCCTGGAGATCGCCCACGCGGGCCTGCGCCCGTCCTGAGCGCCACCCCTCACCCCCCTTCCCCTCTCCAAGACCCAAGGAGCAGCCAGATGTCCTCGGCGGTCCCCGCGAGCGTCACCCGGGCGCAACTGACCATCATGGAGCCGCCGGCCACCGTCGGCGCCCAGCCCGGCGGTGCGATCGCGCGGCTCCCGCTCCAGTTCAACCCGGCGACCCTGGTGCTGCGCAAGTCCACCGAGTGGCGGCGCACGCCGTCCCGGATGGCGGGCCAGTCGGCGCTGCCGGAGTTCGTCGGCAGCGGCCCGCGCTCGCTCTCCCTGGACGTGTTCCTGGACTCGACCGCGACCCACGACAACTCGGTGGAGCGGGCGGTGGAGCAGCTGATGACGGCCTGCGTGCCGACCCCGACGAGCCTGGCGCGCAAGACCCCGGCCAGCCCGTGGATCCGGCTGGACTGGGGCACCTTGAAGACGACCTCGTTCAACGGGGTGCTGACCGGCCTGTCCGTCACGTACACGCTCTTCGACGTGGACGGCAACCCGCTGCGCGCGGTCTGTTCGCTCTCCATCGACGAGGCGAGCGTGGACCCGGCCGGGCAGAACCCGACCTCCGGCTCCCCGGAGGCCCGCAGCACCCACCGGGTGATCGCGGGCGACAGCCTGCCGCTGCTGGCCTGGCGGGCGTACGGGGACGCGACGGCCTGGCGGACCATCGCGGAGGCGAACGGCATCGACGACCCGCTGGTGCTGGTCCCGGGCGCGGAGCTGATCGTGCCGGGCATCGACGAGCTGACCCGGGGCGGTGCGGCGTGACCACGCCCGAGGCCCGGGGCGGCCGGCCGTTCGCCGCGGATCCCGTCGTCGAGGCGCCGGGGCCGCTGCCGCCGGTGTGGGCGGCGCAGCTGGTGTCCTGCGACATCGAGGAGAGCGTCGGCCTGCCGGACACGGCGGTGCTGAGCTTCCGGGACGCCGACCACACCTTCCTCTCCGCGACCGGGATCACCATCGGCACCGAGCTGCGGGTCTCCGTGGTGACCGTCCAGGGCAACACCCGGGCGCGGCTGTTCACCGGGGAGGTGACGGCGCTGGAGCTGGAGGTGGACACCACGGGCTCGTACACGGTGGTGCGGGCGGCGGCGGTGACCCACCGGCTGATGCGCGGGCGCCGGGTGAAGGCCTTCCGGAACATGACCACCGCCGACATCGTGCGCGAGGTCGCCGCCGGCGCCGGCCTGGCCTGCGGGCAGGTCGACTCCTTCCCGGTGGTGCACCAGCAGCTGTCCCAGGCGAACGTGCCGGACTGGGAGTTCCTGCAGTTCCTGGCGCAGGAGAGCGGCGCCCAGGTGCGGGTGGACGACGACGGCAAGCTGGAGTTCGTCCGGCCGCAGCCCGCCTCCTCGGCGCCGGCGCCGAGCACGCCCGCGCCGCAGAACCCGCTGGTGCTGGAGTACGGGCGCAACCTGCTGGAGCTGCGCGGGGTGCTGACCGGCGCGGCCGGGGCGGACACGGTCGAGGCGCGCGGCTGGAACGTCACCACCAAGAGCGCCCTGGTCGCCACCGAGCCGTCGGTCGCCTCGACGACCGTGCTGCCGGGGCTGAGCCCCTCGGTGGTGGCCTCGGCCTTCCCCGGCCGGGCCCGGCTGACCGTCGCCGACACCCCGTACCGCACCCAGGCGGAGACTGCCGCCGTCGCCCGTTCGCTGGCCGCCTCGGTGGCCGGGGGCTTCGGCGAACTGGAGGTGGTGGCCGAGGGGAACCCGCGGCTGCGGGCGGGCACCGCCGTCGCCCTGGGGAACGTCGGCGCGGCCTTCTCCGGCCGCTACACCGCCACCGGGGTCCGGCACCTGCTGGAGCCCTTCCGCGGCTACCGCACCACGGTGGTGGTCAGCACCTCGCCGGACCGGTCGCTGGCCGGGCTGGCGACCGGCGGCAACGCGCCGCCGCGCGGCCCGCGGATGCCGGGCCTGGCCGTCGCCGTGGTCACCGACGTCCGGGAGCCGGGCGCCGACCAGCGCGGCTGGGTCCGGTTGAAGTTCCCCTGGCTGGACGACAGTTACGTCTCCGACTGGGTGCGCACCGTGCAGTGGGGCGGCCACGGGGGCGGCGGCGTGGTCAGCCCGGAGGTCAACGACGAGGTGCTGGTGGGCTTCGAACAGGGCGACCTGGACAGCCCGTACGTGCTGGGCGGGCTCTACAACGGCGTGGACCGGCCCTCGCCGCACGACGTGCCGCTGGTCGACGCGACCGCCGGCAAGGTCAACCGCCGTTCCGTGGTGTCCCGTTCGGGCCACCGGCTGGAACTGCTGGACGTGCCGGGCGGCAGCTCCGGGGTCCGGCTGGCCAGCGGCGACGGGAAGCTGGAGGTCCGGCTGGACCAGCAGCGCGGGGAGATCCTGCTGACCGTGCACGGCGGGGTCGGCGGGGCGGGCAGCACGGTGCGCCTGACCTCCTCCGGCATCACCCTGGACGCGGGCACCGGCGAGGTGAACGTGCGCGGCGGTTCGGTGAACGTGCGCGGCACGACGGCGGTCACCGTGGACGGCGGGGCCGAGGCCGTCCTCAAGGGGGCCTTCGTGCGCATCAACTGACGGACCATCAAGAGGCGCAGCAGGAACCGCCGCAGGAACCGCAGCACGAAGAGCGCCCGGCAGGGCGCCCTCGGAAATGGAGACCGCACATGCCCCCCGCAGCCCGGACCGGGGACCCGACCGACCACGGCGGCGTCCTCACCACCCCGCCGCCGGGTGCCCTCAAGGTGGCGACGGTACTGATCGGCGGCCGCCCCGCCGCGGTGGCGGGCACCGTGCACGCCTGCGTCCCGCACGTGGAGATGGGCCCCGCCAACCTGGTCGAGCCCGACCTCGGCGGGGTGACCAGGGGAGTGGTGCTGATCGGCGGCCTGCCCGCGGCCCGGATGCGGGACAAGACGACCTGCGGCGCCCAGATCATCGCCGGGGCGTTCAACGTGCTGATCGGCGGGGACATATGAGCAACGACTTCATCGGCCGCGGCTGGGCCTTCCCGCTGCGGGTGAACGCCACCGGCGGGATCGGCATGGTGGAGCGGGACCGTGAGCTCGCCGAGGCGATCCGGCTGATCCTCGGCACCGCCCCCGGCGAGCGGCCGATGCGCCCCGAGTTCGGCTGCGGCATCCACGAGTACGTCTTCGCCCCGGGCGACAGCACCACCGCCGGGCGGATCGCCCGCGAGGTGCGGATCGCGCTGGAACGCTGGGAGCCGCGGATCACCGTCGACGACGTGGTGATCGCCTTCGACCGGGTCGACGAGGGCACGCTCTACATCGACGTCCACTACACCGTGCGGGCCACCAACGACCGCCGAAACCTGGTCTTCCCCTTCTACACGATCCCGGAGTCCCCGGAAGCGGACACCGCGGACCCGGAACGGGCCGCCGCCGCGAACGGAGGTGCCCGCTGATGGCACTGCCCTCCCCGAACCTGGACGACCGCCGGTTCCAGCAACTCGTCGACGAGGCCAAGCGGTACGTGCAGCAGCGCGCCCCGGAGTGGACCGACCACAACGTCTCCGACCCGGGCGTCACCCTGATCGAGACCTTCGCCTACCTGGTCGACCAGCTGCTCTACCGGCTGAACCGGGTGCCCGAGAAGAACTACACCGCCTTCCTGGACCTGCTGGGCATCCGGCTCTTCCCGCCCGCCGCGGCCCGCGCCGAGGTCGACTTCTGGCTCTCCGCCCCGCAGCCCGAGACGGTCCTGCTGCGCGCCGGCACCGAGGTGTCCACGCTGCGCACCGAGACCGACGAGGCGGTGGTCTTCGCCACCGCCGAGGACCTCCCGGTCGTCCCCAGCGCGCTGGAGCGGCTGGTCACCGTCTCCGCCGCCGGCGAGCAGGCCGACGTCACCGGCCGGCTGGCGGACGGCGCGGACGTGCGGTGCTTCCAGACCCGCCCGGCGGCCGGGGACGCCATGCTGTTCGCCCTGCCCGCCGTGGTGCCGCGCTGCATCCTGGCCGTGCGACTGGACAGCCGGGTGGAGGGCGTCGGCGTCGACCCGCGCCAGCCCCCGCTGGTCTGGGAGGTGTGGGACGGCGCCCGCTGGATCGCCTGCGAGACCGGCAGCGACACCACCGGCGGCCTCAACCGGCCCGGCGAGGTGCTGGTGTTCGTACCCGCCGGGCACACCGCCTCGGTGGTGGCCGGGCGGCGGGCCGGCTGGCTGCGCTGCCGGGTGACCGAGCCCCGGCCCGGCCAGCCGTTCTACTCCGAGTCCCCGACCGTGCGCCGGGCCGAGGTGTTCACCGTCGGCGGCACCGCCACCGCCGTGCACGCCCGGACCGTCACCGACGCGCCGCTGGGCACCTCGGAGGGCGTCGCGGGCCAGCGCTTCCGGCTCGCCCGGCCGCCGGTACTGCTGGACGGCGGAGCACCGGCGGTCGAGGTCTCGGCCGGCGACGGCTGGCAGCGCTGGACCGTCGTCGAGCACTTCGGCGACTCCGCGCCGACCGACCGGCACGTGGTGCTGGACGCCACCAACGGCGAGTTCCTGTTCCCGCCCGCCGTCCGGGAGCCCGACGGCAGCCTGCGCGCCTTCGGCGCGGTGCCGCCCAAGGGCGCCCGGCTGCGCGTCCCGCAGTACCGCACCGGCGGCGGGATCGCGGGCAACGTCGCCCGCAACACCGTCACGGTGCTGCGCAGCTCCGTCCCGTACGTCGCCCGGGTGGACAACCGGGAGGCCGCCCGGGGCGGGGTCGACGGCGAGACGGTCGAGAACGCCAAGGCGCGCGCCCCGCACCAGCTGCGGCTGCAGGAACGCGCCGTCACCGCCGGGGACTTCGAACTGATCGCCCGGCAGGCCGCGCCCTCCGCCGCCCGGGTCAGCTGCGTGCCCGTCACCGGCGGGGAGGCCGGGGCCGTGCGGGTGCTGGTGGTGCCGGAGGCCGTCGCCGACGAGGGCGAGCGGCTGCGCTTCGAGCAGCTCATCCCGGACGAACAGGTGCTGGCCGAGGTGGCGGCCGCGCTGGACGAGCGGCGGCTGATCGGCACCCGGGTCCTCGTCCAGCCGCCCGCCTACCAGGGCGTCACCGTGGTCGCCCGGCTCACCACCCGCGCCGCCGACCCCGACCGGGTCCGCGAGGCGGTGCTGGACGCGCTCTACCGCCACCTCAACCCGCTGCGCGGCGGCGCCGCCGGCACCGGCTGGCCGTTCGGCCGGGCGGTGCAGTACGGCGAGGTGTTCGCGGTGCTCCAGCGGGTGGCCGCCGTCGCGGGCGTCGAGGAGCTGCGGCTCTTCCCGGCCGACCCGATCACCGGACGCCGGGGCGCGCCCGCCGAGCGGGTCGACGTCCCGCCGGACGCCCTGGTCTTCTCGCACCAGCACCAGGTCGTGGTCACCGCCGTCACCGAGGACGGCACCCCATGACCAGAGCCGCCGTCCCCGGGCTGCCCAGCCCGCACCCGATCGGCGAACTGCTGCCCGCGCTCTTCGCCGACGACGACTTCGCCCAGCGCTTCACGGCCGGCCTGGACACCGTCCTCGCCCCGGTCTTCGCCACCCTGGACAACCTGCCCGCCTACTTCCGGCCCGAGCTCGCGCCCACCGACTTCCTCGACTGGCTGGCCTCCTGGGTCGCGGTCGAGGTCGACCCGGCCTGGCCGGAGGAGGTGCGCCGGGCGGTGATCGGGCGCGCCGTGGAACTGCACCGCTGGCGCGGCACCCGGCGCGGGCTCACCGAGCGGCTGCGCCTGGTGCTGGGCGCCGGGGCCGAGATCACGGACGGCGGCGGCGCGGCCTGGTCCACCGACCCCGACGGCGCCCTGCCGCCCGCACCGGGCGGCGGCGGGGTGCTGGTCCGGGTCTGGCCGCTGGGCGGCGCGGGGCTGGACGAGGACCAGGTGCTGGCCGTCGTCCGGGCCGGCTGCCCGGTCCACCTGACCTGCCGGGTCGAGATCCTGCCCGGTCCACCCGGGCGAGCGGAGGGCTGACGGATGCCGGTGTGTCCCGAATGCGGCACGGCCAACGCGGAGGGCGACGACTTCTGCGGCAACTGCGGCGCCTACCTGGGGTGGTCGCGACGCGCGCCCGCCGCGGGGGCCGCGCCCGCTCCGGTGGCCGGGCCCGCGCCCGTGCCGGCCTCGACGGGGTCCGAGCCCGAGCCTGCTGCGCCCGAGCCCAGGCCCCAGCCCGAAGCGGAGTCTGCGCCCCAGCCCGAGCCCGGGCCTGCTGCGCCCGAGCCGGCCGCCCCCGACACCTCGCGGACCTGGCGGAACGTCTCCCGGCGGGTCACCAGCCGGAGTCGGCGCACCCAACCGCCCGTCGCCCCGGAACCTGTCGCGGTCCCGGAGGTCGCGGTCCCGGAACCCGCCGCGGCCGTCGAGGAACGGCCCGTCGAGAAGCCGCCCGTCGAGAAGCGGCCCGTCGAGGAGCCGCCGTCCCCGCCGTCCGCCGAGACCTCGCGCTCGACCTCCACCCGGGCGCGGCCCGTACCGGCTCCCGCCCCGCCATCCGAGCCCGCCCCGGCCCCGGCCCCTGAGCCGGACCCGAGGCCGCGACCGCCCGCCGCACCGCAGACCGAGCCGACCGACCCGGTCGCCGTGCAGCCCGCCAAGCCCGTCGCGCCGCGTCCCGTCGTCCGGGCCTCCGCCGTCGAGGAGGCCCAGGACGGCCCGCCCTGCCCGCGCTGCGGCACCCCCAACCTGCCCGAGCGCCGGTTCTGCCGGCGCTGCGCGGCCCCGCTGACCGTCACCGCGGCCGCCCCGGAGCTGCCCTGGTGGCGCACCCGGTGGCCGTTCCGGCGCCGGGTGCGGATCGGCGGTTCGGGCAACGCGCTGCGCCGCACGATCGCGCTGATCGTGCTGCTCGCGTTGGTGGTCGCGGGGGTCCTGCTGTACCCGCTCGGCAAGAACGCCTACCAGGACGTGCTGGACAAGCTGGGCAGCACCGCGCCGGTCTCGCCCTCGCTGACCACGGCGTCGGCCGCGGTCGAGGGGCACCCCGCGAGCGCGGCCGACGACGGCCTCTCCAACACCTACTGGGGCGCGCCCGCGATCGGCGACTCCGTCGACTTCACCTTCCGCACCCCGTTCCGGCTGGTGGACCTGATCGTCCACACCGGCGCCTCCGCGGACCCGGAGCAGTTCCGGCAGCAGGCCCGCCCGCTGGTGCTCGCCCTGGAGGTCACCGCCTCGGACGGCGAGGTGCACCGCAAGCAGGTCACGCTCAACGACCAGCCGGGCCCGCAGACGGTGGCGACCGGCATCAGCGACGTCGTCCAGGTGAAGCTGACCGTCCGCGAGGCGGCGGGCACCGGCCCGGGCCGCACCGTCGCGCTGGCCGAGGTGGAGTTCTTCAAGCGGACGTGAAGGGGTGTCCGCCGCCGCGGCGGGGTCAGAGGAAGTAGAGGCGGTTCAGCGAGACCTCCTCGGCGGGGTCGGAGTGCAGCGGCGTCCCGTCGAGGGTGACCAGGCCCCGCTGCCCGTCGACCATGATCTGCCCGAGCCGGCTGTTGCGGACCAGGTCGGCCGGCCCGATGCCGCGGGTGTGCCGGACGGCGACCCGCCGGCGCCGGGTGGTCATCCGGTCGTACGGCCGGTCGCCGGTGCCCGCCTCGGCGGCGGCGCGGCTGGTGAAGGCCACCGAGAGGTCCGCCGGGGTGGCGCCGTGGGCGCCGAACAGCGGCCCCAGGACGAGGGGTTGGCAGCTCTCGGTGGCGGCGTTGGGGTCGCCGGTGACGCCGTACGCGGGGAAGCCGGCCTTGAGCACCAGGTACGGCTTGGCACCGAAGGAGGCCGGGTTCCACAGCACCAGGTCGGCGAGCTTGCCGACCTCGACCGAGCCGACCTCGTGCGAGAGCCCGTGCGCGATGGCCGGGTTGACGGTGAGCTTGGCGATGTAGCGCAGCACCCGCTCGTTGTCGTCGGACGGGCCGTCGCCCTCCATCGGTCCGCGTTCGGCCTTCATCTTGCCGGCCATCGCGAAGGTGCGGCGCACCGTCTCGCCCGCGCGGCCCATGCCCTGGGCGTCGGAGGAGGTGATGCCGATCGCCCCGAGGTCGTGCAGCACGTCCTCGGCGCCCATCGTCCCGCCGCGGATGCGGTCGCGGGCCATGGCGGCGTCGCCGGGCAGGTCGGTCTTCAGGCCGTGGACGGAGACGATCATGCCGTAGTGCTCGGCGATCGCGTCCCGCCCGTACGGGAGGGTGGGGTTGGTGGAGGAGCCGATGACGTTCGGCACGCCGGCCAGCTTGAGCACGTTCGGGACGTGTCCGCCGCCGCAGCCCTCGATGTGGAAGGCGTGGATGGTCCGGCCCTCCAGCACCCGCAGGGTGTCCTCGACCGACAGGCACTCGTTCAACCCGTCGGTGTGCAGGGCCACTTGGACGTCGTGGACCTCCGCCACGGACAGTGCGGTGTCCAGTGCGCGGGTGTGCGCGCCCATGTCCTCGTGCACCTTGAAGCCGCAGGCGCCGCCCTCGGCCAGCGCCTCCACCAGCGGCGCCGGGTGGGAGGACGAACCGCGGCCCAGGAAGCCGATGTTGACGGGCCAGGCGTCGAAGGCGTTGAAGGCGTGGCGCAGCGCCCAGGGCGAGTTGACGCCGACGCCCCAGGCCGGGCCGAACTCCTGGCCGATGATGGTGGTGACGCCGGAGGCCAGCGAGGCCTCCATGATCCGCGGGGACATCAGGTGGACGTGGGTGTCGATGGCCCCGGCGGTCAGGATCAGCCCCTCGCCGGAGACGATCGCCGTCCCGGTGCCGACGACCACGTCGACGCCGTCCAGGGTGTCCGGGTTGCCGGCCCGCCCGATCGAGGCGATCCGCCCCTCCCGGATGCCGATCGAGGTCTTCCGGATGCCCTGGATCGCGTCGATCACCAGGACGTTGCTGATGACCAGGTCGCAGGTGTCGCGGACGGCGGCGGCCTTGAGGTGGAGGCCGTCGCGGGCGGTCTTGCCGAAACCGGTGAGGAACTCGTCGCCCGGCCGCTGGGAGTCCGACTCGACCCGGACGACCAGCCCGCTGTCGCCGAGCCGGACCCGGTCGCCGGCTCGCGGGCCGTGCACGGCGGCGTACTCGGCCGCCTCGATCGACGCGCTGCCGCTGCTGCTGCTCACCGCTGGCTCTCCTCCGCCTCGTCGTCACTGCTCGCACTGCTCGCACTGCTCGGGCCGTCCGCACTGCTCGGGCCGTTGGCGCCGAGGTAGCCCTGCTCGGCCGCCCGGCGCAGCGCCTCCCGCCGGACCCGGGGCGAGTCCAGCGGACCGTCCACCAGTCCGGCGAAGCCGGTCGCGACCCGCTCGCCGCCGATCGGCACCAGCCCGACCTCGACGTCCGAGCCCGGGTCGAAGCGCACCGAGGAGCCGGCCGGGACGGCCAGGTGCATGCCGTACGCGGCGGCGCGGTCGAAGGCCAGCCGCGGGTTGGCCTCGAAGAAGTGGAAGTGCGAGGTGACCGAGACCGGGACGTCCGCGGTGTTGCGGACGGACAGCGTGCGGACCGGCGCGGGCACCGGCTCGGCGCCGCGGCCGGGGAGCACCGCGCCGGGGGCGGCCTCGCCCAGGCCGCCCCCGCCGAACGGGTCGGCGATCACGGCGAGCCGGGTGCCGTCCTGGAACACCGCCTCGACCTGGATCTCGGTGACCAGGTCGGGGACGCCGGGCAGGACGTCCTCCGGGGAGAGCACCGAGCGCCCGCGGGCGACGGCCTCCGCCAGCCGCAGGCCGTCGCGGGCGGCCTCGCAGACGGTGTCCGAGATCAGCGCGGTGGCCTCGGGGACGTTCAGCCGCAGGCCGCGGGCGCGGCGGGCACGGGCGAGTTCGGCGGCGGTGAAGATCAGCAGCCGGTCGCGTTCGGTGGGGGTCAGCTGCACAAGGGGTCCCTTCTCCCTCGGTGCCGGGCGGCGGTGCCGGGCGGCGGGGCGGCCGGCCGTGTGGCCGGCCGGTCGTCGGTACCGGTGGTGGGGGTCAGCCGGCGGGCTGGTCGTGGGTCGAGCAGTGGATGCCGCCGCCGCCGGAGGCGATGGTGTCGATCTGCACGGGGACGATCTCGCGGTCCGGGAACTGGTCCTTGAAGACCTCCTGGGCGTGCCCGTCGGCCTTGGCATCGCCGAACAGCGGCAGGTAGACGCCCTTGTTGCCGATGTAGAAGTTCATGTACGAGGAGACGAAGGCGTCGCCCCGGCCGGTGATCTTGTCCGGGTCGGGCTGGCTGATCTCGATCACCTTGAGCTTCTTGCCGGTGGCGTCGGTGGCGTCCGCCAGCACGGCCCGGGCCTGGTCGGCCGAGCGGGACCAGACGTCCGCGGGCATGCCGGGGAAGGCCCGGTCGAGGAAGACCACGCCGGGGGCGGCGAAGCGGGCCAGGCAGTCGACGTGGGCGTCGGTGATGTCCTTGCCCTTGACGCCGGCCAGCCAGATCACCTTGGTGATGCCGAGGGCCTGCTTGAGCTCGGCCTCGATCTGGTCGCGGTCGCGGCCCGGGTTGCGGTTGGCGTTGACGATCGAGCTCTCGGTGACCATCAGGGTGCCCTGGCCGTCGGTCTCGAAGGAGCCGCCCTCGGCGACCAGTTGGGTCGCGACCCGCTCGATCCCGTACTTGTCCAGGACGGCGCGGGCGATCCGGGCGTCGTTGTCGTGCTGCTGCTTGCCGCCCCAGCCGCTGAAGTTGAAGTCGACGCCCTTGACCTTGCCGCCCTCCTCGACGAACACCGGCACGGTGTCGCGGGCCCACAGGTCGTCCACCGGGACGGACAGCAGCTCGACGTCCTTGCCGCAGGCGTTGCGGGCGGAATCCTCCTGGCCGGGGCGCACCAGCAGGACCACCGGCTCGCGGCTGCCGATGGCGCGGGCCACCGAGGCGATGTCCTTGCGGACGCCGCCGAGCTGCTCGCCCCAGACGTTCTCGGAGGCGGGCCAGGCCATGAAGGTCCGCTCGTGCTTCTCCCACTCGCCGCCGAGCCGGCGTCCGCCGGCGGGGGAGGGGGCCGCCGTCGCGGACGGTGCGGCGGTGGCGCTCGCGGACGGCTGCCCGGCGGGGGCGGAGGACGGGGCCGCGGGCTCGGCCGCGTCGTCGCCGCCGGAGGCACAGGCGGTCGCGCCGGCCGCGATCAGGCCGGCGCCGGCGAGGGAACGCAGCACCGTGCGGCGCGCGAGGGAGGACTGGGACACGGTGGACTCCGGTGGGGCCGAGGGTGGATCCGGTCCGGCGCGGCGGGCGGGGCCTCCGGGGAGTGCTGCGCGCTGCGCCGATCGGCGGCGGGCACGGCGGCCCGGGCATCGCCGGAACTGCACTCTCGCATTGACTGAAAAATCAGTCAAGCTCTACGGTGAAAGCACCCAAACCATCCCGAGACGACCCGGGTCGCCGCACGCGGCCCCGGTCCCGACGACGAAAGGCCGGGTGAGGCGACGATGCTGCGCAATGGACTGGAGCCCTGGCACCTGCTGGTGGTGCTGGCGGTCGTGGTGCTGCTCTTCGGTTCCAAGAAGCTGCCCGACATGGCGCGCGGACTGGGGAAGTCGATGCGCATCCTCAAGGCGGAGACGGCGGCCATGCGGGAGGAGGACCAGCCCGCCGCCACGTCGGGGGCCGCCACGCCCGCGACTCCTGCGGCCGCGACTGCCGTTCCGGGGGCTCCTGCGCCCGGAACCCCCGCCCCCGGCGCCGCCGACCCGGCCCGGCGCCCGGTCTGACCCCGGGCCGCCGATCAGCGCCGAGAGCCCGTCGCTCCCACCCGTGCCGTGGGCGGCGACGGGCTCTCGGCCGTTCCCGGGGGTGTCAGCCGTTGCGGCGGTAGTGGTCCAGCGAGACCTTGACCGCCCCGTCCGCGCCCGCCGTCGACAGCACCCGGACGATCGCCAGCTCCTTGCCGTCCGCGGACCGGACGCAGAAGGCGCCGCGCGGCCCGACGGCGCTGAACGGCACCCGGGCGGTCGGACGGCTGCCGAGCCCCTGGAGGCACTCGGCCGGGCCGAGGCCGGAGTCCCGGCCGATGTAGGAGTCGGCGGTCTCCGGGATCAGGAACTCGCTGTCGGTGCGCCCCACGTACCAGTTCACGGTCTCGACCGGCACCACCGTGCCCGCGGCCAGGTCGAACTCGTAGTTCGGATCCGCCGAGGTGAGCTCCACCGCCCGGTAGTCCGGGGTGAAGTCGGCGGCAGGGGCGGGCGGCGTCGAGCGGCTCGGCGCGGTGGTGGCGGCGGGCGTGCGGGCGGGGCCCGACGGGCCGCCGGGTGCCGACGAGGCGGCGGGCGTGCCGGGCCCGGGGGAGCCGGCCACCGGGGTGTCGGCCGTCGCCGCCTCCACCGGGTCCGGGTCGTCGAGCACGAACACCGTCGCCGCGGCGCCGACGGCCAGGGCGACCACGGCGACCAGCGCGGTGCGCCCGCGCAACCGCTTCGGCCGAGCGGTCGACGCGGGCCCGGACGGGGTGGCGCCTACGCCCGGCAGCTCGGGGCCGCCCGGCGCCGCCGCGGCGGTGGCGAGCACGGTCGGCGTCGGAGTCGGGGTCGGAGTCGGCATCGCCGCAGGCGCCAGCATCGTCGGGGCCGCGTTCAGGCCGGTCCCGCCGGTCCCGCCGGTCCCGGCGGCCTCGGCGGGCGTCTGCGGCAGCTCGGTGTGCCGGGTGATCTGGCTGGTCAGCGGCTGCGGCAGCCAGTCCTCGCCGAACCGCAGCTGCCCGCCCACCGCGGGGTGGCCGGCCGCGGCGGCGATCACCTCGGCGGTGGTCGGCCGGTCCTCGGGGCGCTTGGCCAGGCAGCGCCGGAGCAGCTCGCGCAGGCCCTCCGGCACCCGGGCGAGGTCGGGTTCCTCGTGGACGGTCCGGTAGAGCGTGGCCGGGTGCGGGCCGTCGCCGAACGGCGGGGCGCCGGCCGCGACGTGGACGGCGAGGGCGCCGAGCGCCCAGACGTCGGTGGCCGCGGTCGCGGACTGCCCCATGGCCTGCTCGGGGGCCATGTAGGCGGGGGAGCCGATCTGCAGTCCGGTGCCGGTCAGGGCGACGGCGTCGGCCGCCCGGGCGATGCCGAAGTCGATCACCCGGGGGCCGTCGGCGGCGATCAGCACGTTGCCCGGCTTGAGGTCGCGGTGGACCACCCCGCTGGCGTGGATGGCCTGGAGCGCCTCGGCGATCCCGGCCATCAGCAGCAGGACGGTGCGCTCGGGGAGCGGGCCGAACCGCTGCACCACCTGCTGGAGCGAGGGGCCGGGCACGTAGGTGGTGGCCAGCCACGGGGTGGCGGCGTCCGGCCCGGCGTCGACCAGCTGGGCGGTGAACAGTCCGTGGATGAGCCGGGCGCTGGCCACCTCCTGGGCGAACCGGGCCCGGAAGTCCGGGTCCCCGGCCAGCTCGGGGCGCACCACCTTGAGCGCCACCGGGCGGCCGCCCGGGGTGTACGCGAGGTAGACCCGGCCCATGCCGCCGGCGCCGAGCCGCGCGTACAGCCGGTGGCCGCCGACCTCGCGCGGGTCGTCCGCGGTCAGTGCCTGGAAGACCGGCTGGAGGGCGAAGGGGGATCGGTCAGCGGACATGGGGCGGCCTCTCTCGGCGGACAAGGAGGGGTGGGGCACGGATGGCATCGCCGCGAAGTTTAGAGGTTCCCTCAGGGGATGGCGCAGCGGGCCCGGCGCAGGGCCGGTGAAGGGCTGGTAGAGCGGTCGGGGCAACGGGAGCGATTCGGGCATTTGACTGAATTTTCAGTTCAATGGAGGATGCGGGGCAACCCAGCGGAAAGCCCCGGACGAGACACCGGTGCGCGGCAGCCCGGACGGCAGCGATCCTGCCCCGCGTCCGACGCGCGCTCCAGGAAGGACCACCGTGCAGGCCACCATCGACGAGACCGGCGCACCCCCCGCCACGCCGCCCCGAGCCCCCCGCCGCCGCAGCTGGCGCTTCGCCGTGCTCCTGGCGATGGTCGTCGCCCTCTGCGGCAGCGGCATCGGCCTCTACCTGAACGAACGCAACACCCGCGAGCAGACCCGCGAGCTGGCCGTCCCCTCGGCCGCCGACTGGATCGAACTCGACGTCACCGCGCAGGACGTGGACCCGACGGCCCAGCAGCTGACGCTCTACGTCACGCCCGTCCCGCACGGCCGCTTCGCCGCCGGCCCGGGCTCCCAGACCTTCGCCCGCCCGGTCGAGATCAGCGTCACCGGCACCCCCAAGGTGACCGTCAAGGCCGCCGAGGGGGAGAGCGCGCCCTCCCAGCTCGTCCAGGTGGGGATCTACGACGGCACCAAGACCGACTACCCCTTCGACCGCTACCGCATGGAGGTGGGCTTCGCCGCCACCAGCGGAGGCACGGCCGTGCCGGTCGGCGTGGTCCTCACCGACACCGACCCGTTCTTCGTGCTGCGCCCGCAGGCCACCACCGCGAGCAACGGCGCGGTGGCCCTGGACACCAGGATCACCCGCTCCCGTAGCACCTTCATCCTCTCCTGGTTCATGATCGCGGCGATGTGGGCCATCGCCCTGGCCGTCCTCGGCGCCGCCGAGGTGCTCTACCGCAAGCGCGAGGGCCTGGTCTGGCCCTCCCTGGGCTGGATGGCGGCCAGCCTGTTCGCCCTGATCGGCATGCGCAACGCGGCCCCCGGCGCGCCGCCGATCGGATCGCTGATGGACTACGTGGCGTTCTTCTGGGCGGAGGGGATCATCGCCGCGAGCCTGGCCTGCACCGCCTGGTGCGGCATCCGCACCGAGCACCGGCTGCGCCGGGAGAAGGAGGCCGAGGCCGAGGGCGCCTGACCGCACCCACCCGCCCGGCCCCCACGGGCCCGGGCGGGTCTGCCGGTCAGCCGGTCAGCAGGTCAGCGGGTCAGCGGGTCAGCGGGTCAGCGGTTCGGCCGGTCACCCGCTCGCGGACAGCGCGGCCATCAGCCTGCGCAGCACCCGCCCCGCGTCCACCGTCCCGTCCAGCGAGCCGATCGCGGCCAGCCCGTCCACGGCGGCGGCGAAGGCCTCGCCCAGCGGGCGGGGGTCGGAGCCGTCGCCGCGCTCGTCCGCCAGCGTCCGGAACAGGCGCACGAAGCAGGACCGCCAGCGTGCGTACTCCGCCTCCAGACTGGCCCGGACCCGCTCGTCGTTGAGCGCCAGCCAGTGCAGCGCCGCGTGCAGCCGGGCCAGGTCGGGGCTCTCCGGCCGGGTGAGCAGGGCGAGCACCCGCTCCGCCCGCTCGGCGTAGCCGCCCGGGCCGTCCACCGCCTCCTCCAGCGGGGTGATCCACTCGGGCCGGATGTCGGCGACCACCGCGACGATCAGTTCGGTGCGGTCGGCGAAGTGGTAGTGGCACATCCCGTGCGAAACCCCGGACAGCGCGGCCACGTTGCGGGTGGTGAACCGCCCGGCGTCGCCGCCCGCGAGCAGCGTCCGGGCCGCCGCGATCAGCCGGGCCCGGGTCTGCTCGCCCTTGGCGGAGGCCCGTGCCCGGCCGGTGCCGCCCGGCGCGGAGGACGCCTCCCGCGCTGTTCCTGTCGCCCGTGTCGCCATGGCCGCCACTGTAACGAGCGGGGCGGCCGCGGGAGGGGCGGGCCGGAAAACGATTCGGAGGGATCCCCACCCGATCCGTGCGCGAGATATTGACCGAGCGCTTGGCCAGTTCTACCTTCTGGGCAACTCCACGGCCGTCGGCCGGAACTGACACGGAGGTAGAAGTGGACGATCGCGATCACCACAGACCCGACCCGGCGCCCCTCGGGCGCCTCGGCCGGCGCGGGTTCCTGGCAGCCGCCGGGCTGACCGCCGCCGGCGCCGCGCTGACCGGGCTGAACGCGCCGCAGGCCGCCGCCCGCGGCACGGCACCCGGCCGCACGGCACCCGGCGGGACGGCATCCGGAGGCAGGGCGCCCGCCACCACCGGCTACGCCGTCCCGGTCGACACCGTCCCGCACACCCGGACCTGGATGGCCTGGCCGGACAGCACCGGCATCTGGCGCAACAAGCTCAGCGGCGTCCAGGCCAACATCGCCCTGATCGCCAAGACCATCGCCAAGTACGAGCCGGTCACCGTGTGCGCCAACCCCGCCAGCGTCGCCAAGGCGCAGTCGATGTGCGGCTCGCGGGTCACCGTCATCGGCACCATCCCCGTCGACGACTGCTGGATGCGCGACACCGGCCCGGTCTTCCGCACCAACGGCGCGGGCGGCCTGGACACGGTGGGCCTCAACTTCAACGGCTGGGGCAACAAGCAGACGCACGCCAACGACGCCCTGGTGGCCCAGCGCGTCGCCGCCTACCTCGGGATCCCGTTCACGGCCGCCGGACTCGTCGCCGAGGGCGGTGCCGTCGAGACCGACGGCGCCGGCACCCTGATGGCGACCAGCAGCAGCATCGTCAACTCCAACCGCAACCCCGGCCTGTCCCAGACCCAGATCGAGTCCGCGCTGTACGCCGCCTACGGCGCCTCGAAGATGATCTGGTTCCCCGGCATCCAGGGCCAGGACATCACCGACGACCACGTCGACGCGACCTCGCGGTTCCTCGGCGCCGGTGCGGCCGCCGTCCAGATGCCGCTGTCCGGGGACACCGACGTCTGGTCCAACGACGAGCGCCAGCAGTACCAGATCCTCTCGGGCGCGACGAGCGCGCAGGGGGTCAGGATCGCGGTCAGCAAGATCCAGGGACCCGACTACAACCTGATCCGCTCGACCGACCCCAACTTCGTCGGCTCCTACGCCAACTACTACCTCTGCAACAACGCGGTGATCTCCGCCCAGTTCGGCGACACCTCGGCCGACGCCGCCGCCAAGGCCGCGCTCGCGCGGCTCTTCCCCGGCCGGACCGTCGAGCAGCTCAACATCGACTACCTCGGCGCGGGCGGCGGCGGCATCCACTGCGTCACCCAGCAGCAGCCCGCCGTCTGAACCCACCACCCCGGCAGAACCCGTCAACCCGGTAGAGCCGTCGAGGCCCGGTCCGCCACCCCGGCCGGGACAGCGGTCGACGCAACGACGGAGTGCCCCCGCCCGGTCGATCCGGGCGGGGGCACTCCAGCGCCCGGCGGAAGCGGCGGCCCCGGGCCTCACCAGCCCGGGCGGGCCGCGGTGGTGAGGGCGAGGGTCAGCAGCAGCCCGCCGCCCGGATTGGCCCCGGCGGACAGGGCGCCGCCGCCCGCCGCGCTCAACCGGGCTGCAGCACAGGCCAGTTCGGCCGTCGCGCGGTGCGTGCCGGGGGATCCGGAGGGGACCGCGGGCAGCCGGTGGCGCGCCTCGCCGGCCAGGTCCGGCCCGCGGTCGGCCACCTGGACCCGGATCCGGTCGGGCGTTCCGGGCCGGCCGGCGGTCAGCTCGGTGCGGACCAGTACCCGTGCCCCCGGCGGGCTGCGCCGCAGGGCGGACTCCACCATCGCGACCAGCACCGCGTCCAGGTGCTCCTGGACGGCGGGCACGGCCGGCAGCCGCTGCGCCGACCGCACGGTCAGCGCCTGCGGCGGTACGCCGGCCACGGCCCGGGCCACGGCGGTCGTCACCGTCGCCCAGCCGTACGGGAGTTCACCGGGGGCCTCGCCCGCGGCCGCCTCGCCCCCGACCGCCGGCCGGGCCGGCCGGCCCCGCAGGACGGCCGTGAGCCGGGCGAAGCGGCCTCCCCGCGCGCCGGGCGCGGCGCCGCGCGGCAGCCCGTACCCGGTCAGCCGACGGCCGGGATGTCGTGGGTGGCGCAGTGGATACCGCCGCCGCCGGCCGCGATCGCGTCGATCTTCACGGGGACGATCTCCCGGCCCGGGAAGTACTGCTTGAGGACCTGCTGGGCGCGCTCGTCGGCCCGGGTGTCGCCGAACTTGGGCAGGTAGACGCCCTTGGAGCCGACGTAGAAGTTCATGTACGAGGAGACGAAGGCGTCGCCGCGCCCGGTGATCTTGTCCGGGTCCGGCTGCTGGAGCTCGATCACCTGGAGCTTCTTGCCGGTCGCGTCGGTGGCGTTCCTGAGCACGCCGCGGGCCTGCTCGGCCGCGCGGGACCAGACGTCCGCCGGGCCGCCGGGGAAGGACTGGTCGAGCAGGACGACGCCGGGGGCGACGAAGCGGGCCAGGCAGTCGACGTGGGCGTCGGTGATGTCCTTGCCCTTGACGCCGGCCAGCCAGATCACCTTGGTCACGCCGAGCGCCTTCTTGAGCTCGGCCTCGACCTGGTCCCGGCTCATCCCCGGGTTGCGGTTCTCGTTGACGACGGAGCTCTCGGTGACCATCAGGGTGCCCTGGCCGTCGGTCTCGAAGGAGCCGCCCTCGGCGACCAGCGGGGTCTCGACGCGCTCGACGCCGAACTTGGTCAGCACCGTCCGGGCGATCTTGGAGTCGTTGGCGTGCTGCTGCTTGTTGCCCCAGCCGTTGAAGTTGAAGTCGACGCCCTTGACCTTGCCGCCCTCCTCGACGAACACCGGCAGGGTGTCGCGGGCCCACAGGTCGTCGACGGCCACCGGCACGACCTCGACGGCGGCGCCGCAGGCCTTCTGGGCGGCCTCCTTCTGCTCCGGGCGGGCCATCAGGACGACGGGTTCGCGGGCGGCGATGGCCTGGGCGAGGCCGGCGATGTCCTTGCGGACGTCCGGGAGCTGCTCGCCCCAGACGGTCTCGGAGGCGGGCCAGGACATCACGGTGCGCTGGTGCTTCTCCCACTCGGCGCCGAAGCGGCGGGCGCCGGGGGTGCCGGGCTGCTGGGACGGCGGCACGGCGCCGTCGAGGTCGCCGAGGTCGTTCGGGTCGCAGGCGGTCAGGCCGAGGGTGAGGACGCCGACTCCGGCGCCGATGCCGGCGATGGAACGGATCATGCCGCGGCGGGACAGGGCGTCGGGCGTACGGGCGTCGGGCGTGCGGGCGTTGGTCATACGGGCTCTCCGGGCAGGTTCGAGGGTGGTCCGGGAAGGAGAACGGGGGCGGCTCGCGCTCCGGCTACGGCAGCGGCTCGTGCATGGTCGAGCAGTGGATGCCGCCGCCCCCGGTCATCAGCCGGTCGACGTCGAGCTGGACGACGTGGCGGCCGGGGAAGGCCGCGGCGAGCGCGTCCCGGGCGGCGGCGTCCTTGTAGGCGTCGCCGAACTGGGCGGTGATGACCCCGCCGTTGACGAGGACGAAGTTGAGGTAGGAGTCGACGAACTTGGAGCTGCGGGAGCGGACGGTGTCCGGGCCGTGCACGGGGATGACCTGGAGCCGGCGGCCGCGGGCGTCGGTCGCGGCGGAGAGGATGGCGAACTGCTCGCGGGCGTCGCGCGCCCAGGAGTCGTTGCGGTCGGCCGGCGGCAGCTGGACCATCACCACCCCGGGGCGGATGAACCGGGAGGTGACGTCGACGTGGTCGTCGGTGATGTCCTCGCCCTTGATGCCGGGCAGCCAGATCATCTTGTCCGCGCCGTAGGCCTCCAGGACGGCGTCCTCGATCTCGTCCCGGCTCATGCCGCGGTTGCGGTTCTTGTTGACCAGGCTGCTCTCGGTGGCCATCACGGTGCCGTCGCCGTCGGTCTCGACCGCACCGCCCTCGCCGACGAAGTCCGCGTAGGAGTGGCGCAGGCCGCGGTGGGCGGCGATCCGCTCGGCGGCCCGGGCGTCGTCGTAGTGGACCTGCTTGTTGCCCCAGCCGTTGAAGTTGAGGACCACGGCCTCCAGCCCGCCGTGGCCGTCCCGGCGGAACACCGGGGCGATGTCGCGCATCCACAGGTCGTCGGTGGGGATCGCGGTGATCACCTCGACGGAGGGGCCGCACCAGGAGCGGGCCTTGTCCGCGGTGTAGTCGTCCGGGGCGCACATGACCACCGGCTCGAACTGGGCGATGGTGCGGGCGATCAGGGCGATGTCCTCCTGGACGCCGCCCAGGCGCAGCCCCCACACGCCCCGGCGGGAGGGCCAGGACATCCAGGTCCGCGCGTGCGGGACGTCGTCGGCAGGCACCCAGGGGCCCGACTCGCCGGAGTGGTCGTCGTGGTAGTAGCTCACGGTGGTCTCCTGATCGTGCGGGGGTGCGCAGGTGCCGTCCGGGGGCCCGTGGGCCGGGGCCGCCCCGGGGGGCGTGGGCCCGTCGCCGTCTCCACTCTCCGTGTCGTGGCGCGTCGACGCACAGCGGGACGGACCGGACGGAAGGGGCGGGCAGCGCCTGCTGTCATCAGCAGCGTTGCACTGACTGAAAAGTCAGTCAAGTTCGGGCAAAAGCCGTGACTCCTGCCGCAGAGGTGGTCACGGAGCGCACCGGTGGCGGGCCGTTTCGGAGCCCGGCCCGGGTGGCTCCGACGGCTCTGACGCCAGGGGCGGATCGGACGGTTCCCGGGACCGGGCGGTTCAGGCGTCGAGCCGGGCGATCTCGGTGTCGATCGCCTCGGTCATCAGGGCGCGGGCGTGGGCGACCGGCAGGCTGCCGCTGAGCCAGCGGGTGCTGAGGCCCTCCAGCAGCGCGGTGAGCCGCTCGGCGGCGCCCGCCAGCGCCAGCGCGGAGGCCGTCGGCCGGATCACGCCGAGCAGCCCGGCGGTCTCCTGGACCCAGAGGCGGGTGGCGCGCGCGAGGTCCTCGCGCAGGGTCTCGTCGAAGACGGCGCTGGCGCGCAGCTCGCCCCAGGCGGTGCTGTTCTCCCGGACCTCGACGCTGTCCTGGAGCTCCAGCAGCAGGGTCTGCTCCAGCTCCTCCCGCGCGGTCGGCGGCGGGGCGTCCGCGGGGCGGTCGGTGGTGTAGCCCTCGGCCCGGTCGCTGATGAACTCCAGGGTGCTCCGCAGGATGCCGGTGCGGTCCTTGAAGTGGTAGTAGATGAGCGCGGTGGACACGCCCGCCTCGGCGGCGAGCTCCTCCACCCGCAGCCCGCGCACGCCGCGCCGGGCGATGACGCGGGCGGCTGCTTGCAGGATCGACGTTCTACGACTGGCCATGGGTCGCCACCCTACCCGGGCGTAGGGTCGGGCGGCCGCCCGGCTGCCCGATCGGTCAGCCGGGCGGCCGAACCCGGGTGGGTGCCGGTGCCCGTGGCGCGGCTCAGGCCGCCGGCGGCACGACGGGCTGGGACTGGGTCGCGCAGTGGATGCCGCCGCCGCCCGCCGCGATGGCGTTGATCCGCACCGGGACGACGGTGCGGCCGGGGTACTCCGCCGCCAGGACCGCGCGGGCCGCGTCGTCGGCCGCGGCGTCCCCGAACTGGGGCATCAGCACGGCGCCGTTGGCGGTGTAGTGGTTGGTGTAGCTGGCCAGGAAGGACGAGCCGGTCCCGTCGATCTTCTGGTGGTCGGGGCCGGGCAGCTCGACGATCGTCAGCGGACGGCCCTTGGCGTCGGTGGCGCTCTGCAGCACCTGCTTGGCCTGCTGGTAGACGTTGACCCAGAGCGGGGCGGAGCCCGGCCCGGGCTTGTCGAGGATGACCCGGCCGGGCGCGCTGAACCGGGCCACGCAGTCGATGTGGCTGTCCGTGATGTCCTGGCCCGCCAGGCCGGCCACCCAGATCACCTTCTCCACACCGAGCGAGGACTTGAGCCGCTGCTCGACGTCGCCCTGGCTCAGCCCCGGGTTGCGGTTGGGGTTGACCAGTGAGCTGACGGTGGCGAGCAGGGTGCCCTGGCCGTCGGTCTCCAGTGAGCCGCCCTCGCCGGTGAAGGGCGCCTGCACGCGGTCGATCCGGTAGTGGGCGAGCAGCGCGGCGGCCGCCTTGGCGTCGTTGGCGAAGGCCTGCTCGTACTTGGTGCCGGTCTTGCCCCAGCCGTTGAAGTTGGTGTCCAGGCCGGCGACGGCGCCCGGGCCGACCAGGAAGGTCGGGCCGAAGTCCCGGATCCACAGGTCGTCGTTGGAGACCGGGAGGAAGGTGATGCCGTGGGAGAAGGGGATCGAGGCGGTGTTGCAGAGCGGGGTGGCAGCGGCCACCGACTCCGGGTTGATCACCATCACGACCGGCTCGAAGCGGGAGACCTCCTTGGCGAGGTTCGCGATGTCCGCCTGGACGGCGGGGAGTTGGGCGCCCCAGGCGGAGGTCGGTTCGGGCCAGGCCAGGAAGGTCCGGGCGTGCGGGTCGGTCTCGGCGGGCATCCGCAGCGTCGGCGCGGCGCCGGGGGCGGCGGCAGCGCCGGAGGCGTCGGGGGCGGCGGCGGTGGCGGAGCCGTCGGCGGCTCGGGCGGTGCCGGCCAGGAGCGGGCCGAAGGCCGCCAGGGGTGCGGCCGCGGCGCCGTAGCGCAGGAGTCGGCGGCGGGAGATCGCGGGGTGGTCCATCTGGGCCTCTCGCAATGGCCCAGGTCCAGACGTACAAGCTGCTCAGCATCGCCGAGATCGCCGACGAGCACGACGCGATCCTCGCGGCGATCACCGACGGTGACGCCGAACAGGCGGACCGCGCGCTCGCCGTCCACCTGGACCGGGCGAGCGCGCGGCTGCGCGAGCGAATGGGCTAGTCCCCGACCTTGAAAAGCCGCGGTCGGCTCGGCCGCCCGCGGGGGTTCATCGCCGGGCCAGCTCCGTGTCGACGGCGCCGCGGAGCAGTCGGCGGGCGTGGTCGAGGCTCAGCGAGCCGCTGAGCCAGCGCACGCTGAGGCCCTCGGTCAGGGCGGTGAGCCGTTCGGCGGCGGCCGCGTGGGCGGGGGCGGTGCCGGTGGGGTCGGCGCGGGCGAGCAGTTCGGCCACGTCGTGCACCCAGGTGTGGGTGGAGCGGGCGAGTTCCTCGCGCAGGTCGGGTTCGAAGACGGCGGTGGCCCGCAGCTCGCCCCAGGCGGTGCTGTTCTCGCGGACCTCGGCGGTGTCCTGGAGTTCGCGCAGCAGGACCCGTTCCAGGTCGGTGCGCGGGTCCTCGGCCCGGGCGGCGGGCTCCTGGTCGGCGGTGTAGTGGTCGGCGCGGTCGCTGATGAACTCCAGCGTCCGGCGCAGGGTGCCGGCCCGGTCGGTGAAGTGGTAGTAGATCAGCGCGGTGGACACCCCGGCCTCGGCCGCGAGCTCGCCCATGCGCAGTCCGCGGATGCCGCGTCGGGCGATGACGCGGGTGGCGGCTTCGAGTATCGCTGTCCGACGGTCCGACATGAGCGGTCACTCTACCGGGATTCGGGCCGGCTCGTTACACAATCCTGACGAAAATTTCAGGACTCCCTTCCGAGGGCTCCCCGAGACCGGCTCCCTGGTCAGCGCGCCGCACTGCCCTGGTGTAGACCGGTGGTCCGGGGTCGGCCGGGGTGTTCCGAAGGTGACCGAAAGGTAACTGTCCCCCAGGGGCTTGACTGAATTTTCAGTGCGGTGAAGGATGCGGGGCAACCCCCACACCTCCCACCTCATGCAGGGAGCGTTTCTTGAACACCCCCACCCCCTCAAGAAGAAGCCTGCTCCGCTTCGGCGCGGCCGCCGTGCCGCTGGCCGCCCTCACCGCGGCCTTCCCGGCCGCCGCCCGGGCCGACGACGCCCAGGCGGCCACGGCCACGGCGACGGAATCGGCCACGGGATCGGCCACCGCCACCCCGCGGCTGCGGATGCCGGCCGAGAGCGACCGGCACGACCGCACCTTCATGGCCTGGCCCGCCCTCTCCTCGATCTGGGGCAACAAGCTCTCCGCGGTCCGCGACGACATCGCCCGGGTCGCCTACGAGATCTCCCGCTACGAGCCGGTCGTCCTGGTCGCGCGCCCCGCCCAGGCCGCGAGCGCCCGGTACTGGTGCGGCCCCGGCAGCACCTACGGCATCACCGTCGTCGAGATCCCCAACGACGACCTGTGGATCCGCGACTTCGGCCCGACCTTCACGGTCGCGCCCGGCACCGTCGCCGGGGTCGACACCCACTTCAACGGCTGGGGCAAGACCGGTACCCCCTACTACCAGCCCTTCGCCGAGGACGCCGCGGTCGCGGCGAGCCTGCTCGCCGAGTACGGCGTCAGCCGCGTCAGCGCCTCCTTCACCGGCGAGGGCGGCGCCCTGGAGACGGACGGCCAGGGCACCCTGCTGGCCACCGTCAGCTCGCTGGTCAACCCGAACCGCAACCCGGGCATGACCCAGGACCAGGTCGAACAGGCCTTGAAGACCAGTCTCGGCCTGGACAAGGTGATCTGGCTGGCCGGTCTGGCCGGCCAGGACATCACCGACGACCACATCGACTGCCTGGCCCGCTTCACCTCCGCGGGCCGGGTCGTCCTCGACAAGCCCGGCCCCGGCACCGACCAGGTCTGGATCGACGTCTACCAGCAGGCCAAGCAGGTCCTGCAGAGCGCGACCGACGCCCAGGGCCGCGCCCTGACCGTGGTGGAACTGCCCGGCCCGGACCGCACCCTGATCCGCGGCCGCGGCAAGGACTTCCTGTCCAGCTACACCAACTTCTACGTCGCCAACGGGTCGGTGTTCGTGCCCCAGTTCGGCGACGGCTACGCCGACGGCCTGGCCTACACCATCCTCCAGGCCGAGTTCCCCGGCCGCGACGTCGTCCAGATCAACATCGACAACATCGCCTCCGGCGGTGGCGGCATCCACTGCGCCACCCAGTCCCAGCCCGCCGTACCGGCGGTCTAGGCCCCTCCAACCCCTCGGCGGCCCGCCCGGTACCCCACGGCGGCGGGCCGCCGAGGCCTCGGCCCCGGGGCCGGCCCGGCGGATCCCGCCGGGCCCCGGCGCCGAGCCCGCACCACAGCACCGCACCAGTTCCGAACGGAAGAGGAAACCCGTGACGTTCCGAATGCCCGCCGAGTGGACCGAGCACGAGGGCTGCCTGATGGCCTGGCCCGTACGGCCGGACCTCTGGGGCGACACCCTGGACGAGGTGAAGCGCGAGTACGCGACGGTCGCCCGCGCCATCGCCGAGTTCGAGCCGGTCACCATGGTGGCGCCGCCCGGCCACGGCGACGAGGCGCGCGAGCTCTGCGGCGAGGGCACCACCGTCGTCGAACTCCCGCTGGACGACTCCTGGTTCCGCGACAGCGCGCCGATCTTCGTGCTGGACGGCGAGGGCCGGCGGGCCGGCGTCGACTTCCGCTTCAACGCCTGGGGCCGCAAGCACCACCCCTGGGACACCGACGACCGGATCAGCGCCCTGCTGCTGGACCACCTGGGCGTCCCCGCCGTCCGCTCCGAGATGATCCTCGAAGGCGGCGCCATCACCGTCGACGGCGAGGGCACCCTGATCACCACCGAGCAGTGCCTGCTCCACCCCAACCGCAACCCGGACCTGAGCCGGGAGGAGATCGAGGACGAGCTCAAGGCCCGCCTCGGCGTCACCAAGGTGATCTGGCTGCCCTACGGCGGCGCGCTGGACACCGAGACCGACGGCCACGTCGACGGCGTCTGCGCCTTCGTCGCCCCCGGCAAGGTCGTCGTGCAGCTGCCCGCCGACCCCGAGCACCCGGACTACGTGCGGATGCGCGCCAACCGCACCGTGCTGGAGCACTCCACCGACGCCCAGGGCCGGCCCTTCGAGATCGTCGACGTCCCGCAGGCCGCCTTCGTCGAGGTCGACGGCAACCGGGTCGAGGTCGGCTACCTCAACTTCTACCTGGCCAACGGCGGCGTCGTCGTCCCGGTCGCCGACCACCCCGAGGACGCGGGCGCGCTCGCCGTCCTCGCTGCGGCCTACCCCGACCGCAAGGTGGTCGGCGTGCGCGCCCGGGTGATCGCCTACGGCGGCGGCGGCGTCCACTGCATCACCCAGCAGATCCCGGCCGCCCGGGCCTGACCCCCGGCCGCCCGGGCCGGCCCCCATCCGGCCCCCGTCCGGCCCACGGACGCGACCGCCCCACCGGCGCGTCCCCCGCGGACCGGTACGGCCCGCACCCCGTACCGCTCCGCACCTCCCGTTCCGCACCGATCGGAAGACCACCCTCATGACGCTCGCACCCGCGAGACGCGCCACCAAGCGCGGCCGGCTCGCCCTCGCCACCGCCCTGCTCTCGGCCGCGACCATGGTCGCCGCCTGCTCCGGCCCCCCGCGCGGCGGGGACTCCGGCCAGGCCGGCTTCCAGCTCTCCGCCTCCACCCCGCCCGCCAAGGGCGAGATCGACTCCTTCACCTGGGCCACCTACGCCGAGCCGCCGACCCTCGACTACATCCAGGCCTTCGACTACCCGCAGAACACGATCCTCTCCAACGTGTGCGAGAGCCTGATGCGCTGGACCCCCCAGCTCACCCTGGCTCCCGGCCTGGCCGAGAAGGCCACCAACCCGGACCCGACCACCTGGGTCTACGACCTGCGCTCGGGGGTGCACTTCCACGACGGCACGGTGATGACCGCCGACGACGTCGTGTACAGCCTCGGCCGGCAGACCGACCCCAACAACGCGGCGGCCTGGGCCCAGACCTTCCAGAACGTCGACTCCATCACCAAGACCGGCCCGCTCCAGGTCACCGTCAAGCTCAAGCAGGCCGACTCCCAGTTCCCGCAGTACATGGCCACCGCCGCCGGCGTCGTCGCCGCCAAGGCCGGCATCGAGGCCGCGGGCAAGGACTACGGCACCACCGGCAGCCTGGACTGCACCGGCCCCTTCAAGCTCGGCACCTGGGCCAAGGGCCAGTCGCTCGAACTCCAGCGCTTCGACGACTACTGGGGCACCAAGGCCAAGTCGAAGAAGGTCGTGTTCAGCTTCCTCACCGACTCCTCGGCCCGCACCAACGCGATGCTGACCGGCGACGTCGACGGCGGCTACCTCATCCCCACCGAGAGCTACGACCGCCTCAAGAAGAGCGGCCCGGGCACCCTCTACTTCGGCGAGGGCCTGAGCACCGTCAACGTCAACGTCACCAACATGCAGGGCGCGCTCGGCGACGTCCGGGTGCGCCAGGCGCTGTCGCTGGCCCTGGACCGCTCCGGCTTCGTCAAGACCGGCCTGGCCGGCTCCGGCACCGTCACCGGCTCCCTCACCACCAGGGCCGCCTGGGCCTCCGCCCCCGACGACGTCCGCAAGAGCGCCTTCGACGGCCTCACCCCCACCACCCAGGACATCGACAAGGCCAAGGCCCTGGTCAAGGAGGCCGGCGCGAGCGGCAAGACGCTCGTCATGGCCACCAGCACCATCGGCCAGGACGTCTCCCTGCTCGCCACCGCCGTCCAGGCCGCCGGGACGAAGATCGGCCTCGACATCCAGCTCAAGACGATCGCCCCGAACGCCTTCACCGCGCTGTTCACCGACGCCAAGGCGCGCGAGGGCATCGACATGTTCCCGGAGACGTACTACGACTCCATCACCGACCCGCTCGACCTGCTCGTCAACTTCCGCACCGGCGCCTACCAGAACTTCGCCGGCTACAGCGACAAGGCCTACGACGACCTGATCGACCAGGCCACCGCCGAGTACGACCCGGCCAAGCGCGGCGCGATCGAGGCCAAGCTCCAGCAGGCCGCCTCCCAGCAGCTGCTGTGGATCCCGGTCGCCGAGTGGCCCACCGCCGTGTTCCTCAACAAGCGGATCACCGGCGCCCCGACCACCATCTCGTACATGTACTACCCGTGGGCCGCCGATGTGGGGGCCGCACGGTGAGCTTCCTCCGATTCGCCGCCCGGCGGCTGGTCGAGATGGCGGTGACCCTGTTCGGCGCCTCGTTCGTGGTCTTCGGGGCCATGTACCTGGCGCCGGGCAGCCCCGCGAGCTTCCTCCTGTCGGGCCGGTCGGCCTCGCCGGCCGCCCTCCAGGCGATCAACGAGCAGTACCACCTCGACGACCCCTTCCTGGTGCGGTACTTCCGCTGGCTCGGCCAGGTGCTCCAGGGCGACTTCGGCCGCTCCATCACCTACCGCACCGACGTGTCCAAGCTGCTCGCCGACCGGCTCCCCGCCACCCTGCTGCTGGTCGGCATGGCCCTGGTGATCGTGGTCGTCATCGGCCTGGCCCTCGGCAGGCTCGGGGCGGTGCGCGGCGGCGCCACCGACTCCACCATCCTGGTCACCACCACGATCGCCCTCGGCACGCCGTCCTTCGTCGCCGCCGTGCTGCTCCAGGGCCTCTTCGCGGTCAAGCTCGGCTGGTTCCCGGTCGGCGGCGTCGGCGACGGCCTCGGCGACATGCTCTGGCACCTCACCCTGCCGGCGCTCGCCCTCGCGCTCTACCTCATCGGCATGCTCGCCCGGGTCACCCGCGCCGCCATGCTGGAGGCCCTGGAGGGCGAGCACGTCACCGTGGCCCGCAGCCGCGGCGTCCCCGAGCGCGAGGTGATCCGCCGCCACGTGTTCCGCAACTCGCTGGGCACCGTGCTGACCACCGGCGGCCTGATCGTCTCCACCCTGCTGGTCTGCACCATCCTGGTGGAGTCCGCGTTCAGCATCGGCGGCATCGGCCAGCTCCTCGAACTGTCCACCACCACCAAGGACTTCCCGACCGTCCAGGCCATCTCGCTGATCATCGTCGCCCTGTTCATGACGGTGAACCTGGTCGTCGACCTGCTCCACCCACTGGTCGACCCCCGGGTCACCCTCGGCTCCAGGAGGTCCGACGCATGAGTGCCGGTCTCACCGAACGGTCGGGCCTCACCCGCCGGCCCGGCCTCGGCCGGATCAAGGCCGCCCGCGCCCCGCTCTACCTGGCCTGCCTCGGCTTCGCCGTACTGGTGGTGCTCGCCGCCCTGCTCGCCCCCCTGCTGTCGCCGTACGACCCGAACGCCGTCGACCTGGGCAACGCCCTGGCCGGGCCCTCGCCCGACCACCTGCTCGGCGTCGACACGGCCGGGCGCGACACCCTCTCCCGGCTGCTGATCGGCGCCCGCACCTCGCTGCTCGGCCCGCTCGGCGTGGTCGTCTTCTCCACCGTCGCCGGCATCGCCGTCGGCCTCGCGGCCGGCTGGCGCGGCGGCTGGCTCGACTCCGTCCTCTCCCGCAGCACCGAACTGGTCTTCGCCTTCCCCGGCATGCTGCTCGCCATCCTGATCGTCTCGGTCTACGGCGAGGGCCTGCTCGCCCCCGTCGTCGCCCTGGCGATCGCCTACCTGCCCTACGTCTCCCGGCTCACCCGCTCCCTGGTGCTGGCCGAACGGACCCGGCCGTACGTCTCCGCCTACCAGGTCCAGGGCCACTCCGCCCTGCAGATCTGCCTGCGGCACGTCCTGCCCAACATCGCGCCGGTCGTCCTCGCCCAGTCCGCCGTCAACTTCGGCTACGCCCTGATGGACCTCGCCGGCCTGTCCTTCCTCGGCCTCGGCGTCCCCGCCCTCACCCCCGACTGGGGCCGGATGGTCTTCGACGGCCAGACCGCGATCCAGCACGGCTACCCGCTCTCCGCGATCCTGCCCTGCGCCCTGATCGTGCTCACCGTCGTCGCCTTCAACGTGGTCGGCGAGCGCTGGGCCGACCGGGTCGCCCGGAGGTCCGCATGAACGACCACCGCACCACTGGAAGGACCCCTTGACATCCTCCCTGCCCTTATCGGGTGGGGATTCCTCCCGCGCCTGTGGCACGGATGCCCGTGGTCCGCAGGTCGCCGAGGTGGGTTCCCCGTTCAACGGGCCGTGCCCGGCGTGGGATCGCCACACCGGGTCTCACCGGCCCTCCAGGGGCGTTTAGCCTGTCCGCCTGCCCGGCGGCCAGGATATTTCGAGCAGCGTTGAGGTCACGGTCATGCAGCACACCACATGCACCACACGCCCACTCCCTCACCCGCAGGGGTTTGGGTCCGTCGCGGTGCCCGCACGCCGAACAGAGCTGGGAGGACGGGAACGCGCGGGGCACGATCCCGATGACACGTCCGTACCGGGCTGCTTTCTCTTCGAGCAGGCGCCGGAAGGTGGCCCATCCGGCGTCGTGGACGGACTTGGCGAGTCGGCCTCGGGCGAGGCCGCGCACGTTCAGGTCCTCCAGGTACACCGCTTGGTTCTCGCGGATCAACTTGGTGGTCTGTTGGTGCAGCCAGTCCTTGCGGGTGTCGGCAACCTTGGCGTGCGCCCTGGCTACCTTGCGGCGGGCCTTGGACCGGTTCCTGCTGCCCTTGGCCTTGCGGGACAGCTCCCGCTGCGCGGCCTTGAGTTTCTTCTCCGCCTTGCGGAGGAAGCGGGGGTTGTCGATCACGCTGCCGTCGGAGAGGACGGCGTAGGTGGTCAGCCCGAGGTCGATGCCCACCTCGGCATCGACCTCGGGCAAGTGCTCGAGCTCCACGTCCACGACGATGCTGGCGTGATACCGCCCGGCCGCGTCCAGCACGACCGTCACCGACGACGGGTCAGCGGGCAGCGCCCGCGACCACTTCACCCGCACATCGCCGATCTTCGCCAGATTCAGCTTCCCGTTGGAACGGATGCGGAACCCGTTGCGCGTGAACCGAAGCGACTGCCGGGCATCACGCTTCGACTTGAACCGGGGCAGACCAACCGGCCGACCGTCGCGCTTTCCGGACACCAAGTCGAAGAAGTTCCGGTACGCCGTGTCCAGATCCCGCAGGGACTGGATCAGCGGATCCACACCCACCGAGGCGAGCCACGCGCGTTCGGGGGTCTTCTTCGCCGCAGTGATCACGGACTTCTGCAGATCCGTGGCCTTCGGGTATGGCCGCCCGGTTTTCCGGGCTTCCTTTCGCGCCGCGAGACCGTCGTTGTACACCACCCGGGCACACCCGAACGTCTTGGCCAGCGCAGCGCGCTGACCTGCCGTCGGGTAGACGCGATAGGAGTACCTGAGGTGCACGAGAGCAACCTACCGACACGCACTGACAACGGCTCATGCCAGAACATCCGAAGACCATTCCGCCGCTTCGCGGCTCCGAGCCAAAGACCTATTCCTCCCCGGCCTGATGGCCAGGGCATCCTAGGAGATCAAAGGTGAACGCCCTCGACATCCAGGGCCTCCGGCTCCAACTGCCCGGCACCGCCCGGCCCGTCCTCGACGGGGTCGACCTCACCGTCGCCCCCGGCGAGACCGTCGCCCTGGTCGGCGAGTCCGGCTCCGGCAAGACCCTCACCTCCCGCACCGCCCTCGGCCTGCTGCCGTCCGGCGCCGCACCGGAGGGCACCGTCCTGGTCGACGGCGAGGACGTCCTGACCATGGCGCCCGCCCGGCTGCGCGCCCTGCGCACCGGCCAGGCCGCGATGATCTTCCAGGACCCCCGGGCCGCCATCAACCCGCTGCGCCGGATCGGCGACTTCCTCACCGAGAGCGTGCGCCTCACCGGCGCCATGAGCGCCGCCGACGCCGACCGGCGGGCCGTCGAACTCCTCGACGCCGTCGGCCTCGGCCCGGAACTGCTGAGCCGCTACCCCGGGCAGCTGTCCGGCGGCATGCTCCAGCGCGTGATGATCGCCGCCGCCCTGATGGGCGACCCGATCCTGCTGCTCGCCGACGAGCCCACCACGGCGCTCGACGTCACCAGCCAGGCCGAGGTGGTCGCCCTGCTCGGCCGGCTGCGCGAACGCTTCGGCACCGGGCTGCTGTTCGTCACCCACGACCTCGGCCTCGCCGCCGCGATCAGCGACCGGGTCTACGTCATGTACGCCGGACGGATCGCCGAGACCGGCCCCGCCGCCGAACTCTTCGCCCGGCCCCGCCACCCCTACACGGCCGCCCTGCTCGCCTCCACCCCCCGACTGGACGCCCCGGCCGGCCGGCTCGCCGCCATCGACGGCCAACCGCCCGACCTGCGGCAGGAGTTGAACGGCTGCGCGTTCGCCGCCCGGTGCTCCTTCGCCACCGAGGTGTGCCGGGAGCAGACCCCCGAGCTGGCCGGGGAGGCTCCCACTCCGGAGGAGCACCTGGTCGCCTGCCACCACCCGCTCGGGGACGGCCCGTTCGGGGACACCCCGGCCGGGGACGGCCCGCTCGAAGGGAGCCGCGCCGATGCCTGAGCCTGTACTCCAGGTCACCGGACTGCACCGGACCTTCGGCAGCGTCCGGGCGGTGGACGACGTCTCCTTCACCCTCGACGCCGGCGCCTCGCTCGGCATCGTCGGCGAGTCCGGCTCCGGAAAGACCACCACCGCGCGGATCATCGTCGGCCTCGAACAGGCCGACGAGGGGCGGGTCACCGTCCACGGCCGGCCGCGGACCGGCCGCGCCCGGGGCAGGGCCGAGCGGCTGGCCCGCGCCCGCGAGGTGCAGATGGTCTTCCAGGACCCGTACCTCTCGCTGGACCCGCGCACCAGCGTCGAGGCCGTGCTCCGGGAGACCCTGCGGCTGCACTTCCCGGAGACCGACCACCAGGCCCGGATCAAGGAACTCCTCGACCAGGTCGGGCTCGGCACCAGGGCCGCCGAAGCGCTGCCCCGCCAGCTCTCCGGGGGCCAGCGCCAACGCGTCGCCATCGCCCGGGCGCTGGCCGTGCGGCCGGCCGTCCTGGTACTGGACGAGGCGGTCGCCGCCCTGGACGTGTCCGTCCAGGCCCAGGTGCTCAACCTGCTCGCCGACATCCGCGAGGAGACCGGCATCGGCTACCTCTTCATCACCCACGACCTCGGCGTGGTCCGCTGCGTCACCGACGAGGTCGTGGTGATGCGGAACGGAAGGATCGTCGAGGCCGGACCGACCGCCCAGGTCCTCGACGACCCGCAGCACGCCTACACGGCGCTGCTGCTGGAGTCCGTCCCCCGGCCCGGCTGGGATCCCGACGGGATCGCCGCCGCGCGCCGCGCGCTGTAGCGCGACCCGGGACCGGCAGGTGGTGGGACCTGCCGGTCCCGGGTGGGGGACGGCGCGGTCCGCCGTCGTTCCGCGGCCGTGGCCAGGGTGGGGCGGGCCAGGGCGGGGCGGGTCAGGGCGGGGCGGGGATTCCCTCGAACGGCGGAGCCGCGCCGCGCCGGAACCTGACGCACCTTTCAGTAGCCTGCGGAGCCGAACCCGACACCTACCGGAACGAGGCCCCATGGCTCCCTCCCGGCCGTCCCGCCGTGCGCTCCTGCAGTCCGGGGCCGCGTTCGCCGCCCTGGCCCTGGCCGGCGGCTGCTCCTCCGACAGCACGGCGGACGAGCAGCCCGGACCGAGCAGCCCGGCCGCAGGCACCCCGGCCCCGTCGGGCAGCCAGGCCGCCGCCCGGGCGATGCCCGCCGAGTCGGGCCCGCACACCCGCACCTTCATGGCCTGGCCGGCCCTGGAGGAGGTCTGGGGCGACCAACTCCCCGGCGTCCGGCAGGACATCGCCTCGCTCGCCCAGGCCGTCGCGGGCTTCGAACCGGTCGTCCTGCTGGCCCGCCCCGACCAGGCCGACCAGGCCCGCCAGGCCTGCGGCTCCTCCGTCGAGGTGCTGGAGCTGATGGTCGACGACCTGTGGGCCCGGGACACCGGCCCGACCTTCGTCACCGGCGCCCAGGGCCTGGCCGGCGTCGACTTCAACTTCAACGGCTGGGGCGGCAAGCAGACCCACGCCAACGACGGCCAGGTCGCCCGCAACCTCCTCGACCACTACGGCATCACCCGCATCCAGGCGCCGATCACCGGCGAGGGCGGCGGCATCGAGGTCGACGGCGAGGGCACCCTGATGGCCTGCGAGAGCTCCTGGGTCAACGACAACCGCAACCCCGGCAAGAGCCGGGACCAGATCGAGGCGGACTTCAAGGACCTGCTCGGCGTCCGGAAGGTGATCTGGTTCAAGGGCGTCGCCGGACAGGACATCACCGACTGCCACGTCGACGCGCTCGCCCGCTTCGCCGAGCCCGGCACCGTCGTCCTGCACCGCCCCGCCGCCGACACCCCGCCGGACGTCTGGACCACCGCCTCCAACCAGGCCGTCCAGGTGCTCCAGACCGCGACCGACGCCAAGGGCCGCACGCTCAAGGTGGTCGACCTCCCCGAGCCCGACTTCGACCTGATCCAGGGCGCGGGCAAGAACTTCCTCGCCACCTACATCAACTACTACGTCTGCAACGGCGGCGTGATCGTCCCGAAGTTCGGCGACCAGGCCGCCGACGACAAGGCGGCCGGCATCATCGGCGACCTCCACCCCGGCCGCAAGGTCACCCAGGTCTCCATCAACCACATCGCCGCGGGCGGCGGCGGCATCCACTGCGCCACCCAGCAGCAGCCGGTCGCCGCGGCGGGCGCGTCGGGCGCGTCGGCCGGAGCGCCGTCCGGCCCGGCCTCGCCCGCCGCCTCGTCGTGAGGGGCCGCGGCCGACTGCGCGGCAACCGCTTCGCCCTCGCCCTGCTGCTGCTCGCCGTACTCTGCTCGGCCGGCATCGCGCTGTACTTCAACGAGCGCGACACCCGGCAGCAGACCCGGGAACTGGCCCTGCCGACGGCGGCGGACTGGATCGAACTCGACCTCACCGCCCAGGAGATCGACCCCGGGTCGGGCGACCTCGGCCTCTACGTGGCGGCCGTCCCGCACGGCAGCCTCGCCGACGGTCCGGACTCCGCCGTGTTCACCCGGCAGGTCGACATCACCGTCCACTCCGCGGCCAGCACCGACCTGCGGGCCGCGGCGGGGGAGACCGTCACCGCCCGGTCCGTCCAGGCCAACCTCTACGACGGCACCGAGTCCGACTACCCCTTCGACCGCTACCACTTCGAACTGGGCTTCTCGGCCACGGACAGCGCCGGCGCGGTGCCGGTCGGCCTGGTCTTCGCGGACGCCGACCCGTTCTTCGTGGTGCGGCCCACCAGCACCCCGCACACCTCCGGCGTGACCGTCCTGGACGGCCGGGTCAGCCGGGCGCGCAGCACCTTCATCCTGGCCTGGTTCATGATCGCCGCGATGTGGGCGCTCGCCCTGGCCGTGCTGGGCGGCGCGGAGGTGCTCTACCGCGGCGGCCAGGGGCTGGTCTGGCCCTCGCTCGGCTGGATGGCGGCGACCCTCTTCGCGCTCATCGGCATGCGCAACGCGGCACCGGGCTCGCCACCGGTCGGCTCGCTGATGGACTACGTGTCCTTCTTCTGGGCCGAGGGGATCATCGCCGCGAGCCTGGCCTTCACCGTCATCGCCGGGGTCCGGGTCGAGCACCGCAAACGCCGCGCGGAGGAAGCGGCCGCGGAGCCTTCGGCGGGCCCGGCGGCCGATCCCGCCGGACCCTGATGGTCCGTCAGCCGCTCCGATGGGCCGGGGCCACCGGCCGTGCGACCGCCGCCTCCCGGCCCGCCGGGACGCCGGGGGCCGCACGCGCGGCGCGCGGGGCGGTGGCGGCGAGCAGGAGGGCGAGCAGGACGTAGAGCGGGGCGGCGTTGGGGTCGGTCGCCTGGCCGGTGGACAGGCCGCCGAGGCTCTGCCCGAGCACCCAGAACACGAGGGAGAGGGCGACGGCGGCACCGGCGGCCGGCGGCCGCAGGCGTGGTCGCAGCGCCGCGAGCCCGATCAGGGCCTGCGCCGCGACCAGGGCGATGGTGACGGCGGTGCCACCGGCGGCCAGGGCCGACACGGTGTGCGCGCCGGCCGGGCGGAGCCAGGCGGGAGCACTGTCCGCGCTCCCGGCGACGGCCTGGAGGGCGCCGTTCCCGGGCAGCGCCTGGAGCACGGCCGCGCCGACCCACAGCACCACCCAGGACCAGGTGAGCCATCCCGTCCGCAGTCCGTCGGCCGGTTCGGTCCGGACGGCGGCGTCGCCGGGAAGGCCTCCGGACGCCGGTGGCCGGGCCGGCCACAGGGCGAGCGCGACGACCGCGTACAGCACGACGGCGCCCGGTCCGCCGGTGAGCATCAGCGCGTGCGCACTCGTCAGGCCGCCGAGGCCCTCGCCCAGCCACCAGACGGCGAGCGCCCAGGCGATCGAGGCGCCGAGCGCGAGGCGGACCCGGCGGGCCGAGTGCGCGAGGACCAGCGCGGCGCCGAGCAGGAGTTGGGTGGCGGCGAACAACAGGTCGAGGGGGAGTGGTGCGGTGGCGATCAGCCGGGCCGCCCAGTGCACCGGGCCCGCGACGACGGCGGGCTGCTGGTCGCCGGCCGGGGCGATGATCCGGTGGGCGAAGCCGGTGGTGAACATGAAGGGCTGCAGCTGCAGCGCTCCGGCGAGGAGCCACAGCAGACCCAGGGTCACCTGGGCCCGGCGGCGGGTGATGCGCATGGCGTCTCCAGCGGGAGGGGGAGCCCGCCCGGCACCGCTGGGGCGCCGGGCGCGCTCAGGGGAGCGGGCCGGTCGGGTCGGCGTCGGCGACGGTGTTGCCGCGGTAGGAGTGGGTGGCCTGGTCCCAGTCGCCGCAGGTGATCAGCCTCAGGTGGGGCAGGGCGTCGGCGGATCCGTAGACGGCGAGGGTCGGGAACGCGTCCTTGGGGTACTCCCGCACCGTGTCGACGCGGAAGGGGACGGTGGCACCGTCGGCCAGGGTCACCGACACCTGGTCCCCGGGCCTGAGGGCACCGAGCCGGTAGAAGACCGCCGGCCCGGTCCGGGCGGAGTCGACGTGGCCCAGGATGACCGAGGCCCCGACCTGGCCCGGGCTCACCGATCCGGTGAACCAGCCTGCCTGGAGGGGCTGTTGGGGCACCTGGACGGTGCCGTCCTGGTTCAGGCCGAGTCGCAGCAGCGAGGTGTGGACGTGGATCGACGGGATGTCGAGTTCGGTCGGGGGCGAGGCGGGCAGCGGACCGGGCGGCAGCGCGGCGCCGCCGGGCGTTCGTTCGGCCGGGAGGGGCGCGGCCGGGAGGGCGGCCGCGGCATTCGGTCGGGGCGGCGGCTCGGCGTGGTCGGTGGCGGCCAGGGCGAGGGTGCTCGCTCCGCCACCGGCCAGCAGGCCGGTGGCGGCGAGCACCGCGAGGCGTCGGCGGGCGCCGGACACGGTCGGGTGGTTGCCGGGCATGGCGGGGCCGGGGGGTCAGGAACGGTCGTCGCCGACCGGCCGGCGGCGGCGCAGCACCCAGGCTCCTCCGGCGGCCGCGACCAGCAGGAAGCTGCCGCCCGTGACCAGGGCCGCGTCGTCGGGACGGTGCTGGGTGGCCCCCGAGCCGGTGGCCGCGCCGCCGGTGGGCATGGCCTGGAGGGTGCCGCACAGGGCGGGTGCGGTGGCGGTCTGCGGCAGGGTCGGGTCCAGGTCGCTCGGGCCCAGGACGTCGGTGAACTTGCCGCTGCCGTTGTAGTCGAGGCCGTGCACCACGATGACGGCCTTGCCGGAGCGGATGTTGTTCGCCACGTCGTCGGTGACCGTCACGGTGCGTGCGTAGTGGAAGGAGCTTCCGGTGGGGAAGCGGTCGACGGCCAGGCCGCTGGCGGGGCTGGTGTCACCGCTGGTGGTCAGGGAGGTGCCGATCATTCCGTAGGAGGGGTGGCCGTCACTGGTACTGATCGCGGTGTGGCCGTTGAGGTTGGTGGCCGCCGCGGCGGTCGGGCACACGCCCATGCCGTCGACGTGGATGTGCATCGCGTGCGGGACCCCGGCCAGCAGGCCGGTGGTGTCGACGGTGACGGTGGCCTGGTCGCCGCTCAGTGAGAGCGTCGCGCTGCCGGAACCGGTGACGTTGTTGGTGGGGACGGGCTGGAGTCCGGCCTGGTAGCCGGGGGGACTCGACGAGCCGGCGGCGAGGGCTGTCGCGGGTACGCCCGCGGTCAGGCCCAGCGCGCCGGCGGCGGCCAGGCAGTAGATGGCTTTGCGCATGATGATCGTCCGCTCGTCGGGGCGGCCCGGCCGGGTGGGAACCGGTCGGACGCAGCCCGTTCGGACTGGCGGCGTGGTCGCCGCTCCTGGGGGTGGGCACCCTCGCCCCGGTGCTGCCCGGGGCGGGGTGGGGACGCCGTGCACCGAGCGGTGCGGGCGTCGGGTCGGTTCACCAGGGATTCGTGGCGGGCGGTGTGCCGGATGGGTCGGTCCGGCGGATCATCGTGCGGAAGGGGTCTGCCGGCGCGGGAACTCCCCGTTCCCGGCGAGGAGATCGTTCAGGAGCCGAGCCGGACCAGTTCGGCGTCGATCGCGTCGGCCATCAGCATCCGGGCGTGCGCCAGCGGCAGGCTGCCGCTCAGCCAGCGGGTGCTGAGGCCTTCGAGCAGCGCGGTGAGCCGCTCCGCCGCACCGGCCAGCGCGACCGCCGAGGACATCGGCTGCACGCCGCCCAGCAGTTCGGCGATCTCCTGGACCCAGACCCGGGTGGCGCGGGCGAGGTCCTCGCGCAGGGTCTCGTCGAAGACGGCGCTGGCGCGCAGCTCGCCCCAGGCGGTGCTGTTCTCCCGGACCTCGACGCTGTCCTGGAGCTCCAGCAGCAGCGTCTGCTCCAGCTCCTCGCGGGCCGTCAACGGCGGTGCGTCGGCGGCGCGTTCGGTCGTGTAGCGCTCGGCCCGGTCGTTGATGAACTCCAGCGTCTGCCGGAGGATCCCGGTGCGGTCCTTGAAGTGGTAGTAGATGAGCGCGGTGGACACGCCCGCCTCGGCGGCGAGCTCCTCCACCCGCAACCCGCGTACCCCGCGCCGCGCGATCACCCGCGCCGCAGCTTCCATGATCGACGTTTTCCTACTGGCCACGGTCCACCACCTTACCCGCGGGGCGCGCCAAGATCACTCCGTATGCTGAAAGTCCCGTCAGGTGGGACGCCGGGCGGATGCCGGTCGAGGACCGCACGTCCTGACGACTTTCGGACAAGCTGCGCCCCGGGGGCGGAATTCTCCGGTCCTCCGCTGAACTTTCACGCCTCCACCACCTAGGGTGGCTCTCGTTCGACCGCCGGGTGGACCGGCGCAACGGGGGCACCTCATCCTCCTCAACACCCCAGGAGCACACCGGACATGATCCTGCGTCAGATAGTGAAGCGCGTGAGGACCCTGGCGGTCGGACGGGGCGCCGGCGCCGCCGTGGCGTCGATCGCCCTGATCGCGGCCGTCGCCCTGGGCGGCACCGTCTCCGGCATGTCCACGGCCGAGGCCCGGACGGCGGGCTGGGGCAACGGAGGCAAGTGGAGCTGCTCCGGGCAGCCCGTCGCCGCCGGGAACGTCATCACCGACCACGACCCCAGCGGCTGCAGCGGCGCCGGCTCCTGGTACCAGCAGCCGGCCAAGGACGGCATCTGGACCTGCTCCGGCTCCCCGGTGGTGGCCGGCTACGTCATCACCGACCACCAGACCACCGGCTGCCGGGGCATGGGCTCCTGGCGGCACAGCCTCGTCCACGACGGCATCTGGACCTGTTCCGGCTCGCCCGTCGTGCCCGGCTACGTCATCAGCAACCACTTCCGCAGCGGCTGCGGCGGCATCGGCAACTGGCAGCACAGCCTCCCGCACGACGGCATCTGGACCTGCTCCGGCTCCCCGGTGGTGGCCGGCTACGTGATCACCGGCCACCAGGTGGCGGGCTGCGACGGCGCCGGCTCCTGGCGCCACAACATCGCCCGCGTCGGCCTGTGGACCTGCCCCGGCTCGCCCGTCCCGGCCGGCTTCCGGGCCACCCAGTACAACGCCGGCGCCTGCGACGGCCTCGGCGGCTGGGCCCTCGCCCGCGCCTGACGCACCGCCACCGGGCCGGCCCCGTCCCGGCCGGCCCGGTCCCCAGTCGTTACGGGGCCGGTTCGGCCAGGACGGCCTGCGCCGCGTTGTGCCCCGGGATCCCGCTGACCCCGCCGCCGCGGACGGCGCCCGCCCCGCAGAGCAGCACGTTCGGGTGGGCGGTGGCCACGCCCCAGCGGGCGGCGGGGTCCGCCCGCTCCTCCCCGCCGCCGTCCCGGTCCTCCGTGAAGGGGAAGGCGAGGTCGCGATGGAAGATGTGCCCGCCCGGCAGCCCGAGCTCCCGCTCCAGCGCCGGCGGCGTCCGGGCCTCCACGCAGGGCCGTCCGTCCGCGTCCACGGCCAGGCAGTCGGCGATCGGCTCGGCCAGCACCGCGTCCAGCTGCGCCAGGCTCGCGGCCAGCGCGCGCCCCTCGGCCGCCGGGTCGCCGAACAGCCGGGCGGGCATGTGCAGTCCGAAGAGCGTCAGGGTCTGGTACCCCTGCCGGACGGCCTCCGGCCCGAGGACGGACGGGTCGGTGAGGGAGTGGCAGTAGATCTCGGACGGCGGCGCCGAAGGCAGTCGGCCGGCCAGCGCCTCGGTGTACGCGGTCTCCAACTGCCGGTAGCCCTCGGCGATGTGGAAGGTCCCGGCGAAGGCCTCGCGCGGGTCGGCGGCGGCGTCCCGCAGTCGGGGCAGCCGGCGCAGCACCATGTTGACCTTGAGCTGGGAGCCCTCCGGGGCGGGCCCCGGGTCCTCGCCGAGCAGCCGGGCCAGGGTGGCCGGTGCGGTGTTCACCAGCACCCGGTGCCCCGCCACCGTCGCCTCGCCGTCCCGGTGCCGGTACGTCACCTCGGCGTCGCCCCGGCCGTCGGTGGCGACGGCCGTCACCTCGCAGCCGGTCCGGAGCTCCGCCCCGGCCGCCCGCGCGGCCCCGGCCAGGGCGTCCGTCACCGCGCCCATCCCGCCGACCGGCACGTCCCAGTCGCCGGTCCCGTTGCCGATGACGTGGTAGAGGAAGCAGCGGTTCTGCCGCAGCGCGGGGTCGTGGGCGTGGGTGAAGGTGCCGATCAGCGCGTCCGTCAGGACCACCCCGCGCACCAGGTCGTCCGTGAAGCTGCCTTCGACCACCTCGCCGAGCGGCCGCTCGAACAGGGCCGTCCAGGCGGCCTCGTCGTCGACCAGCCGACGGAACTCGGTGCGGGTGCGCAGCGGTTCGGTGAGGGTGGGGAACACCCGCCGGGCGACCTCCGCCGTCATCCCGTAGAAGCGCTGCCAGGCCTGCCACTCCCGGTCGCCGCCGGTCAGGCTCCGGAACGACTCCCGGGTGCGGTCCGGGTCGGCCGCGTCCACCAGCAGCCCGGTGGGCTTCCCGTCCCGCAGCGTGGGGGTGTAGGAGGAGATCCGGCGGCGGCGCAGGTCGAGCCGCAGCCCGAGGTCCCGCACCACCTGCCGGGGCAGCAGGCTGACGAGGTAGGAGTAGCGCGACAACCGGGCGTCCACGCCGGGGAACACCCGGGCGGAGACGGCGGCCCCGCCCACCCGCGCCAGCCGTTCGAGGACCAGCACCCGCCGCCCGGCCCGCGCCAGGTAGGCCGCGGCCACCAGTCCGTTGTGCCCGCCGCCGACGATCACGACGTCGTACCGGGTTGACACCTTCGTGGTCATCCGGTCACGGTACGACACCACACCCGTGCGGGGAACCCGCACGACGCCGGTGGGTCCGGGCGCCGCGCCCGGACCCACCGGTGCCCCCAGCGGCCTCGTCGGCACCGCACCTGGTGCTCCGCTAGGCTCAACACCCGCTGTCCGCGCGACGATTGGTGGTGCTCCGATGCAGGGTTACGGCCGGACCGAGCTCGAGTGGAACGAGTTGGCGGAGGCCGCTCACGACCACCTGGCCGAGGTCGCCAGGGCCGGTGGCCTGACGACGTACACCAAGCTGAGCGCGGCCCTGGTGGAGCGGACGGGGCAGCCCGGGTTCGACTTCTCCCGGGCGGACCACCGGGCAGCGGTCGGGTACCTGCTGTGGCGCGTCACCACGGACGGCCGGACCGGGCAGGAACCGATGCTGTCCGCATTGGTCCGGTACGAGGGCATGAACGACGCCGGCCCCGGGTTCTACGGTCTGGCGCAGGAGCTCGGGCTCCTGTCGCTCGGCGCCTCCAGGGCGGAGAAGGACACGTTCTGGAGCGGCCAGGTCGGAGCTCTGCACACCGCGTACGCCCGTCCCGGCGGTCCGGCCTGAGGGCGGTCCCGAGGGCGGTCGACCTGCCGACCGACGCAAGGCCGCCATGATCACGGGATCCGGCCCCGTGGTACGTTCCGGGACCAAGGGGGCGACATGGACGAGACGTCGACGGCACGTGAGGAACTGGACCGGCTGGGTCGGTCCCTGCACGGGCAACTGGTCATACTGGTCAAGGACTTGACCGTTCGTGCTCACCTCCGCCGACTCGCACTCGGCGAGCCGGAGCCGGAGATCACGGACCGGCCCGATCCGCTGCGCCACCACCACGCGCTGGCGTACCAGGGCAACCGTCCGAAGGCCGCCACCGCCGCCGAGACGTCCGACCGGGCGGTCTCCCTCCTCGACGCGGCCGGCTGGGACGTCACGACGTCACGGCTGGACGACGACGGGAGGGTCTGGACGGTCGTCCTCGCCCGCCGGGACGGCAGCACCATCCGCGTCCTGACGAGCGACGACACCCCAGCGGTGGTCTTCCGCGGACAGACGGCGGACCTGGCCCTGCACACCCCGCAACCGGCGCCGCACCCGGTGCCGGAGCCCCAGCCGGAACCCGACCCGGAACCCGACCCGGAACCCGACCCGGAGCCGGTGCGCACGCCCGAGACCCTGACACCCGGCTACGTCCTCTGCTACGAGTGCGACGGCCTCGGCCTCTGCCTCCTCTGCCGCGGCCGCGGCTGGCGGCCCCGCCTGCCCGAGGGCAAGCGCCGCTGCGGCGAATGCCAGGCCAGGAAGGTCTGCGTCATCTGCAGGGGCGGCGGCCAGCTGAGCATCTACGGACTGTCCACCTACCAACGCGGCTACTACCCGGAGCTGGACCAGCACTGACCTCGGCCGTTGCGGGGAGTCACAGCTCCGGGGCCATCCGATGCCGGTGTGGATGGCCGCGAAGCCGGGGCGAGGTGAGTTCCAGCGCCCGGTTGTCGAGCCCGGCGCTCATCTGGTCTAGCCAGCGCTCGTACCAGTCGAGGAAGTCGGCGGCGGAGGAGACGTTGGGCCCCCAGTGCCCGTCGCCGTTGCCGACGAGGACTCGGCCGGTGAGGGGCCCGGTCACCGCGATGACGCACACGTCGGTGCAGCCCATCTCGATGATGTGGAGGAAGAGGTCGCGATCGTGCGACCCGGCCGCCGGGCGGTCGAAGCCCCGGGGCGTCCCCGGCTCTCCGCGCGGCTCCATGACCAGCAGGGAGCACCGCTCCAGTGGAACGAGGCCGTAGAACGGTGCCGCGCCGGAGCCGCCGAGGTACCTGAGGAACTGCCGGTGGGCGCTGTGCAGGGCGACGCCGTGCTCGGCCTCGAACGCAGCGATCCGCGCTTCCGACACCTTCGGTCCGAGGCGGAACCTGTGCTGCTCCTCCCCGAAGGAGTGGCTGCGCAGCGGCTGGAACGGGATCGCGGCCAGCTTGCGCCGCAGACGGGGTATGCGGGGGTCCATGGTGGGTCTTCTCTCGTCCCCGTCACCCTAGAGCGTGTCAGGGGATGAACTGCGCTCCGAGCAGGCCGTGGCCGGCGTTCGCCGCCGCGCGCCAGACCGGGGGTACGCCGTCGAGCAGGGCGGTGATGTCGTCCCGGCCGCCCTCGTCGTGGAGGGCGGCGGTGAGGAGCAGTTCGGCCTGGTGCCGGCTCTGCGGGGTCCAGTCGTAGGCGCGTTCGACGGCGGGAAGGGTCTGCACGACCTGTTCCGGGGTGAGGAGGAGGTCGCCGAACCAGCCGGGCAGGCGCGCGAAGCGCTGCGGGCCGAGGGCGAAGGCCATGGCGGAGGCCGGGTAGGCCTTGCGGGCGGAGGCCACGACGTGCGGCAGGGACTTGTCGTAGCCCTGTTCCCAGGCCTCGTAGACGGTGCAGATCCGCTCGTCCAGTGCGGACGGTGCGGTGAGATCGATGAAGCGGTCCAGCGCCTCCGGGGTGCTGCCGCCGGCCCGCCACCACCGGAGGAGGTCCGTGGACGCCTGGAGCGCGGCCTCCGCCTCGATGACGGGAGCGAGTTCCGGCGCGTACCGCGCGACGGTGTCGGGCCGTACGGGGACCAGACACCACATGCCCAGGAAACTCATCGGTGGCCCCCTTGTCGTGTTGCCGTGATGGTGTCACGCCCCTCCGACAACGGGATGCCGCGCCGCCCGGGTCCGGGGCGAAGGCTCCGGTAGCTCCCCCGCTCCGCTCATTCCGTGGCCGTCAGCCAGGCGTGGAGTCGGCGCAGGGCGAGGGTTTCCGCCGGGGAGGCGGGCGCGGTCAGTGCCTGACGCAGTGCCCGGTCGGCCGCGTCGTGGGCTCCCGCGGCGATCAGTGACTGCAGGGCCCGCCACCGGGTCTCGTCGGCGGCGCCCGGCGTCGTGCAGACGCGGCACCACAGGGGGACGGCCTCCTGGGCGAGTCCTGCGCCGGCCAGGAGGGAGGCGGTCTCGGCGACCCGGCCGATCGTGCCGAGGGAGGCCGACACGCGGCCGAGGACCTCCCGAACGCCCCCCGCGCCGGCCACGGCCGCCCACGACCGGACGACGGCCCGGAGCTCCGGACCGGTCAGACCGGGGTCGTCGAGCAGCCGGCGCCCCAGCTCCATGACGGCCTTGTCCTGTCCGTGTTCGACCAGGACGGGCAGGAGCTCCGTGCGCAGCGCCGCCCCGCCGTACGGGCGGGCCTCCAGGGCGTCCAGGACCTCCTCGCAGGCCGACGCGCCGTCGTGGCGCAGCACGACGCGGGCGGCGTTCACGAACGCCTTGGTGCTGCTGCCGGGTTGCCGGAGCACGCGGAGGGCGAGCGGCAGGACGGCGGCGGGCGCCGCACCGGCTTCGAGCAGCAGCCCGAGGGCGGTCGCGTGGTCCTCGGGCTTCCCGTCGAGTCTCTCCAGCCAGTGCCGCACCTCGTCCGCCGCGTCCGGGCCGAGGGCCCTGACGAGGACCATGAACTCCAGCTGGAGGCTGTACCTCCGCCGGGTCGTGGCACCGAGGCCCGTCCGGACCAGTTCGAGTGCCTGCGCGGCGAATCCCTCGCGCAGCAGGTCGTGGGCGATGCTCGGGCGCTCGTCCGCGTTCCACACCGAGGCCTCGCGCAGGAACCCGACGATGCGGTCGGCTCCGGCGGCGCCCTCCGTCTCGACCCACGCCGTCACGACGTCGCTGTTGTCGTCGCTGCTGATCGATTCGTCGAGGAAGCGTCGGGTGAGCGGGGCGGCCTCGTCGGTGCGCCCGAACCGGAGCAGGGTGAGGATCAGGCCCCGGGCCGACCAGATCTGGGAGTCGTTCCGGGCTCCGATGATCCGGGCGACCTCCTCGGCGGCGTCCGCCCCGTCGACGTCGAACCAGAGTTCGCCGGCCCTCTCCAGGCGCTGGTCGTTGTGCTCGGGGCCGGTCAGGACGGACCGGGCGAGGTCCACCAGGCCCTCGGTGCTGCCCTCGGCGAGGAGCAGGTCCCCGGCGGTCAGCCGGTCCCAGACGGAGACGCGCGGAGCGGTGAGCAGACGCCTCAGGGCCTCGGTCCGGAACGGCCCGCCCGAGGGGTCGAGCGAGGCGAGGTGCCGGCAGCACAGCAGCACGGTCTCCGGCGTCCCGGTCGAGGCCAGGCCCTCCAGGGCGGTGATGCCGTCCCGGAGGGAGGCGACGTTCGCGAGCGCGGCGGCCGCCCCGGTGCGCAGGGACGGCGGGAGGCCCTCCGCCTGCGCGACGGTGCGAAGGCGGGCGGCGAGCCGGCGGTTCCCGCGCAGCTGGGACAGCTCGGCGAGGACCTCGGCGTCGGACGTGGCGAACCGCGACCTCTCGTCACCGGCGAAGTCCGTCAGGCGGTCGATCACCGACTGTTCGAGCGCCTCGCCCAGGGGTACGCCCGCCGTGACCAGGCGCAGTGCCATGACCCGGTGCTGCAGCTCGCCGGCGAGCAGGTGGCGGACGATCAGGCCGACGTCGTTGCCGGGCCGCCGCGCCCAGAGGGCACAGGTGAACAGCATCTGGTTGCGGGCGCCGGCGCTGGTGGCGGCGGCGGCCCAGGGGCCGAGGCCGGGGAAGTCGGAGGGGATCCCCGGCGCCTCGTCCCGGGCGGCGAGGAACTCGGCGAACGACTGGTGGAGGAAGGACAACTCGGTGCCGTCGAAGGAGAGCACACCGCTCTGCGCCAGGAACTGCCCGAGTTCACCGTCAGCGCCCTCGGGCCAGCGCAGGCCGGAGGGGAGTCGGTCCGCCAGCCACGTCCGGGCCTCGCCGACGAGCGAGGTCTCCGGCGACCCCTTGAGCCGCGCCCAGGCGAGGTGGGTCACCAACCGGTCGCGGTGCTCCAGCAGCCACGCGGCCATGGGGCCCAGCTCCCGCTGCTCCCAGCGTTCGACGAACCGCTTCGTGACCGCTCGGTTCCCCTCCCGGGCGGTCCTGAGCTGGTCCAGGAACGCCTCGTACAGGTCGACCCGGCCGCGGGGCAGCGGAGCGCGCGGGTTGCGGCTGCGGAAGGCGGCCGCGATGGTCGCCAGCAGCGGCACCCGGAGCACCTCCTGCAGACCGGCCTCGTCGACCTCGTCCAGGAACCGCCGGGCGTGGACGGCGGCGTCGTCCGATCCCTGGGCCCGGAACCAGCGCTCGGCGAAGGCGAGTTGCTGGTCGGTGTCGAATCCCTTGAGGGTGTAGAAGCCGATGCCCGGCAGGTCCTCGAAGGGTTCGAGCTCGCCCTGCGGGAGGGGGCGGGAGGTGATGACGAACCGGAAGTGCCCGCCGGGCGGCATCTGTTCGGCGAGCTTCCGCAGGGCGTTGTGCCGGATGACCGGTGAGGACACCTCGTCCAGGCCGTCGACGACGACGAGCCACCGGACGCCGTGCGGGCGGCTCGCGAACCGCTCGTGGTGCACGGGCTCGGTCTGGGTGCCGCTGCGGTTCACCGCCTCGCTCAACTGCCGGTACCAGGCCTGGGGGAGATGGAGGTCCGCCGAGGCGATCCGGACGGCGACCACGGCGCTCGGGTACCAGGGCTGTGCCCCGCCGTCCTCGTCCTCGCACAGCCAGTACCTGGCCACCTGCCGCACGAGGTGCCGGCCCAGGGTGGTCTTGCCGGTGCCCGGACCGCCCGTGATGAAGAGGTGGTCGTGCGTCGCCAGGGCCTCGGCGAGGGTCGAGGCCGACGGGTGGGGCCGCCGGGCGGCCTCCTGCCCCGGTTTCTCGGGGCCCTGCGGCAGGGGCTGGACGTCCTGCTCGACGTAGACCTCGGACAGCGGCGGTCTGACGACGCCGAGCAGGTCGTAGGGGAACTGCTCGGCGGCGGCGGCCTGGCTGCGCAGCAGGTCCTCCAGCCACGGGTCGGGCAGGGGGATGTCCGTCCACTCCACGTTCCTGACGCCTGCCCCGCGCGTCGCGTGGCGCCGGGCGCGCTCCGCCAGCCTCGACTGCCGTTCGGCGCGACTCCACAGGGAGGCGACGGCCTCCGCGGGGTGGCCGAGCGCCGCGGCGAGCTGCTCGGCCGCCTGCCGTCGGCAGAGGCGGCGGGCGCCCAGGACGTCGTACACGGTGTTCTTGTCGGGAGCCACCGGGGCGCCGGGCGCACGGGGGGCCTTGAGGAAGGCGTGGACGCTGACGTGTCCGGCGGCTCGCAGCGCCGAGCGGAACCACTCGGCGAGTTCGGCCAGTTCGGGCCGCTCGCGCTGCTCGGTCTTCCTCGGCCGTCCGTTCGCCATCAGCCCGCTCTCCATGGGTTTCCGCAGAGTTTCCTCACGCTAGAGGGAAATCCCGCCGCAGGTGGAGGGTTTGTCGCATCGGTTTCGACGAGTGACGGGGGAGCGGCGCGATGGTGTTCGACGCGGTGGTGAACGGTCTGGACGGTGCCCGGGCGGCAGCCGTGACGGTTCCGGTGGTGATCGCCGCGGTGGCGCGCCGCTGGCTGCGCTACCGGGAGGCCGTGCGGCGGGAGGCGGAGCGCACCCGGCAGGTCGAGACGGCCGTCGCGGGGACGGAGTCACGGCACCGGGCCGCGGTGATGGCGGCGAGCGCGTGGCTCCGGGAACCGCCGCGGACGCACGACGGGCACCGTTCGACGTCGGATCGGCCGACGTCGGAGCGGCCGACGTCGGAGCGGTCGGGTTCGGATCGGCCGACGTCGGAGCGGCTGAAAGGGCGGCGGGGAGGCTGACTGTGCGTACCGGCGGTGTTACGCTCGCCACAAGAGAGAGCTGACTCTCACTTGTTGGGTCCGGGCCTCGTTCGTCCACCCCGGCCCCGAGTGGGCAGGAGAGAGCCGCTCCGCAGAGTGTTCGTGAGGAGAGACCATGAACGCGCCCGCACCGCAGTTACCCTTCGAACGTCCCAACGCCCTGGACCTGGCGCCGCTGCTCGCGCGGCTGCGCGAGGAAGGGCCGATCACCCGGGTGACGACACCCGCCGGGGACCCGGCCTGGCTGGTGACCCGCTACGAGGAAGCCCGGGAGATCCTGAGCGACACCCGGTTCTCCCGGCTGCGCCCCGACACCGCGGACTCCCCGAGGATCTCGGCCTCGGCCCTGCACACCCGCCCCGCCCCCACGCCCGAGGAGGAGGACCGCGAGCACGCCCGGATGCGGCGGATGCTGGCACCCGCGTTCAGCGCGCCGCGGATGCGGCGGCTGGGCGAGCGGATCGGGGAACTCGCCGCGTCCTGCCTGGACGGGATGGAGGAGGAGCGCGCAGGGGATCCGCGCCGCGCCGTCGACCTGCACGGCCACCTGTCCTTCCCGCTGCCCGTGATGGTGATCTGCGAGCTGCTGGGCGTGCCCGTCGCGGACCGGGAGCTGCTGCGCGGCTGGTCGGAGCGGATCGCCGCGCTGTACGGCGGGGCCGACGGGGCCGCGGCCATGGCCGAGTTCGAGGCGTACGTGGCCGCGGTCGCCGAGGACAAGCGCAAGCGGCCGGGACAGGACGTGATCAGCGACATCCTGGCCGTCCAGGCACAGGACCCGTCCTTCACCGAGGAGGAGATGACCCGCCTGGCGGTGGGACTGCTGTTCGCGGGCCACGAGACGACGTCGACCCGGATCGACCTCGGAGTCCTGTTCCTGCTGAGCGACACCGCCCGGCGCGACCGCTTCGCCGCCGACCCCGACGGATCGGCCCGCGCCACCGTGGAGGAGGTCCTGCGGATGGCCGCGCCCGGTGCCCTGGGCCTGACCCGCTACGCCCGCGAGGAGGTCACCGTCGCGGGGACGGCGATCGCGCGGGGCGAGGCGGTGCTGGTGGCGATCAACGCCGCGAACCGGGACGGGCGGGCGTTCGAGGAGCCGGACACCTTCGACCCGTCGCGTTCCCCCAACGCCCACCTGGCCTTCGGGCACGGCGGCCACTACTGCATCGGCAACGCGCTGGCCCGCACCGAGATGCAGATCGCGCTGACCGCGCTGGTCCGACGCTTCCCCGGCCTCCGGCTGGCGGTGGACGCGCGCAGCCTGCGCGACCACTCCGAACGGCTGGCGGGCGGCATCGGCGAGGTGCCGGTGCTGTGGTGAACGGGGGCCGTCTGACGTCTGACCTCTGACGTCCGAGGTCTGACGTCAGCCCTCAGCCCTCAGCCGTAAGCCGTCAGGGCGTGCGGGTGCGCAGCGCGGGGGCGGGGCAGGGCAGTGGGCGGGCCCCGGTGGGGGAGAGGCCGTCGAGGACCAGGGCCAGGTACCGGCGCCAGCCGCCCTCACCCGGGTCCACCGTCCACAGCACCGAGACCAGCATGACGACGACGCGGTGCAGGTCGTCGGGCACGAGGTCGGTGCGGAGCACGCCCGCTGCCTGACCGCGCGCGAGGAGGACGTCGAGGGCGGCGAAGAACTCCTCACCGGTCGCCGGGGTCAGCACGCCGGCGGCGCGGGCGGCGGCCAGCACGTTGTAGTCGCCGGCCACCGACTCCAGAGCCGCCGCCAGCACGCGGGCCAGCCCGCCCGCGGGATCGGGATCGTGGGCGGCGGCCTGGATGACGGGCCGGACGTGCTCGTCGAAGCGCTGGTCCAGCACGGCCCGCAGGAGCGCGGCCTTGTCGGGGAAGCGGCGGAAGAGCGTGGCGGCCCCGAGGCCGGCCCGGCGCGCCACGTCGTCGAGGTGGGCGTCGGGGCCCTGCTCGGCGAAGACCTCCCGGGCAGCCCGGATGATCTTCTCCGCGTTGCGGGCGGCGTCGGCGCGCAGCAGCCGGGGAGCGTCGGGGACCATCCCGGCACCCTATCGCCGCAGCGGCCGCTACCCGAGGCCCTCCGCCACGCGGACGAGTTCCTCGTCCGTGAGCCGCGGGGGGCCGCCGGTGGTGACGACGAAGGTGTAGGTGCCGTCGGACCAGGTCAGTGAATGGGGGCCACCTGGGGAGTCCGCGTGCGTGATGCTCGCCGGGAGGCCCTTGACGGTGGCGGCCTTGCCGGGCGGTGGTGTGCTGCTCCGGAGGGTCTGGCCGATGATCAGGCTCCCTTGTGTGTCGGGCTCCGTGCCCAGGGTGTACCGGACGGCCCAGGCCGGGGTGTCGGTCGGGACTGCTGCCAGGCCGGGCAGGTAGACCATCCTGCCCGCGGGGGCGGGGTAGTAGTTCTCCGGGAGGAACGCGGGCCGGAGGAGCTTGCGCTCGTCGAAGTGGACGGCGGGCTTGCCCGTGGCGTCGTCGAGCGTTCTCGTCCCGAGGGGTTCGCTCAGGCGGGTGGTGATCTGCGCGGCGCCGCCCGGGTCGCAGAACCCCGGACGGACCGTGTGCCGCAGGGAGACCGTCACCGTGCCGGTGGACTCGTGGGCCACGAGCTCCGGCCGTTCCTCGCACCCCCAGCCGATGTTGAGCGTCAGGGTCAGGCCGTCGGAGCTGACCAGCAGCGGGTAGCCGGCCACGGGGCCTTGGCTGACCCGGGTTTCCGGGCCCCGATCCATCCACGCGTTGATCGCGATCGCGACGCCGCCGCCGAGGACGGCCACGACTGCCACGGCGGTCAGGCGGTTCCGTCGTCGACGGTTCGTCAACTGTCCTGCGGTGTCTTGTGTCACGGTCCCTCCCCGGCGGTCACGGTCATGCTCGCGGCCCGGCCCGTTCGAGGTCAAACGAGGCGGTGGGACGCGGCAGCGCCTCATCTTGACGGTGGCGTGACAATGCACCGGGGAGGGCCTCGCCGATTCGACAGGGGAGGCATGTCAGGCATGTCTGGAAGGGACGGGATGTTCGCGCAAGGGACGAGCATGCTCCAGGGTGAGGGTTTGTCGGCGAAGGACGGTTTCGAGTGCTGGCGGGACGGGCTGGCCAGGAGGAGGGAGTGCGAGGCGACGAGTGCTCACGCACACGACTTCACCTGGCAGGTGCGGCTCTTCGAGCTGGGACCGGTGGTGCTGGTGGGCTCGTCGTTCCCGTCGGCGCGGTTCTGGCGTACGGAGCGGATGATCCGGCGTTCGGATCAGGAGCTGTGCTACCTGACGCTGCTGACCTCCGGAACCCACGCGCTCCGGCGGGGGCGGGACCAGGCGGAGACGTTCGGCGCCGGGGACTTCTCCCTCGTCGACAGCTCCACCCCGCACGATGCGCGGATGTTCGGGGACCGGGCCCCGGGCGGGAGCGGTCCGGACGTCGTCGGGGTGGGGATCGACCTGCCCGTGTCGCTGCTGCCGGTGCCCCCGCACCGGATGCGTGACCTGCTCGGCCGCAGGCTCTCCGGCCGGGAGGGCACAGGGGCGCTGCTGGCGCAGTTCCTCCTCGGGCTGGAGCGCCAGGCCGCCGCCCTCCAGCCCGCGGAGGCGTCCCGCCTCGGCACGGTGGTGCTCGACCTGATGTCGGCCTGGATCGCCGGGGAGCTCGACGCCGAGCGCACGCTGCCCCTGGAGGCCCGGCAGCAGGCCCTGGTGGAGACCATCCGCGCATTCGTCCGGGCCAACCTGCACGACCCCGGACTCACCCCGCCCGTGGTCGCCGCCGCCCACCACATCTCCGTCAGCCACCTGCACCGCCTCTTCGCGCGCCACTCCCAGGCGGAGACCGTGAGCGGGTTCATCCGCCGCCAGCGGCTGAGGAAGGCCCACCGCGACCTCGTCGACCCGGCCCTGATGGCCGTGCCGGTCCACGCCATCGGCGCCCGCTGCGGCATCCCCAACCCCTCCGAGTTCAGCCGCGCGTTCAAAGCCGCGTACGGCCTCTCCCCACGCGAACAGCGCCGCCGGGCCCTACCCGGGCCGACGGTCGAGGAGACGCTGCGCACAGGGTCGGAGACTCGTCGCGCATTCCACCACCGGACCGCCGACCTAGCGTGAGACGTGCACGGGGAGCCCCGCCCGGAATGCCCGTGTCACCGGATCAGATCAGCCACGACCTGGAGGTCATCGATGAAGAGGGCAATCGCCACACTCACCGCCACGGGGGTCCTGACCGTGGCCACCCTGGTCGGAGGCGCCGCGAGCGCCGGCGCGGCGACCCCGGCCCCGGCCCCGGCGCCGGCCCCTGCGCATGCTGCCGCTGTGGCCGCCAACCCCATCGGCTCCTACGGCCCGTTCGGATCCGCTCAGGAGTGCACGCAGTACGTCGCGGACTACGGCAACTTGGGCTTCTGGGACTGCGAGTACGCCCAGCACAACTGGTACGCGTTCAGCCCGAACGCCGGCCACGTCGCGATCGATTCCTGGGGCCCGTTCGGATCCGCCCAGGAGTGCATCTCCTGGGTGGGGAGCATCAACAAGCTCGGCGTCTTCGACTGCGAGTACGCCCTGACCAAGTGGTACGCGTTCGCCCCGGTCTAGGAGCTGCGACCGCCCGCGCCGTGAGGTCCCGCCGAGCCCCGGAGAAGTACTCCGGGGCTCGGTGGTGTCTGCGGACGGTGGAGGCCGAACCGCCGGTGATCGGGTTCAGGCCCCATCCACCGTTCGACGACGTACAGTTGGCACGTTCGGTCATGTTCACCTCAGAACACGGACGAGAAGGAGTGCCTTTCTTGACCACTCACCTCAGGACCGGCGCCCGCGTGCGGATGGTTCCCGCGCTGGCCGCGACGCTGTGCGGGATCATCGGCGGCACCGCGCTCGGAACCTCCCCGGCCGCCGCGGCCGACCAGCGCCACCCGATCTACGCCATCGCCCACCGGGTCGACACCCTGGACGGCGTGGACGCGGCGCTCAAGCACGGCGCCAACGGCATCGAGATCGACGTCTGCGCCTGGTGGAACCCGAACGAGTGGCGCGCCTACCACGACTGTTCCTCGGCCGGGGAGAACCGGCTCGGCCCCAGCTTCGACAGCATGATCGACCGCATCCTCTCCAACGCCAACGCGGGCCGCCGGCTGTCGCTGGTCTGGCTGGACATCAAGGACCCCAACTACTGCGGCGAGGAGCCCAACCGCACCTGCAGCGTCGCGGGCCTCCACGACAAGGCACAGCGGCTGACCGCCGCCGGCATCCAGGTCCTCTACGGCTTCTTCGAGTACCACGGCGGCAACACCCCCGACGTCGGCGGCCGCGGCTGGAAGAGCCTGGAGGGCAAGCTCGGCCGTCTGGAGGGCATGACCACCACCGGGGCCCGTGACAAGGTCGTCGGCGCCTTCAACAGCTCCGGTGCCGGCATCCCGGTCGGCCGCCGGGCGATGGACTACGGCGACACCGACATCAAGAACGGGTTCGGCAACTGCACCGAGGCCACCTGGAACACCTGCGCGGAACTGAAGAAGGGAGCGGCCGACCGGGCAGCCGGCCGACTCGCCGCCACGCTGTCCTGGACGACCACCTACAACGACCCCTGGTACGTGGACAAGCTCCTCGGCGACGCCCAGGTCGACGGCATCATCGCGGGCTACGGCGCCTTCACGGGCGTGCGGGAGTACGACGACACCTGGCAGTGCGCCAACGCGATCAACCTCGTCCGCGACTGGGTCAACCGCCACAGCGGCACCCACCGGATGGCCAACAGCGGTGACCGCCTCTTCAAGTAGGGGACCGTCAGCCCCGGACCGCTCCCGCGCGGCCCGGGGCCGGGCATTTGTTTCGGGCGAGAAGTAGGGGTACTGTCTCCCAGTCGCCCGACAGGGAGCACCGGACACGCGATGGCGCGGACGGTTCCGGGGTGGCCAATCCACGAGAAACAGCACAGGCCGACTTCGGCATGCCTGGTTATCGGGATTGCGGCCGGATTCGCTTTTCGGAGCGGGGCTCGGCTAGAGTTTGAAACGTCGAACGGGGCATCAAACCCCGGAAGGCACCGGCGAGTTGGATGACGAAGCCCCGGAAAACGGAGCGGAAAACATCTGATAAGCTTGAAACACGAAAGAACGAAGCGCCCGGAGGGAACGCTGGAAGGCGGTCCGAAGGAAGCGTCCGTTCCTTGAGAACTCAACAGCGTGCCAAAAGTCAACGCCAGATATGTTGACATCCCCGGCCTCAGG
>NZ_JBIAXC010000045.1:0-79798 GCF_042896295.1 Kitasatospora sp. NPDC001309 | reverse complement strand
CGAACGCGTGAGGGGCGGGCCCGGAACTCCGGGCCCGCCCCTCACGCGTTCGTCCGACGTCAGTCGTCCGGACGACCGGACGGACGGCCGACCGACGGGCGGATCAGTCCTCGGCGACCGCGTTCTCCGCGAGGATCGCCCTGAGCCGGGTGGTGCGCGGCTGCGCCGGGCGCTCGGCGACGGCCTGGGCGAGCGCCGGGCCCGCGGCGTGGACCACCGACAGGTGCCGCTCGCCGCGCCCGAAGGCCGTGTAGACCCACTGCCGGGAGAGCGCCGCCCCGGCGTCCTCCGGGACCACGACCACCGCGGCGGGCCAGCGGCGGCCCAGCGCCTGGTGGACGGTCAGCGCCCAGCCGTGCCGCAGCCGGCCGGCCTCCGCGGGCGGGACGGTCCGGCGCGAGCCGTCCGGGAACTCCAGGTGCAGTCCGGCCGCGTCGCCGTCCAGCACCCGGGCCGGGCGGGTGACCCCGGGGGCGGGGGACTCCACCACCCGGTCGCCCGGGTCGAAGCCGCCGAACCGGCCGGGGCCGGGGTTCAGCCGGGCCTTCGCGGCCGCGTTCAGCGCACGGGTGCCGGCCGGGCCGCCGTGGCCCGGGGTGAGCAGCACCACCTGCTCGGCGGGGATGCCGAGCGCGCGCGGGATGGAGTCGGTGAGCAACTGGACGGCGCGGTGGACGGCCTCGCCGCCGTCCTTGGCGGCCAGGATGACCACCTCCTTCTCCGGCGCCTCGACCGGCTGCAGCTCGCCGACGCCGACCCCGGACACCAGCTCGCCGATCGGGCCGAAGTCCGGGGTGCGGGAGGCGACCGCCGGGCAGGCCTTGGCGGCCAGCAGGTCGGCGAAGAACCGGCCGGGGCCGGCCGACCAGAGCTGGCCCGGATCCCCGCTGAGCACCAGCCGGGTGCCGTCGGCGAGCGACTCCAGGACGGTGGCGGCCAGTTCGACGTCCAGCAGCGGTGCGTCCAGCAGGACCAGGAGGTCCAGCGCGAGCGTGCCGTCGGCGGCGCGGCCGGGGCCGGCCGTACCGGACAGCAGCTCGGCGAGGGTCACCACCGGCGTCGCGGCGGGGGAGAGGGCGTCGAAGGAGTCCCGGCCCTGGTCGGTCCAGGTGGCGGCCCAGGCCCGCAGCCCGAGCCCCGTCGCGGCGGCGAGCAGCGCGGCCGGCTCGGCCCGGGCCGCCTCACCACCGGTGTGCAGCACCAGGGCGCTCCCGGCGACGGCCCGGATCAGGGCGGTCGAGGAGGAGGACGGCGCGGCTTCGGCGGCGGCCTCCCAGGCGGCGGGGCCGGGAGCGGCGGGTGCGGGAGCAGCGGGTTCGGGTTCGGCGGACTCCCCGGAGCTCGCCTCCGGGGACGGCTCCCCGGCATCCGGCTCCTCGCCCTCCTCCTCCCCGTCGTCCTCGCCCGGCACGAAGGTGGCCATCAGCTGGAGCAGCTTCTCGGCGAGGCTGTCCTCCGCCATCGCCGGACCCTCCAGGGCGAGCAGCATCCGGGTCGGCGGCTCGGCCTCCTCCTCGTCGCTGTTCGCCGCCGGGGCGCCGGGTCCGGTCAGTTCCTCCTGGAAGGACAGCAACCGCCCCTCGGCGACGGCCTCCGCGATCGCGGCGAGCGGGTCCGGGACCCGGAGCCGTTCCAGTCCGGCGACCACGTCCTTCGCGTCCTGGGCCGAGTGCCCGCGCAGCGCCGCCTGCTCCAGCAGCCAGACCACCAGGGCCCGGGCGCGCCGCTCGTCGTCCGGTCCGACCGAGGTGCCGAGCAGGCCGCGGGCGAAGTGGTCCGCGTGCTCGGGGCGCACACCTGCGAGCCCGAGGACCGCCCACGGGTCCTCGCGCAGCTGCTCCGCGGCCCCCTCGCCGAGCGCGGCCACCGCGGCGGCGGCCAGGTCGGCGGGGGCGCCACCGGCGGTCAGCACCGCGGTGGTCTCCCGGAGCGCGTCCGCGCTCGGTGCGGCGGCCCGCATCGGCGCGGCGGCCGGGGGAGCGGCCGGCCGGGCGGCCGGCGGGGCCACCGGGGCGGCCGGGGCGGCCGCGGCCGGTTCAGCCGCCGAGGGAGCAGCCGTCGCCTCATCGACACCCGGCTCGGAAGCCACCGGCGCGGCCCCCTCGGCTCCGGACGCCTCGGCCCCGGACCCCTCGGCCTCCGAAGCCCCCGAAGCCCCCGAAGCCGTCGGAGCCTTCGGAGCGGAAGGCCCGAGCCGGTGGGCCCCCGGCCGTGCCTCCTGCTGCTCGATCCGGCGCATCCGCGCCACGATGTCCGCGATCGTCGCCTGGTCGGGCGCGGCCGCGGCCGCAGCCCCCTCCGGAGCGCCGTTGCCCGTGCCACTCATCGTCGTCCGCTCCAAAGCTCACTCCACTGCACGTTCTGCACTGCTCGTTCTGTACCGCGTCGTTCTGCACCGCACGTTCTGCTCGACCGCCCGGCGCCAGGGCTACAGCTCCGTCCACCCCTGGTCCGGGTAGCGGTGCACCGGCGACGAGATGTCGTCCAGCGCGCCGCGGATCTCACCCGGAAGCGTAAGCGCCTCCACTGACAGCGCCGCCTGGAGCTGCGCCACGGTGCGCGCCCCGATCAGCGCGCTCGCCACCCCGGGCCGGTCCCGGACCCAGGCCAGCGCGACCGCGAGCGGACTGCTGGCGAGCCCGTCGGCGGCGGTGGCGACGGCGTCGACGATCCGCCGGGAGCGCTCCCCGAGGTAGGGCTGGACGAACCCGGACAGGTAGGGCGAGGCGCCGCGCGAGTCCTGCGGGACGCCGTGCCGGTACTTGCCGGTGAGCACCCCGCGGCCGAGCGGCGAGCCCGCCAGGATGCCGACCCCGGCGTCGAGGGCGGCGGGCAGCGCCTCGTGCTCGATGCCGCGCTGGAGCAGCGAGTACTCCACCTGGGCACCGGCCAGCGGCATCCGGTCGTGGTGGGCGCGCTGCCAGGTGGCGGCCTTGGCGAGCTGCCAGCCGCTGAAGTCGCAGACGGCGGCGTAGCGGGCACGGCCGGAGGAGACGGCGATGTCGAGGGCGCTGAGGGTCTCCTCCAGGGGCGTGGTCGGGTCGAAGGCGTGGACCTGCCACAGGTCGACGTAGTCGGTGCCGAGCCGGTGCAGCGAGGCATCGAGGGCGGCGAGCAGGTGGCCGCGGGAGCCGTCGAAGCGGCGGGCGGACTCGGGGACGCTGCCCGCCTTGGTGGCGATGACGAGTTCGGAGCGGGGGACGAGGCTGTCGGTGAGGCGGGAGATCAGGTACTCGGCCCCGCCGTCGGCGTACACGTCGGCGGTGTCGACCAGGTTTCCGCCGGCGTCGACGAACTCCTTGAGCTGCTCGGCGGCTTCGTGCTCGTCGGTGTCGCGGCCCCAGGTCATGGTGCCGAGACCGAGGCGGGAGACCTGTAGGCCGGTACGGCCGAGGTGACGCTTTTCCATCGGACGGGCCCTCCACTGGCCGGTGGCACCGGTGGCCCGGTAGCCCCGGTGAACGTGCAGGTGGGGAGAGCGCTCCCCACGTCGGCTGAGCGTAGCGGCCGGTCCCCGGGCAGGGGTGCCGACCCGCAGAACGATCAATGCGGCGGGTGTGACCCAGACCACCACTACCCGTCAGTAGCATGACCCGGCCGGACGCGGTTACGCTCGCCGGCAAGGCCCGCCCGACGTGCTGGCACGCCCCGCCCGACCGGCCACGACGCCCGCCCGACTGGCCACCGGGCCCACCCGACTGGAAGGTTCGGCACATGCGACTCGGCATCAACCTCGGCTACTGGGGACTCGGCATGGACGCCGACAACATCGCGGTGGCCCAGGAGGCGGACCGGCTCGGCTACTCGGTCTGCTGGGCGGCGGAGGCGTACGGCTCGGACGCCGCGACGGTGCTGAGCTTCGTCGCCGCGAAGACCGAGCGGATCGACGTCGGTTCGGCCATCTTCCAGATCCCGGCCCGTACCCCGGCGATGACCGCGATGACCGCCGCGACCCTGGACACCCTCTCCGGCGGCCGCTTCCGGCTCGGCCTCGGCGTCTCCGGCCCGCAGGTCTCCGAGGGCTGGTACGGCGTGAAGTTCGACAAGCCGCTCGCCCGCACCCGGGAGTACGTGGAGATCATCCGCAAGGCGATGTCCCGCGAGCGCCTGGTGCACGAGGGGGCGAACTGGACCCTGCCGCTGCCCGGCGGCCCGGGCAAGCCGATCAAGCTGACCGTGCACCCGGTGCGCGAGCAGATCCCGCTGTACATCGCCGCGATCGGCCCGAAGAACCTGGAGCAGACCGGCGAGATCGCCGACGGCTGGCTCGGCATCTTCTTCGCCCCCGAGCACGCCGCGCTCTCGCTGGACCCGTTGAAGGCCGGGCGCGCCAAGGCCGGCAAGTCCCTGGAGGGCTTCGACCTCTGCCCGACCGTCACCCTCGCGGTCGGCGAGGACATCAAGGCCGGGGTCGACTCCCAGCGTTCCTACGCCGCCCTGTACATCGGCGGCATGGGCAGCAAGGAGAAGAACTTCTACAACCAGCTGACCCGGCGCATGGGGTACGAGCAGGCCGCCGACGAGATCCAGGAGAAGTACCTGGCCAAGGACTACGCGGGCGCCGCGGCCGCCGTCCCGCACGACCTGATCGACGCCACCTCGCTGATCGGCGACACCGCCCGGATCGCCGACCGGATGCAGGCCTACGCCGACGCCGGCGTCACCACGCTGACCCTGGCCCCCGCCGGCTTCACCCTCGACGACCGGATCCAGGCGCTGCGCACCGGCGTGGAGGCGCTGGAGCGGGCCGGACTCGCCTGATCCGCCGGAGGGGTCCGAGCGGCACTACAGCCAGTCGTGCCGCTTGAACACCCGGTGCAGCACCACGCAGACCAGCGCCATCAGCGACAGCACCGCCGGGTAGCCCCAGGGCTGGTGGAGCTCGGGCATGTCGTCGAAGTTCATCCCGTACACGCCCGCGATCATGGTCGGTACGGCGGCCAGCGCCGCCCAGGCCGAGATCTTCCGCATGTCGTTGTTCTGCTGCACGCTCACCTGGGCCAGGTTGGCGCCGAGGATGTCGGACAGCAGCCGGTCCATGCCCTCCACCTGGTCGTTCACCCGGGCCAGGTGGTCGGCGACGTCCCGCAGGTAGGGGGCGGTCTCCGGCTGGACGAAGGGGGCGCCGCGCTCCAGCCGCAGCATCGGTTCCAGCAGCGGGGCGACGGCCCGGCGGACGGTCATCACCTGGCGCTTGTAGCCGTAGATCCGCCCGGCGGTGTCGCGGCCGACCCGGCCGGGGGCGAAGACGTCCGCCTCCAGATCGTCCAGGTCGGCCTGGAGCGCGGTGGCCACCTCGACGTAGCCGTCCACCACGGTGTCGCAGACCGAGTGCAGCACCGAGCTGGGCCCGTAGCGCAGCAGTTCGGGTTGCCGTTCGAGCCGGGCCCGAAGGCCGCTGAGCGGGGTGTCCTCGCCGTGCCGGACGGTCATCACGAAGTCCGGGCCGAGGAAGACCATCACCTCGCCGCTGGTGACGGTACGGGTGTCGGGGTGGTGGCCGAGGGTCTTGAGGGTGACGAACAGCGAGCCCTGGTAGGCCTCGACCTTGGGGCGCTGGTGGGCGCTGACGGCGTCCTCGACGGCCAGCGGGTGCAGCGCGAACTCCTTGCCGACCCGGTCGAGTTCCTCGGTCGTCGGTTCGAACAGGCCCATCCAGACGAACGCTCCCGGGCCGGCCGCGCGCGCGGTGGCGAGCGAGTCGGTCAGGTCCTCGGAGGTCCCGAGCCGGCGGCCGTCCCGGTACGCGGCGCAGTGCACGATCATGCGGGCCATTGTCCCCCGGACCGCACTCCACGGCGGGGTCCGGAGGCCGTAGGCTGAGCCCCATGCCCACCCTGTTGCTCGTCCGTCACGGCCGCTCGACCGCGAACACCGCCGGGATCCTGGCCGGTTGGACCCCCGGCGTGGACCTGGACGACACCGGGCGCGCCCAGGCCGCCGCGCTGGCCGGGCGGCTGGCCGGGATCCCGCTGGCGCTCGCCGTCAGCAGCCCGCTGGAGCGCTGCCGGCAGACCCTGGAGCCGCTGCTCGCCGCCCGCCCCGAACTGGGCGCGCCGACCGAGGACGAGCGGCTGGGGGAGTGCCACTACGGCGAGTGGACCGGCCGCCCGCTGGCGGAGCTGGCCAAGGAGCCGCTCTGGCGCACCGTGCAGGACCACCCCTCCGCCGCGGCCTTCCCGGGCGGCGAGTCGCTGCGCGCGCTGAGCCACCGTACGGTCGACGCCGTCCGCGAGTGGAACGCGAGGATCGCCGACGAGCACGGCGAGGACGCGGTCTGGATCGCCTGCTCGCACGGGGACGTGATCAAGGCGGTGGTGGCCGACGCGCTCGGCCTGCACCTGGACCACTTCCAGCGGATCAGCGTCGAGCCCTGCTCGGTCACCGCGATCCGCTACACCCCGCAGCGGCCCTTCGTGCTCAGAACGGGCGACACCGGCGACCTCGCCTCGCTGGCGCCCCGGCCCTCCGCCGCCCCGGCCACCCCGGCGGGTGACGCGGTGGTCGGCGGCACGGCCTGAGCGGCGCCGCCCGCCCCGCGCACCCGGCCCGCCCCACGCGCCCCGTCCGAACGGTGCGCGACACCGCCCGGGCCCGCGGGTGCCACCCCGTCCGCGGCCCCCGGCTCGGCTCCCCGACCGGGGCCCGGAGGTCGTAGGGTGACTGGTGAGTGCCCCGTAGTCCGACCACCCGCCCAGGTGGACAACCCCGCGATCCCGCTTGGCGGATCCGCACCGACCGACACGATCCGGAGCTAGAGCGTGCCCCGTCAGGTCTTCTTCTACGACCAGCCCGAACGGTTCGTGGCCGGCACCGTCGGCCAGCCCGGCGCCCGGGCGTTCTACCTGCAGGCCAGCGCCCGGGGCCGGATCACCAGCGTGCTGCTGGAGAAGACCCAGGTCGCCGCGCTCGCCGAGCGCATCGAGGAGGTCCTGGACGAGGCGCTGCGACGCAGCGGGGGCGACTCCGCCATCCCGGCCGCCGCGCCCCAGGACCTGCTCGACACCGCCCCGCTGGACCTCCCGCTGGAGCAGGAGTTCCGGGTCGGCACCATGGCCCTGGCCTGGGACAGCGTGGACGCCTGCCTGGTGGTCGAGGCCCAGGCGCTGGTGGAGGAGGACGAGGAGGAGGACGGCGAGGAGGCCGCCCTCCAGGACGACGAGAACGGCCCGGACATGCTGCGGGTGCGGCTGTCCGGCGCGATGGCCCGGGTGTTCGCCAAGCGCGCGCTGGACCTGGTCGCGGCCGGCCGCAAGCCCTGCCCGTTCTGCAACCTGCCGCTGGACCCGGAGGGCCACCTGTGCCCGCGCGCGAACGGCTACCGGCGCTGAACACCGAGACCCCGCCGCAGGCCGACCCGGCGGCGGCCGCCGCCCTCGCCGCCGACGTGCCCACCGCCCTGGCGCTGCTGCGCCGGGGCGGGCTGACCGTGCACGGCCGGCTCACCGAGGCCTCCAACGCCGCGCTGTACTGCACCGTCGAGCACGACGGGCTGAGCGCCCAGGCCGTCTACAAGCCGGTGGCGGGCGAGCGCCCGCTGTGGGACTTCCCGGACGGCACCCTGGCCGGCCGCGAGCTCGCCGCGTATGAGCTGTCCGCGGCGACCGGCTGGGAGCTGATCCCGCCGACCGTGCTGCGCGACGGCCCGCACGGGCCGGGCATGGTGCAGCTGTGGGTCGAGCCCGACCCGGAGGCCGAGCCGCTGCTGGCGCTGCAGGACCCGGCCGGCCCGGAGGAGGGCTGGCTGCCGATCGTCCGGGCCGAGGTCGAGGGCGGCCGCACCGCGCTGCTGGTGCACCACGACGACCGGCGGCTGCGCCGGCTCGCGGTGCTGGACGCGGTGCTCAACAACGCCGACCGCAAGGGCGGCCACCTGATCCCGGCCGCCGACGGCCGGGTGTACGGCATCGACCACGGCGTCACCTTCAACACCGAGGGCAAGCTGCGCACCCTGCTCTGGGGCTGGGCGGGCGACCCGCTGCCCGCCGAGGCGCTGGAGGTGCTGGCCGGGCTGGCCGAGCAGTTGGAGGGGGCGTTGGCCGAGCGGCTGGCGCCGCACCTGACCGCCGCCGAACTGGACGCCACCCGCGCCCGGGTGGCCGGGTTGCTCGGTTCGGGCAAGCACCCGCTGCCCTCCGCGGACTGGCCCGCGATCCCCTGGCCGCCGGTGTAGCGCTTGTTCCACCGGCGTAGCGCGGGTTCCGTCGGGTGGAGCGGGGGTTCCGCCGGGGTTACCGGCCGGTGGTCTGGACCTGTCGCCGGAACAGGTCGCACACTGCTCCGATGGACGTGCGACGGACCACCCCCACCCCCCGCCCCGCGCCGGACCTGCCGTTGCACCGCCTGCAGGTCCCACTGCCCCACGTGCTGCCCTTCGCGATCGGAAGTTTCGACGCGATCGGCCCGCTCTCCCGTGCCAACTTCCCCCACCGGCACTCGTTCCACGAGATCGTCATGGTCACCGGCGGCCACGGCGCCCACGTCCTGGACCTGGTCCACCGGGCGCTGGCGCCACCGCAGTTGTGCGTGATCACGCCCGGCCAGGTGCACCACTGGGCGGACGCCGAGGAGCTCACCGGCCGGGTCGTCCTGTTCAACGAGGACTTCCTGCTGGGGCACCCCCAGGACCTCGCCGCGCTGCGCGCGCTGGCCGCCCGCCCCGGCATCGCGCTCGGCGAACAGGCCGGCCCCATCGCCCGGTTGCTCGCCGACATGGAGCAGGAGTACCGGACCAGGGCGCCCGGCTACCAGGGCGTGCTGCGGGCCAGCCTGCACATCCTGATCGTCCGGGCGCTGCGCGCCTGCACCCCGGACGACCGGCCCGCGGTGCCCACCCGGCCGGCCGAACTGGCGGCCGCCTTCACCCGGTTGATCGCCAAGCCGGGCGGGGTGCGGCACTCGGTGGCCTCCACCGCCCAGGAACTCGGGGTCTCTCCGGGGCACCTGCAGACCCTGGTCAAGCAGGCCACCGGCCGCACCCCGGGCGGATTGATCCGCCGGCAGCAGACCCTGGAGGCCAAACGGCTGCTCGCCTGCACCGATCTGACGATCCGCCAGGTCGCCAAGGAGGCCGGTTTCGCGGACCCGGCGTACTTCTGCCGCTTCTTCCGGCGGGAGACCGGGATGACCCCGGGGGAGTTCCGGGGCAGGGTCGACGGAAATCACCACGATCCCCGGATCATGTCCATCGCCGTCGCACCGGACGGTCCGTAACGTTCCTACTGGCCACCGGCGGCCGGGCCAGCGCGCGGACGGCGGCCGGTTCGGCCCTTGTCATGCCCCCACCATGGCAAGGGCCGCCCCCCACCTCCCCCCCCACGAAGGATCCACCGGAAGGAGACGGCGCATGCCCCCGTCCGACGGCATGATCAGCCGCAAGACCGTCCTGAAGGCCGCCGCCGCGCTCGGGGCCGCACCGCTGCTCGTCGGCGGCGGGGTCGCCCTGGCCCGCGACAAGGTCGGTGCCGGCCGCATCCCCGGCCTGACCCCCGAGTGCCACGACGGGGACGACCCGACAGTCGAGCAGATCGAGGGCCCGTACTTCAAGCCCAACTCCCCGCTGCGCAGCTCGATGGTGAACGACGGCCCGGGCACCCGGCTGACCGTCAGCGGCTACGTCTTCGGCCGCGCCTGCCGGCCCGTCCCCGGCGTCCTGCTGGACTTCTGGCAGGCCGACGACGGCGGGAACTACGACAACGTCGGCTACACCTTCCGCGGCCACCAGTTCACCGACGCCAACGGCGCCTACAAGCTGGACACCGTCGTCCCGGGCCTCTACCCGGGCCGCACCCGGCACCTGCACGTCAAGCTCCAGGCCCCCGGCCGGCCGATCCTGACCACCCAGCTGTACTTCCCGGGCGAGCCGCGCAACAACACCGACACCATCTACGACGCCCGGCTGCTGATGAACGTCCAGCAGAACGGATCCGGCGAGAACGCCACCTTCGACTTCGTGCTGGACGTGCCGCAGACCCCGGGCACGCCGAGCCCGACGGCCACCGCCACCCCGACCGGAACCCCGACGGCCACCCCGACCGGCGGGCCCACCACACCGCCGAGCGGCAGCTGGGCGGCCGGCCGGGCGTACAACGCGGGCGACCGTGTCACCTACTCCGGCGCCTCCTACGTCTGCCTCCAGGCGCACACCGCCCTGGTGGGCTGGGAGCCGCCGAACGTGCCGGCCCTCTGGCAGCGGTCGTAGCGGCTCCGGCCGCTCCCCCGAGGAGCCGGGCGCCCGGTCGGCGGCAGGGCCGACCGGGCGCTCACCCGTGTCCGGAAACGATCGGACCGAATCACCGGTCCGAAAGGGAACGCGCCGGACCAGTCGCAGGGTGACCGGGCAACGACAGGAAGCTAATCCAGTCGATCTTCGTTACTGGTTAGGCTTTCAAATGTTCTCAAGGTTAAGGTCGATCCCATGCATGCCTGGCCCGCCTCCGAGGTTCCCGCCCTGCCTGGTCAGGGGCTCCCCCTCCACATCTTCGACACCGCAGCGGGCACGGTCCGCGAGGTCGTGCCGCAGGACGGCACCGCCCGGATCTACGTCTGCGGCATCACCCCCTACGACGCGACCCACATGGGCCACGCCGCCACCTACAACGCCTTCGACCTGGTGCAGCGGGTCTGGAGGGACGCCGGCCACGACGTCCTCTACGTCCAGAACGTGACCGACGTGGACGACCCGCTGCTCCAGCGCGCCGTCGAGACCGGTCAGGACTGGGTGGCCCTCGCCGAGCGCGAGACCGCCCTGTTCCGCGAGGACATGACGGCCCTGCGGCTGCTCCCGCCGGCCCACTACGTGGGCGCCGTCGAGTCGATCCCGTGGATCGTCCCGATCGTCCAGAAGCTGCTGGCCTCCGGCGCCGCCTACCGGGTCGACGGGGACATCTACTACTCGGTCGACGCCGACCCGCACTTCGGCGAGGTCTCCGGGCTCACCCGCGAGGCCATGCGCCCGGTCTTCGCCGAGCGCGGCGGCGACCCGGACCGCGCCGGCAAGCGCAACCCGCTGGACGCCCTGCTCTGGCTGGCCGCCCGCCCGGGCGAGCCCGCCTGGGACACCGAGCTCGGCCACGGCCGCCCCGGCTGGCACATCGAGTGCGTGGCCATCGCCCTGCAGTACCTGGGCATGGGCTTCGACATCCAGGGCGGCGGCAGCGACCTGTCCTTCCCGCACCACGAGATGGGCGCCGCGCACGCCCACAGCGCCACCGGCTCCCACCCGTACGCCAAGGCGTACGTGCACGCCGGGATGGTCGGGCTGGACGGCCAGAAGATGTCCAAGTCCCGCGGCAACCTGGTCTTCGTCTCGGCCCTGCGCCGCGAGGGCGTCGACCCGGCGGCGATCCGCCTGGCGCTGCTCTCCCACCAGTACCGCGAGGACTGGGAGTGGACCAAGGCCGTCCTGGACGAGGCCGTCGAGCGCCTCGCCCGCTGGCGGGCCGCCGTCTCCCGGCCGGACGGCCCGGCCGCCGAGCAGCTGCTCGCCGAGGTCCGCACCGCGCTGGCGAACGACCTGGACGCGCCCGCCGCGCTGGCCGCCGTCGACCGGTGGGCCGCGCAGCAGGAGACCGAGGGCGGCACCGACATCGGCGCCCCCGGCCTGGTGAGCCGCACCGTGGACGCCCTGCTCGGCGTCGCGCTGTGAGGCCGACGCCTTGAGAACGCCGAAGGGGCGCCGGGACGAGAAGTCCCGGCGCCCCTTCGGCGTACCCGGCCCGGCGGGCCGCGGCGGGGCCGGCGAGGACTACTCGTCCTCGGCCCCCTCCTGGCTCTCCCGGGTCGTGCCCGGCCCCTCCGGCTCGGCCGGCCGCTCGGCCGTCGCGTGCCCGGACACCGGCTTCTCGCCGGTCGGGCCGACGTTCTCCCGGCGGCGCAGGTAGCGCTCGAACTCGCGCGCGATGGCGTCCCCGGAGGCCTCCGGCAGCTCCGCCGTGTCCTGCGCCTCCTCCAGCTGCTGGACGTACTCGGCGACCTCGCTGTCCTCGGCGGCCAGCTGGTCCACGCCCAGCTGCCAGGCCCGGGCGTCCTCGCCCAGCTCGCCCGGCGGGATGCGCAGGTCCAGCAGGTCCTCCAGCTTGTTGAGCAGCGCCAGCGTGGCCTTGGGGTTGGGCGGCTGCGCCACGTAGTGCGGCACCGCGGCCCACAGCGTCACGGCCGGCACCCCGGCGTGGGTGCACGCCTCCTGGAGCACCCCGACGATCCCGGTCGGGCCCTCGTAGCGGCTCTCCTCCAGGTCCAGCCGGCGGGCCAGGTCCGGGTCGGACGTGACCCCGCTGACCGGCACCGGCCGGCTGTGCGGGGTGTCGCCGAGCAGCGCGCCCAGGATCACCACCAGTTCGACGCCCAGCTCGTGCGCGAAGCCCAGCAGCTCGTTGCAGAACGAGCGCCAGCGCATGCTGGGCTCGATCCCGCGGACCAGCACCACGTCCCTGGTCACCGGCTCGGTCACCCGGACCACCGACAGCCGGGTGGTCGGCCAGGTGATCCGGCGGACACCGCCGTCCAGCCAGACCGTCGGACGGTTGACCTGGAAGTCGTAGTAGTCCTCGGCGTCCAGGGCGGCGATCACCTTGCCGCCCCAGGTCTCGTCCAGGTGGGCCAGGGCCGCGGAGGCGGCGTCGCCCGCGTCGTTCCACCCCTCGAAGGCGCAGACCATCACCGGGTCGATCAACTCGGGAACATCTTCCAGCTCGATCACCCAGCGTCTCCCTCCGGTCGGCGGTCGGACCGGCACCGCCCCGGCTGGCCTGCCGGGGCAACGACGGGCCGGCTGCCGCCTGTCGAACCTCTCGTCTCCCGTGGAACGGCTCGCTCCACGGTCCCTACCTGCCCAGCCTACGGGCTTTGATGCGCATGGCGGCCGGGCACCGGGACAGTCTGGGGGAGCGGACCGCCCCGATCCAGCGGATATCCGGCCCTCGGCGGCTGATGCGGCGTCAGGCGGCCCGGGGCGGACGCACGGTGCCTGACCGGCGACGCTGCGCCACGGGGAGCGGGCCGGGCGCCGCGGCGCGATGATGGGGGCGGGGCGGGCGGAAGGGGCCGACCGATGAACCGATGGCTGTGGATCGGCGCGGGTGCGGGCGCGGCGGCGCTCGCCGGGACCGCGCTGCTGGCGGTGGACCGGGCCGGGCGCCGGCTGCCGGTGGAGCACGTGACCGAGGGCGGGTTGGAACTCGCCCAGTCGCCCGGCGCGGTCTGGGAGGTGCTGACCGACATCGACCTCTACCCGGCCTGGCGTCCGGGCCTCACCCACGTCGAACGGCTGCCCGCCGGGGCCGGCGGGCGCCCGCGCTGGCGCGAGTACGACCGGCACGGGCACACCACCTACGAGGTGGTGGCCAGCGAGGCCCCGCACCGCCTGGTGACCGGCATCGCCGACCCGGACCTGCCCTACGGCGGCACCTGGACGTACCGGCTCACCCCGGCCGGGCCCGGCTGCTCGCTGACCGTCACCGAGCACGGCGAGGTCCGCAAGCCGCTGTACCGGGCCGTCGCGCACTACCTCTCCGGCGAGGACGCCACCGTGCACCGCTACCTGGGCGCCCTGGCCCACCGGATGGCGGCCTGAGCCGGCCCGAGCAGGGCGGAGCCTAGGAGGGGTCCACCCAGCCGCGCCGGTACGCCGCCCAGTTCTCCGGCGTCGCGGCGAAGTCCACGTACAGCGCGACCCCGAAGTTGGCCCGCCGCGGGTCCTCCCGGCCCAGGCCGAGGCGGACGCCCCGGACGGCCGCCGGGACGGTCTCCGCGTCGCCCCAGTGGCCCCACTTGTCGTCCCAGAAGAACGGCAGGCCGATCAGGAGGTCGACCTGCGGCGGGGTGGCCGCCAGGGCCAGCTCGGTCTGCCGGGCGACGTAGCCGCCGTACAGCGGCTCCGTCGGCATCGAGGTGTCGTAGGTCATCACCGCGATCTGGTCGACCCGGCGGGCGGTCTCCCGGAAGTACGCCTGGTCCCACCACTTGCCGTGGTCGGTGAGCAGGATGCCGGCCGTGTGCAGGCCGGGGACGGGGTCGATCTGCGGGGCCGCCACCGACAGCTTCGCGCCGCGGGCGGCTGTCACCGGGTGGACCAGGTCGAGCAGGGCGAGCCAGCCGGCCGAGCCGGGGCGGATCGGCTCCATGTCGAAGTGCACCCCGTCGAAGCCCTGGTCCAGCACCTGGACCGTGGAGGCGGCGACCCGCTCCCGGGTGGGCGCGTCGTCGAGGTCCAGCGCGTCCCGCTCGGGCTTGACCTCGTCCCCCAGCCAGCCCTGCAGCCGCACCCCCGGCAGTGCCCGGTGGGCGGCCTCGGTGAACCAGCGGGCCTTCGGGTGGACGGCGGGCGGCAGCGAGCCGTCGTGCTCCAGCGGCCCGGTGTGGACGTACAGGTCGCGCACGCCGGTGCCGGCCAGCTGCCGGGCCAGCGCGGCGACGTCGGCGTCGGTCTTGCGGCCGTCCACCCAGGCGTGGCCGAGCCAGACGGCGTCCCGGCCGCGGCTGCGGGCCTCGGCGGCCGGTTCACCCGAGTAGTGCAGCCGGATCGCGATGAACAGCGAGCCCAGCGCGGCGACCGGCACGGCCGCCGCCAGCCCCAGCGCCACCAGGGCGCGGCCCCACCACGGCAGGCCTCTCCAGCGGCGCAGCGGGGCCCCCAGGGCACGCCCGATCCGCCGCGCAACGGTCCCGAACCGGGTCATACGATCGCTCTCCCCTCGCGGTCGAGCGCTCAGGATACGGAATGCACCCGCAGGCCGGGCCGTGGGCCGGATACCCTGGCCACGTGCGGGCCCGAGCAAGCGGGCTCGCAAAGCCGACAGCCGTCGCACCAGGGAGACGCCCCATGGCCACTGCAGCCAACCCGTCCATCACTCAGCAGAGCCGCGCGAACGCGCTGCGTGAAGCGCTCGCCACCCGGGTGGTAGTGGCCGACGGTGCGATGGGCACCATGCTCCAGGCCCAGGACCCGACGCTGGAGGACTTCCAGAACCTGGAGGGCTGCAACGAGGTCCTCAACGTCACCCGGCCGGACATCGTCCGCTCCGTCCACGAGGCCTACTTCGCGGTGGGCGTGGACTGCGTGGAGACCAACACCTTCGGCGCCAACTTCTCCGCCCTGGGCGAGTACGAGATCGCCGAGCGCATCTTCGAGCTGTCCGAGGCCGGCGCCCGGATCGCCCGCGAGGTTGCCGACGCCCACGCCGCCGACGGCCGCACCCGCTGGGTGCTCGGCTCGATCGGCCCCGGCACCAAGCTGCCGACCCTCGGCCACGCCCCGTACGAGACGCTGCGGGACGGCTTCCAGAAGAACGCGGCCGGTCTGATCGCCGGCGGCGCCGACGCGCTGCTGGTGGAGACCAGCCAGGACCTGCTGCAGACCAAGGCCGCGATCCTCGGCTCCAAGCGCGCCCTGGCCGAGGCCGGACTGGACCTCCCGGTGCTGGTGCAGGTGACGGTGGAGACCACCGGCACCATGCTGCTCGGCTCCGAGATCGGTGCCGCGCTCACCGCGCTGGAGCCGCTCGGCGTCGACTACATCGGCCTCAACTGCGCCACCGGCCCGGCCGAGATGAGCGAGCACCTGCGCTACCTGGCCAAGAACGCGACGATCGGCCTGTCGTGCATGCCGAACGCGGGCCTGCCGGTGCTCGGCAAGGACGGCGCCCACTACCCGCTCTCCCCGGCCGAACTGGCCGACGCCCACGACGTGTTCACCCGGGAGTACGGCCTCTCGCTGGTCGGCGGCTGCTGCGGCACCACCCCCGAGCACCTGCGCCAGGTGGTGGAGAAGGTCCAGGGCCGTCCGGTCGTGCGCCGCGAGCCGCAGCCCGAGCCCTCGGCCTCCTCGCTGTACCAGGCGGTGCCGTTCCGCCAGGACACCTCGTACCTGGCGATCGGTGAGCGCACCAACGCCAACGGCTCGAAGAAGTTCCGCGAGTCGATGCTGGCGGGCGACTGGCAGGCCTGCGTGGAGATCGCCCGGGACCAGATCCGGGACGGCTCCCACCTGCTGGACCTGTGCGTCGACTACGTCGGCCGCGACGGTGTCGCCGACATGAAGGAGATCGCCGGCCGGCTGGCCACCGCGTCGACCCTGCCGATCGTGCTGGACTCCACCGAGCCGGACGTGCTGCGGGCCGGTCTGGAGGCGCTCGGCGGCCGCGCGCTGCTCAACTCGGTCAACTACGAGGACGGCGACGGCCCGGACACCCGGTTCGGCCGGATCGCTTCGCTGGCCCGCGAGCACGGCGCCGGCCTGATCGCGCTGACCATCGACGAGCAGGGCCAGGCCCGCACCGCCGAGACCAAGGTCGCCATCGCCGAGCGGCTGATCGCGCAGCTCACCACCGAGTACGGCATCGACGAGGGCTCGATCCTGGTCGACTGCCTGGCCTTCACCCTGGGCACCGGTCAGGAGGAGTCCCGCCGGGACGGCATCGAGACCATCGAGGCGATCCGCGAGCTCAAGCGCCGCCACCCGGACGTGCAGACCACCCTGGGCCTGTCCAACATCTCCTTCGGCCTCAGCCCGGCCGCCCGCGTGGTGATCAACTCGGTCTTCCTGAACGAGTGCGTCGAGGCCGGACTGGACTCGGCGATCGTGCACGCCTCCAAGATCCTGCCGATGGCCCGGATCCCCGAGGACCAGCGCGAGGTCGCGCTCGACCTGGTCTACGACCGCCGCAGCGAGGGCTACGACCCGCTGCAGAAGCTGCTCCAGCTCTTCGAGGGCGTCTCCTCGGCGTCGGTCAGGGCCTCCAAGGCCGAGGAACTGGCCGCCCTCCCGCTGGAGGAGCGGCTGCAGCGCCGGATCATCGACGGCGAGCGCAACGGCCTGGAGGCCGATCTGGACGAGGCGCTGACGGAGCGTCCGGCGCTGGACATCGTCAACAGCACGCTGCTGGCCGGCATGAAGGTGGTCGGCGAGCTGTTCGGCTCCGGCCAGATGCAGCTGCCGTTCGTGCTCCAGTCCGCCGAGGTGATGAAGACCGCGGTGGCCCACCTGGAGCCGCACATGGAGAAGTCCGACGACGAGGGCAAGGGCACCATCGTGCTGGCCACCGTCAAGGGCGACGTCCACGACATCGGCAAGAACCTGGTCGACATCATCCTGTCCAACAACGGCTACAACGTGGTCAACCTGGGCATCAAGCAGCCGGTTTCGGCGATCCTGGACGCCGCGCAGGAGCACCGCGCGGACGTGATCGGGATGTCCGGGCTGCTGGTGAAGTCCACCGTGATCATGAAGGAGAACCTGGAGGAGCTGAACCAGCGCAAGCTGGCCGCGAGCTTCCCGGTGATCCTCGGCGGCGCCGCCCTGACCCGGGCCTACGTGGAGCAGGACCTGCACGAGATCTACGAGGGCGAGGTCCGCTACGCCCGGGACGCCTTCGAGGGCCTGCGGCTGATGGACGCGCTGATCGCGGTCAAGCGCGGCGTGCCCGGCGCGACCCTGCCGGAGCTCAAGCAGCGCCGGCACGCCAGGGTCGAGGTGGCGGAGCCGGAGCCCGAGGTCAACCTCGGCCAGATCCGCTCCGACGTCGCGCTGGACAACGCGCTGCCCGCCCCGCCGTTCTGGGGCGACCGGATCGTCAAGGGCATCCCCTTCGCCGACTACGCCTCCTGGCTGGACGAGGACGCGCTGTTCAAGGGCCAGTGGGGCCTCAAGGCCGCGCGCAACGGCGACGGCCCGTCCTACGAGGAGCTGGTGGAGACCGAGGGCCGGCCCCGGCTGCGGGGCTGGCTGGACCGGCTGCAGACCGAGGGCTGGCTGGAGGCGGCCGTGGTCTACGGCTACTACCCGGCCAACTCCAAGGGCGACGACCTGATCGTCTTCCACGAGGACGGCACCGAGCGGACCCGCTTCACCTTCCCCCGCCAGCGGCGCGGCCGCCGGCTCTGCCTGGCGGACTTCTTCCGCCCGGAGGAGTCCGGCGAGCGGGACGTGGTCGGCCTCCAGGTGGTCACCATGGGCAACCGGATCTCGGAGGCGGCCAACGAGCTGTTCGCCGGGAACTCCTACCGCGACTACCTGGAGCTGCACGGCCTCTCGGTGCAGCTGGCCGAGGCGCTGGCGGAGTTCTGGCACGCCCGGGTCCGCTTCGAGCTGGGCTTCTCCGGCGAGGACCCGCAGGACGTCAAGGACATGTTCGCGCTCAAGTACCGGGGTGCCCGCTTCTCGCTCGGCTACGGGGCCTGCCCCGAGCTGGAGGACCGCGCCAAGATCGCCGAGCTGCTCAAGCCGGAGCGGATCGGCGTGGTGCTCTCCGAGGAGTTCCAGCTCCACCCCGAGCAGTCCACCGACGCGATCGTGATCCACCACCCCGAGGCGAAGTACTTCAACGCGCGGTAATCCGTACGTCCCTCTCCGTTCGCTCTTTCCGGGCGAAGCGGGCGTATCCTGGATGATCCTGAACGGGCCGGTCCGCTGACCAGCGGGCCGGCCCGTGTCATCCCCGGGACCGTCCTGGGCGCAGCCGGAAGGACTTGCCATGACGACCAGCTCCACCGCCGCCCCGGCGCTCGACCTCGGGCGCGAGCCCGGCCTCCAGGCGGTGCTGCTGGACATGGACGGCACGCTGGTGGACACCGAGGACTTCTGGTGGCAGGCCGAGGTGACGCTCTTCGCCGAGCTGGGCCACCGGCTGGACGAGCAGGACCGGGCGCACGTCGTGGGCGGGCCGATGACCCGGGTGATGGAGTACCTGGTCGCCCGCACCGGGGTGGACATCGCCCCGGCCGACCTGGGGGCGCTGGTCAACCAGCGCTTCGTCGACCTGCTGGCCGGCGGGGTGCCGCTGATGCCGGGGGCCGAGCGGCTGCTCAACACCCTTGCCGCGTACGGCGTTCCGGCCGCGCTGGTGTCCGCCTCGCACCGGCACGTGATCGACATCGTGCTGCGCTCGCTGGGCGCCGAGCGGTTCGCCTTCACCATCGGCGGGGACGAGCTGCCGCGCACCAAGCCGTTCCCCGACCCGTACCTGGAGGCGGCCCGCCGGCTGGGCGCGGAGCCGGCCCGCTGCGTGGTCGTCGAGGACACCCCGACCGGGGTGCGGGCGGGCGAGGCGGCGGGCTGTCCGGTGATCGCGGTGCCCTCGGTGGCGCCGATCGAGGCGGCTCCCGGGCGGCTGGTGGTGCCGTCGCTGGAGCAGGTCGATCTCGAACTGCTGCGGTCGCTGGTCGCTTCGCGGGTGTGATTGTCATCTCATTGCGGCCGGGGTCTACTCGCCGGTAAGCGCCCCGGCCGGGGATCTCCGGGGGAGAAAACGGGCAATGGCTGACAACTCGTCGGGCGCGCCGTGATGCCCTCAACGACCGTGTCCCAAACGTCATCTGCACGGGTATCGGTCGTGCGTGTTCGATATGGCACGCTACTCGGGTTCGCGACACCCCCGAAGGACGCTCCCGTGAAGACTTCAGCTGAACGCCTGGCAGCACTCGGCTGCGCCGGTCTGGTCGCCGTGACGGTGGCCGGTTGCGGATCGGTCACCGACGCCGTCAAGGGGGACAGCGGCGGCAAGGCGATCACCATGGGGACCGTCCAGCTGACCGGCACCCTGGACCCCGCGGTGGTCTACGACTCCGGCTCCTGGCTGGTGCTGCGCAACGCCTTCCAGTCGCTGCTCACCTTCCCGGCCGCGGCCAGCACGCCCTCCCCGGACGCCGCGCAGTCCTGCGACTTCTCCGGCGGCGAGGCCACCGAGTACCACTGCACCCTGCGGCCCGGGTTGAAGTTCTCCAACGGCCACCCGCTGACCGCCGAGGACGTGGTGTTCTCGATCCAGCGGACCAAGAAGATCAACGACCCGAACGGCCCGGCCGGCCTGCTCTCCTCGATCAAGAGCGTGGAGGCCAAGGGTGCCAATGAGGTGGTCTTCCACCTGGCCGCCCCCGACGCCACCCTGCCGGCCAAGCTGGCCTCCCCGGCCGGCGCCATCGTCGACCACCAGGTCTACCCGGCCGACAAGGCGCTGCCCAACGACAAGCAGGTCGGCTCCGGCCCCTACCGCGTGGACTCGGTCGAGGGCATGGCCGACGGCAAGCAGCTGGGCAAGGTCGTCCTGGTCCCCAACGACAAGTACAGCGGCGACGCCAAGCTGCGGAACAACAAGTTCACCGTCCGGTACTTCGACAAGCCCGCCGACCTCAAGGCCGCGCTGGACAAGGGCGACGTCGACGTCACCGACAACAGCCTGGAGCCCAACACCGCCGCCCAGATCCGCTCCGACCAGCAGGGCGGCAAGACCGACCTCCAGGTCGTCGAGGGCGACAGCAACGACACCCGCTCGCTGGTCTTCAACACCAAGGACCCGGTGATGAGCAACGTCGGCGTCCGCCAGGCCGCCGCCGCGCTGCTCGACCGCAAGGCGCTCGCCCGCGACGTCTTCGCCCGCACCGTCCAGCCGCTGTACGCGATGGTCCCGGCCGGCGTCACCGGCCACACCACCGCCTTCTTCGACCGCTGGGGCGACCAGGACGTCGCCAAGGCCAAGAAGGCCCTGGTCGACAACAAGGTCCAGACCCCGGTCAAGCTCACCCTCACCTGGTCCCGCTCGCGGGCCGGCAACGGCGAGGCCGACACCTTGAAGAAGCAGCTGGAGACCGGCGGCCTGTTCCAGGTGACGGTCCAGCAGGAGCCCGACTGGGAAGCCTTCAAGAAGGGCTGGAACGAGGGCAAGTACCAGGCGTACATCGTCGGTTGGTTCGCCGACTACCCGGACCCGGACAACTACATCGCCCCGCTGCTGGTCGACGGCGGCACCTACCACACCGGCTGGGACGACCCGAAGATCAGCCAGAAGCTGATCCCGGACGGCCTCAAGCAGGCCGACCGCAGCGCCGCCTCGGCCTCCTACGCGCAGATCCAGCAGATCGTCGCGGAGAGCGTGCCGCTGATCCCGCTGTACCAGAACAAGGCCTTCTACGCGGCCCGTGCCAACATCACCGGCGTCGAGTCCACCGTCGACACCACCGGCTTCTTCCGCTTCTGGGAGATCAGCCGCAGCGGCAAGTAGCGCGCGACGCACGGCGGCCCGCCCGCTCCCCCCGGTGTCCCGGGGCGGAGCGGGCGGGCCGCCGTCGTGCTCCCCGGGCTACAGCGCGCCCGGCCGCACCAGACCGCTCTCGTAGGCGTACACCGCCGCCTGCACCCGGTCGCGCAGCTGGAGCTTGGTCAGCACATGGCCGACGTGGGTCTTCACGGTCGTCTCGCTGACGAACAGCTCGGCCGCGATCTCCGCGTTCGACAGCCCGCGCGCCACCAGCTTCAACACCTCCAACTCCCGCTCGGTCAGCGCGCTCAGCGCCTGCGGCGGCGCCTCCTCGCCCGAGGGCAGCTTGGTGGCGTACATGTCCAGCAGTCGGCGGGTGATGCTCGGGGCCAGCATCGCCGCGCCGTCCGCGACGACCCGGATCGCCTGCACCAGCTCCTCCGCCGGGACGTCCTTGAGCAGGAAGCCGCTGGCGCCGGCGCGCAGCGCCTCCACCACGTACTCGTCCAGGTCGAAGGTGGTCAGCACCAGCACCTTGGCCGGGCCGTCCCGACCCGGGCCGGCGATCCGGCGGGTCGCCTCGACGCCGTCCATCCGCGGCATCCGGATGTCCATCAGCACCACGTCGGGCTGCAGCGCCCGGACCTGGTCCAGCGCCTGCTGACCGTCACCGGCCTCGCCGACCACCACGAGGTCCGACTCGGCCTCCAGGATCATCCGGAAACCGGTGCGCAGCAGCGGCTGGTCGTCGACCAGCAGCACTCGGATCGTCACTAGGACTCCTTGCTCATCGGATCCCCCGTGGGATCGCTCTCGTCCGACGTACGGGCCGGCCCGTCCGCGGTGCGGGCCGGCGGCACCGGCAGCGGGTACGGCGGCGGGGTGCCGCCGAACTCCGGGCAGCTGGCCCGGTGGTCGCACCAGTCGCAGAGCCGGTTGCGGGTGGCCGGGAAGTCCCCGGTGGCCACCGCCTGCGCGATCCGCTCCCACAGGGCCTGCAGCTTGCGCTCCACCGCGAGCAGGTCGGCCTCGTCCGGGTCGTAGCTGACCACGTCCCCGCCGCCGCCCAGGTAGACCAGCTGGAGGCGCTTGGGGATCACGCCCTTCCAGCGCCACACCACCAGTGCGTAGAACTTCATCTGGAACATCGCCTTGCCCTCGAAGTCCCGCGAGGGCGCCCGGCCGGTCTTGTAGTCCACCAGCCGGACCTCACCGGTGGGGGCGACGTCCACCCGGTCGATGTAGCCGCGCAGCAGCAGCCCCGACTCCAGGGCCGTCTCCACGTACAGCTCGCGCTCCACCGGGTGCAGCCGGGTCGGGTCCTCCAGCCGGAACCACTGGCCGACCAGCTTCTCGGCGTCCGCCAGCCAGCCGGTCAGCGCCGCGCCGTCCGGGTCGTCCGGGAACAGCGAGCCCAGCTCCGGGCGCTCGCCCAGCAGCCGCTCCCACTGCGGGCGCAGCAGGCCCAGCGCCCGCTCCGGCGTCCGCTCGGCCGCCGGGCTGTCGAACAGCCGCTCCAGCACCGCGTGCACCAGCGTGCCCCGGGTCGCCGCCGGGCTCGGCGGCTCGGGCAGCCGGTCGATCACCCGCAGCCGGTACAGCAGGGGACAGGTGAGGAAGTCCCCCGCACGGGACGGGGACAGCCCGGTCGGGGGCGCCGCCGGGCGCGCCGGAGCCCCGGCGGCGCTGCTGGTGTCGGTCTGCTGCATGGCTACGACCCTATTGCCCTTTGCCGTCATCCCGCTGCCACCGGGCTGCCGCGCTGCCCCTTCCCGGCAGTCGGCCGGGGGCCGGTCCGGTCCGGGGCCGGTCCAGTGGGTATGAAGCCTGGCAGAGGGGCGCGCGCCGCCGGGTGGCCGCGATCACGTAGCGTGGGCGCACCGGGGCACGACGGCGGACGACCGAAGGGATCACGGTGAGCGACACCAGGGGGCAGCAGACCTCCGACCAGCCACCGCAGGACGGCGGACGCCCCGAGGGGCGCCCGCCGGAGCACGGCGGCGGCCTCCTGATGGGGCGGCCCTTCGGCGTGCCCATCTACGTCACCCCGTCCTGGTTCGTCATCGCCGCGCTGATCACCTGGGTGTTCGGCGGGCAGCTCGGCGACGTGCTGCCCGAACTCGGCAGCGGTGAGCGCTACCTGCTCGCGTTCTTCTTCGCGGTCGCCTTCTACGCCTCCGTCCTGGTGCACGAACTCGCCCACACCCTGGTCGCGCTGCGCTACCGGCTCGGGGTGCGGCGGATCCAGCTGCAGTTCTTCGGCGGCGTCTCCGAGATCGAGAACGAGGCCGGGAGCCCCTGGCGCGAGTTCTGGCTGGCCTTCGTCGGCCCGCTGCTGTCGCTGGTGCTCGGCGGGGTCTTCTACCTCGCGCTGCGCGCCGTCGAACTGTCCAGCGTGCCCGGGGTGCTGCTGACCGGCCTGATGGTCTCCAACCTGGTGGTCGCCGCCTTCAACCTGCTGCCCGGCCTGCCGCTGGACGGCGGCCGGATGCTGCGCGCGGTGGTCTGGGCGATCACCGGCAGGGCGATGACCGGCACCGTGGCGGCCGCCTGGATCGGCCGGGGCCTGGCCGTCGCGGTGCTGTTCGGCCTGCCGCTGGTCAGCGCCTCCCGCGGCGCCGAGCGCACCACCACCGACACCCTGGTGGACGCGGTGCTGGCCGCCGTGCTGGCCGCGATCATCTGGAACGGCGCCACCGGGAGCCTGCGCAACGCCCGGCTCAAGGAGGCGCTGCCCGCCCTGCGGCTGCGCGACCTCGCCCGCCGCACCGTCGAGGTCACCGCCGACACCCCGCTCGGCGAGGCGATGCGCCGGGCCCGCGAGGCCCAGGCCGGCGCGGTCGTGGTGGTGGACGGCCGGGGCGAGCCGATCGCCATCGTCCGGGAGTCCGCGGTACGGGCCGTACCGGAGCACCGCCGCCCCTGGGTGGTCGTCGGCCCGCTCGCCCGCGACCTCGAACCCGGGCTGCGACTGGACGCCGACCTCGGCGGCGAGGACCTGCTGCGGGCCGTCCAGGCCACCCCGGCGGGGGAGTACCTGGTGGTCGAGGCGGACGGCCGGGTCTACGGCGTGGCCGCGCTCAGCGACATCGAACAGCGCCTCACGGCGGCGGTCTCCGGCCGCTGAGCAGGGCCTGGTGAGGCGGGACGCCCCGCTTCCCTTAGGATTGGCCGCATGTCCGAACCGACCGGTGCCGCCCGCCGACGCGGGCCCTTCCAGGTCGGGGACCAGGTCCAGCTGACCGACCCCAAGGGTCGCCACTACACGTTCACGCTCCAGGCCGGGAACCAGTTCCACACCCACAAGGGTGCGTTCCCGCACGACGAGCTGATCGGCGCTCCTGAAGGCACGGTCGTGCGCACCACGGGGAACGTCCCGTACCTCGCGCTGCGCCCCCTGCTCCCCGACTACGTCCTGTCCATGCCCCGCGGCGCCGCCGTGATCTACCCCAAGGACGCGGGGCAGATCCTGGCGATGGCCGACATCTTCGCCGGTGCCCGGGTGATCGAGGCGGGTGTCGGCTCGGGCGCGCTTAGCACGTACCTGCTGCGCGCCGTCGGCGAGCAGGGCCTGCTGGCCTCCTACGAGCGCCGCCAGGACTTCGCGGACATCGCCCAGGGCAACGTGGAGCGCTACTTCGGCGGCCCGCACCCGGCGTGGAAGCTGACCGTCGGCGACCTCCAGGACAACCTGGTCGAGACCGACGTCGACCGCGTCATCCTCGACATGCTGGCCCCCTGGGAGTGCCTGGACGTCGCCTCCCGGGCGCTCGTCCCCGGCGGTCTCATCTGCTGCTACGTGGCCACCACGACGCAGATGTCCAAGACCGTCGAGGCGCTGCGCGACCACGGCACCTTCACCGAGCCGCAGGCCTGGGAGACCATGGTCCGCACCTGGCACCTGGAGGGCCTGGCCGTCCGCCCGGACCACCGGATGATCGGCCACACCGGCTTCCTGCTCACCGCCCGCCGCCTGGCGGACGGCGTCGAGCCGCCGCTGCGCCGCCGCCGCCCGGCCAAGGGCGCCTACGGCGAGGACTACGACAACGGGGCGCCCGAGCCGTCCCTCCAGGAGCGCGCCGCGGCCCGCAAGGCGGCCCGCGACACCGACTCCGAGCAGCCCGACCTGGGCTGAGCCCGGCCGGAACAGCAGGGGTGGTGCGAGCATCGCGCTCGCGCCACCCCTTCGTCTTTCGGCCGGCGCGCCCTTCGGCTCCCCGGCCGCCGGCCCGCAGGCTCCGTGTGGGACGATGCTCGCTCACACGCTCCTGGAGCTCTGGAGGGGACGCCGGGTGGAGACCGCGGTCGGGACGACGGCGACGGCCGGACAGCAGACACCGCAGGGCCGCACCCGGCCCGGTCACGCGCGGACCGCACCCTGGCACTGGGCCCTCGCCCTGGCCGGCTGCGGCGCGGTGGTGGCCGCCGCACTCGCCGCCTCCCCGGCGACCGGCACCCCGCTGCCCGCCCGCGGCGGCGCCCCCAAGGCGCTCGCGGCCGGCGCGGCCCCCGATCCGGCCAAGGCCCAACTGCCCATGGACTGCGGCCCGTTCCCGGTCAGGACGGTGCTCAGCGTGCCCGCCGAACTGGGCGACGGCCGTCCCGGTACGGTCGTCGCCGCGCAGTGCGGCACCGACACCGGCACCCCGCCGGACTCCGTCTACCTGCTCGGCTTCGGCCCGGACCAGCGCCCGGTGGTGGTCGCCACCCTGCTGACCGACCGGGAGAACCTCACCCTGAGCCGGCTCACGGTGCGCTCCGACGGCGCCATCACCGGCCGCGCGCAGGGGTATTCGAGCGACGAGGTGCCGCGCTTCCGCCCCGACCTCTCACTCGACCTCACCTGGACGCACCGGGGCGGCGGCTGGGAACGCTCCCAGACCGCCGCCCCGGTCAGCGCGACCTGAACCCTCCGCGCGGCCCGAAACCCTATTCGGCGTCGGGCCCGTAGACCTCGACCCGGTCGGCGACCCGGCGCACGTGGATGCAGTCGCCGGGGCACTCCTTCGCCGAGTCCACCACGTCCTGAAGGAGCGTCAGCGGCACCGGGGCGGTCTCCCCGGGCTGCTGGCGCAGTTCGTCGTCCTCGCCCTTCACGTACGCGAGTCCGTCGATGTCCAGCTCGAAGACCTCCGGTGCGTACTGGACGCAGATGCCGTCGCCGGTGCACAGATCCTGGTCGATCCACACCTCCAGCTCGTCGGCCGCTGCCGCGTTCTGCTCGGTCACCGACATGGTCCCCTGCCGTTTCTGTCCCGGGTCGCCCCTATTCCGGGGGCAATCCCGCCATTCGTACAACGATCGGACCCACTACCGCGGTCGCGATCGGATATCACTTCGCCCGACGATACATCTGGCCCGCTTTGGGTGGTGCGCGGTGGGTATCCCCTTAGCAGAGGGGAAGCACGCTGGGGCGAAGATCGGACACGCCCGTTCCATCTTTCTTGATCTAGGGGTTTACGGACCCCTGGTCCCAGGTAGGGTCTGGAAGCGTCCAGCTCCCCGGAGGAGGTGAGGACCGTGGCAGCCCACGATGACGACTACAACCGCAGCACCGGCAGGCCCGCTCGTGGTTCCGACGAGGCCGCTCAGGTCTCGTACCTTGAGCAGGAAATCGCCGTACTGCGCCGCAAGCTCGCCGACTCGCCGCGCAATTCGAGAATCCTCGAAGAGCGGATCGTCGAGCTCCAGACCAACCTGGCCGGCGTGACCGCCCAGAACGAACGACTCGCCTCCACCCTGCGCGAGGCCCGCGACCAGATCGTGGCCCTCAAGGAGGAAGTGGACCGGCTGGCACAGCCCCCGGCCGGTTTCGGCACCTTCCTCGAGGCGAACGAGGACGGTACCGCCGACATCTTCACCGGCGGTCGCAAGCTCCGCGTCAACGTCAGCCCGAACGTCGCCCTCGACGAACTGCGGCGCGGCCAGGAAGTGATGCTCAACGAGGCCCTCAACATCGTGGACGCGATGGCCTTCGAGCGCATCGGCGAGATCGTCACCCTCAAGGAGGTCCTCGAGGACGGCGAGCGCGCCCTGGTCATCGGCCACACCGACGAGGAGCGCGTGGTGCGCCTCGCCGAACCGCTGCGGGACATCACCGTCCGGGCGGGGGACGCACTGCTGCTGGAGCCCCGCTCCGGCTACGTGTACGAGGTGGTGCCGAAGTCCGAGGTCGAGGAGCTGGTCCTCGAAGAGGTCCCGGACATCGACTACCGCCAGATCGGCGGCCTGAGCAACCAGATCGAGCTGATCCGCGACGCGGTCGAGCTGCCGTACCTGCACGCCGACCTCTTCAAGGAGTACGAGCTGCGTCCGCCCAAGGGCGTGCTGCTCTACGGCCCGCCCGGCTGCGGCAAGACGCTGATCGCCAAGGCGGTCGCCAACTCGCTGGCCAAGAAGGTCGCCGAGGTCACCGGCCGCCCCCAGGGGAAGAGCTACTTCCTCAACATCAAGGGCCCGGAGCTGCTCAACAAGTACGTGGGCGAGACCGAGCGGCAGATCCGGCTGGTCTTCCAGCGGGCCCGGGAGAAGGCGAGCGAGGGCACGCCCGTCATCGTCTTCTTCGACGAGATGGAGTCCCTGTTCCGCACCCGCGGTTCCGGTGTCAGCTCGGACGTGGAGAACACCATCGTCCCGCAGCTGCTCGCCGAGATCGACGGCGTGGAGGGCCTGGAGAACGTCATCGTCATCGGCGCCTCGAACCGCGAGGACATGATCGACCCGGCGATCCTGCGGCCCGGCCGCCTGGACGTCAAGATCAAGATCGAGCGCCCGGACGCCGAGGCCGCGAAGGACATCTTCTCCAAGTACCTCAAGGACTCGCTGCCGTTCCACCCGGACGACCTCAAGGAGCACGACAGCTCCGTCGGGGCCACGGTGGCGGCGATGATCCAGTCGGTCGTGGAGCGGATGTACTCGGAGACCGAGGAGAACCGCTTCCTGGAGGTCACCTACGCCAACGGTGACAAGGAGGTCCTGTACTTCAAGGACTTCAACTCCGGCGCCATGATCCAGAACATCGTCGACCGGGCGAAGAAGATGGCCATCAAGGACTTCCTCGACCACGGTCAGCGCGGTCTGCGCGTCTCCCACCTGCTCGCCGCCTGCGTGGACGAGTTCAAGGAGAACGAGGACCTGCCGAACACCACCAACCCGGACGACTGGGCCCGCATCTCCGGCAAGAAGGGCGAGCGGATCGTCTTCATCCGCACGCTGGTCACCGGTAAGCAGGGCGCCGAGTCCGGCCGCTCGATCGACACTGTCGCCAACACGGGGCAGTACCTGTAAGCACGCGGTTGTCCGGGCCGGCGACGGTCCCCGGAGCTGTACGCACCCCGTCCGGCTGTGGCGCCTCGCGGCCCCGCAGCCGGACGGCGCGTCTCGGGGCCCGCCGTACGGCACGGAAATAGGCTCGACCCACCGTCCGCGGGCAGATGTCCGGCGCCGGTGTTGTTCAGCGGTACGTCAGCGTGTTCCGCCCGCCGGGGGCGGGGCACCGGGCAAGGAGGGCCGCATGACCGTACGGCGCGTGATGGGCATCGAGACCGAGTACGGGATCTCCGTGCCCGGGCACCCCAACGCCAACGCCATGCTCACCTCGTCCCAGATCGTCAACGCGTACGCGGCGGCGATGCACCGGGCACGGCGGGCCCGCTGGGACTTCGAGGAGGAGAACCCGCTGCGCGACGCGCGGGGCTTCGACCTCGCGCGCGAGGTGGCGGACGCCAGCCAGCTGACCGACGAGGACATCGGCCTCGCCAACGTCATCCTGACCAACGGGGCCCGGTTCTACGTGGACCACGCGCACCCCGAGTACAGCTCGCCCGAGGTGACCAACCCGCGCGACGCCGTGCTCTGGGACAAGGCCGGCGAGCGGATCATGGCGGCCGCCGCGCTGCGGGCGCTGGAACTGCCCAACGGGCAGAACATCCACCTGTACAAGAACAACACCGACAACAAGGGCGCCTCCTACGGCACCCACGAGAACTACCTGATGAAGCGGGCGACGCCGTTCGCCGACATCGTCCGCCACCTCACCCCGTTCTTCGTCTCCCGCCAGGTGGTCACCGGCGCCGGCCGGGTCGGCATCGGCCAGGACGGCTCGGCGAACGGCTTCCAGATCAGCCAGCGGGCGGACTACTTCGAGGTCGAGGTCGGCCTGGAGACCACCCTCAAGCGCCCGATCATCAACACCCGGGACGAACCGCACGCCGACGCCGAGAAGTACCGCCGGCTGCACGTGATCATCGGGGACGCCAACCTCTCCGAGATCTCCACCTACCTCAAGCTGGGCACCACCTCGCTGGTCCTGTCGATGATCGAGGACTCCTTCATCGCCTCCGACCTCGCGATCGACCAACCGGTGCGCACCCTGCACCGGGTCTCCCACGACCCGACCCTCAAGCACCTGATCACCCTGCGCAACGGGCGCAAGCTCACCGCCGTCCAACTCCAGCTGGAGTACTTCGAACTGGCCCGCAAGTACGTCGAGGACCGCTTCGGCACCGACGCCGACGAGCAGACCCTGGACGTGCTGGCCCGCTGGGAGGACGTCCTCGGGCGGCTGGAGCGCGACCCGATGTCGCTCTCCCGGCAACTGGACTGGATCGCCAAGCGGGAGATCCTGGAGGGCTACCGCAGCCGGGACGCCCTGGAGTGGGACAACCCGCGGCTGCACCTGGTGGACCTCCAGTACAGCGACGTGCGGCCCGAGAAGGGCCTCTACAACCGCCTGGTGGCCCGCGGCAGGTTCGAGCGGCTGCTGACCGAGGAAGAGGTCGAACGGGCCGTCTCCAAGCCCCCGGAGGACACCCGGGCGTACTTCCGCGGCCGCTGCCTGGAGCAGTACGCGGAGCACGTCGCGGCGGCCTCCTGGGACTCGGTCATCTTCGACCTGCCGGGCCGGGACTCGCTCCAGCGGGTGCCCACCCTGGAGCCGCTGCGCGGCACCCGCAACCACGTCAAGGAGCTGCTGGACCGCTGCCGCACGGCGGAGGACCTGCTGCGCGTCCTCTCCGGCGGGTAACTTTTCGATCACCACGGGTGAACGTCCGCCGAATGGGAATCATCCGGGGTGGCAGCGGGTGTTGGACAGGGAGCACCACCGGCAAACCGGGAGCGGCAGTCGCCCCTTGTGTATAGGGTCGGTGCCAACCGGCAACGACCGACCGACCAAACCGTGCCAGACGATTCGAGCGGGGTGAGGGAAATGGCGAGCAAGGACACCGGCGGCGGCCAGCAGCGGGCAAACCGCTCCTCCGAGGAGGTCGAGGAGCAGGTCGCGGAAACCCAGAATTCCGACGACCTCAAGGAACGCCAGGAAAAGTTGAGCGACGACGTCGACGCGGTGCTCGACGAAATCGACGAAGTGCTCGAGTCGAACGCCGAGGATTTCGTCCGGGGATTCGTGCAGAAGGGCGGGCAATAGCCCGTACCCGGTCATCGGGAATTCACGGTCGTGACCGTCCGGGACGGTCGGGCGGCGCCGTCCGCCCGGCCGTCCCGGCACCGGCCCCTCCACGCGTTGGACGATGATCGTCGGCGGGTAGGGTGCGGGCAATGCGCGCTTCAAGCTACCTGGAAGGAATCGTGTGGAAGCCAACACTCGTGGCACCGGGCGTCTACCGGCTGCCTTCCTGACCCCGGGGTCCTCCTCGTTCCTGGACTTCCTCGCCGAGCACCGGCCGGAGCTGCTGCCCGGCCACCGCGGGCTCCCCGAAGGCTCCGTGGTCGAGGCCCCGCACGGGACCACGATCGTGGCCGCGGTCTTCGACGGCGGCGTGGTGATCGCCGGTGACCGCCGCGCGACCATGGGCAACGTCATCGCCCAGCGTGACATCGAGAAGGTCTTCCCGGCGGACGAGTACAGCGCCGTCGGCATCGCCGGCACCGCCGGCCTCGCGGTCGAGATGGTCCGGCTGTTCCAGCTGGAACTGGAGCACTACGAGAAGATCGAGGGCGCGGTGCTCTCCCTGGAGGGCAAGGCCAACCGGCTCACCACCATGATCCGGGGCAACCTCGGCATGGCGATGCAGGGCCTCGCGGTGGTGCCGATCTTCGCCGGTTACGACCTCGACCTCGGCCGCGGCCGAATCTTCAACTACGACGTCACCGGCGGGCGCTCCGAGGAGCACGGCTTCACCGCCACCGGCTCGGGCTCGGTCTTCGCCCGCGGCTCGCTCAAGAAGCTCTACCGCGACGACCTGACGGCCGAGCAGGCCGCCACCCTGGTCGTCCAGGCGCTCTACGACGCGGCCGACGACGACTCCGCCACCGGCGGCCCGGACCTCGCCCGCAAGATCTTCCCGATCGTCTCGCTGATCACCGCGGACGGCTTCCGCCGGCTCGACAACGCGGAGGTCGCGGCGATCGCGGTCGCCATCACCGACGAGCGCCTGACCCGGCCCAACGGCCCGCAGGCCCCGCTGATCTAGCCATCACCTCACAGGAAAGGGACGACCGCCGGTGTCGACACCGTTCTACGTCTCGCCCCAGCAGGCCATGGCGGACCGCGCGGAGTACGCCCGCAAGGGCATCGCTCGCGGCCGCAGCGTGGTCGTGCTCACCTACGCCGACGGCATCGTCTTCGTCGCCGAGAACACCTCCCGGGCGCTCCACAAGGTCTCCGAGATCTACGACAAGATCGCCTTCGCGGCGGTCGGCCGCTACAACGAGTTCGAGAACCTGCGCATCGGCGGCGTCCGCTACGCCGACCTGCGCGGCTACTCCTACGACCGGGCCGACGTCACCGCCCGCGGCCTGGCCAACGTGTACGCCCAGACCCTGGGCACCATCTTCTCCTCGGTCGGCGAGAAGCCGTACGAGGTCGAGCTGATCGTCGCCGAGGTCGGCCGCACCGCCGACAACGACCAGATCTACCGGCTCACGCCGGACGGCTCGGTCGTCGACGAGAAGAACTACGTCGTGGTCGGCGGCAACGCCGACTCGATCGGCAACTACCTGGGCCAGCGCCACCGCGCCGGACTGAGCCTCACCGAGGCGGTGAAGGTCGCGGTCGACTCGCTCGCCCGCGACCCCAACGGGGGCAGCCCGCGCGCCCTCACCCCGGAACAACTGGAGGTCGCGGTCCTCGACCGCCAGCGGTTCCAGCAGCGCAAGTTCAAGCGGATCCTGGGCAACCAGCTCGGCCGGCTGCTCGACGGGGACCAGTCCGCCGAGTCGGACGACGACGAGAACCCGGCGGCGAGCGCGCCGGAGTAGCAGTGCCTGCGGAGTCCCGTACGGCGGCCGGACCGCCGGCGTACGGGACTCCGGTGCCCCTGCGGCGGCCCAGTCGTCGTGGAGGCGGTTTCGGACAGCTCCGACAGAGAATGGAGTGCTCATGGACCGCCGGATTTTCGGGCTGGAGAACGAGTACGGCGTGACCTGTACGTTCCGCGGGCAGCGTCGGCTGTCGCCGGACGAGGTCGCGCGGTACCTGTTCCGCCGGGTCGTCTCCTGGGGCCGCAGCAGCAACGTGTTCCTGCGCAACGGCGCCCGGCTCTACCTCGACGTCGGCTCCCACCCCGAGTACGCCACCCCCGAGTGCGACGACGTGACCGAGCTGGTCACGCACGACAAGGCGGGCGAGCGGATCCTCGAAGGACTCCTGGTGGACGCCGAACGGCGGCTGCACGAGGAGGGCATCGCGGGGGACGTCTACCTCTTCAAGAACAACACCGACTCGGCCGGCAACTCCTACGGCTGCCACGAGAACTACCTGGTGGCCCGGCACGGCGAGTTCTCCCGGCTGGCCGACGTGCTCATCCCCTTCCTGGTCACCCGCCAGCTGATCTGCGGCGCGGGCAAGGTGCTGCAGACCCCGCGCGGCGCGGTGTTCTGCGTCAGCCAGCGGGCCGAGCACATCTGGGAGGGCGTCAGCTCCGCCACCACCCGCTCCCGCCCGATCATCAACACCAGGGACGAGCCGCACGCGGACGCCGAGCGCTACCGCCGGCTGCACGTGATCGTCGGCGACTCCAACATGTCGGAGACCACCACCCTGCTCAAGGTGGGCTCCACCGACCTGGTGCTGCGGCTGATCGAGGCCGGCGTGGTGATGCGCGACCTCACCCTGGAGAACCCGATCCGGGCGATCCGCGAGGTCAGCCACGACCTCACCGGCACCCACCAGGTGCGCCTGGCCAACGGCCGGGAGGCCAGCGCGCTGGACATCCAGGAGGAGTACTACAGCAAGGCCCTGGAGTTCGCCGACCGCAAGGGCATCAACACCGGCACCATCGCCCAGGTGCTCGAACTGTGGGGCCGCACCCTGGAGGCGGTGCGCACCGAGCGCCTCGACACGGTGGCCACCGAGATCGACTGGATCATGAAGTACAAGCTCATCGAGCGCTACCGCGAGAAGCACGAGATGAGCATGTCCAACCCGCGGGTCGCCCAGATCGACCTCGCGTACCACGACATCCACCGCCGGCGCGGCCTGTTCTACCTGCTCCAGGGCAAGGGCCAGGCGAAGCGGGTGACCACCGACCTCAAGACCTTCGAGGCCAAGTCCGTCCCGCCGCAGACCACCCGGGCCCGGCTGCGCGGGGACTTCATCCGCCGGGCGCAGGAGCAGCGCCGGGACTTCACGGTGGACTGGGTGCACCTCAAGCTGAACGACCAGGCGCAGCGCACCGTGCTGTGCAAGGACCCGTTCCGTTCGGTGGACGAGCGGGTGGAGAAGCTGATCGCCGGCATGTGACCGTCGGCGTGTGACCGACCGCCGCGCCCTCGGCGTTGACCGGCCCCGGTGGTGTCTACCGGGGCCGGACGCATGCCGGGCATACGCTGTCCGTCGAGTCGGGAGAGCCGACTTCGACCGACAGTTAGGACCACCGTGCGCCGCACCGCCGGTTTGCTTCTCACCCTGCCGCTGCTGCTCGCGGTCGCTTGCAGCAGCTCGCCCAAGGCGGCCGGACCGGCGACGCCGTCCACCCCGAGCGCGGCCCCGACGGTGCCGGCGCCGGTGGGCGAGGCCTCCCCGATGCCCACTCTTTCGGGTGGTGGTTTCGGCAGCAAGGCCACCATCACCATCCCCGAGGGCCAGCAGCCCAGCGGCCAGTTCGTGGTGAACACGGTGACGGACGGTGAGCGGTCGACGGTCGGCAAGGGCGACTGGGTGACGGTCAACTACACGGCGAAGGACTGGACCACCGGCAAGGACCTGCCCAGCTCGTACGACGACAACGGCAAGCCCCAGCTCTACCAGGCCGGCAGCGGGCAGCTGGTGCCGGCGCTGGACCAGACCGTGATCGACAAGAAGGTGGGCACCCGGCTGCTGGTGGTGGCCCCGCCGGCGGCCGCCTTCGGCGAGCAGGGCTCCACCCAGCTGGGCGTCAACAAGGGCGACACCGTGGTCTTCGTGCTGGACATCGTGGAGGCGCTGCCGCAGGACTCCACGCTGACCGGCAACATGACCCAGCCCGCCGCGACGCTGCCGCAGGTCAAGGACAACGGGAAGGCACCGGCGGGGATCACCGTCCCGGCCGGGCAGGCCGCCCCCGCCGACCTCCAGCAGGCCGTGCTGATCAAGGGCGAGGGCAAGCAGGTCAAGACCGGGCAGACCCTGATCGTGCAGTACACCGGGGTGCTGTGGAGCAACGGGCAGCAGTTCGACGCCTCCTGGACCCACGGCGGGGCGCAGGCCGTGCAGATCGGCACCGGCAGCGTGATCGAGGGCTGGGACAAGGGGCTGGTGGGGCAGAACGTGGGCAGCCGGGTGCTGCTGGTGGTGCCGCCGGCCCTGGGCTACAAGGACCAGGCCCAGGGGTCGGTGCCGCCGAACTCCACGCTGGTCTTCGTGATCGACATTCTGGAAGCGGTCTAGCGGGCGCTCTAGGAAGTCGCCGGGAGGATTCCGTACGCTTGGGCGGACGCTCGTACAACAAAGCGTCCGTCCTCATCCTGAGCTGTCATACTGCCCTCGCACTGTGGCAGGCGCCGCCCGGCGCCGGGGTCCGGGGCGGACGGGTACGGCGGCAGGCCGGCGCTCACCACGCCGGGCGCAGACCTGGAAGACCTCGTGGCGAGATGGATGGGGAGTCATGACTGAGAAGACGCCGAGCCCGGGCGCGGCCGGCACCGCGGCGAACGACGGCTCTGCGGGTGACCCGGCCGCCTCCCGCCCGGGAGGGCAGGCCACGGCGGACCGTGAGTCGATCGTCGTGCCCCCGGCGATCCTCGCGCAGCAGGCGGGCTGGGCGCAGCCCGGTGACAAGCCGCGCGCGGCCGGACCCAAGTCGGACGACGACGAGGCCCCGCAGATCTTCGCCAGCAACGTGCGCAAGGCCGACAGCTCGGAGGCCGGGTACGACGAGAACCCGCCCGGCGTCGGCAAGCTGGGCGTGATCCTCGGCACGGTGCTCGCCGTGCTGCTGGTCGGCAGCGGCATCACGCTGTACATGGTGAACAAGGACTCGTCGAAGGACACCGCCTCGGCCGCCCAGCCGGACGCGACGAAGTCCGCGCCGCCCACGCCGACCGCCGAGCCGGTGCCGCCGATCAAGGACAGCGCCAAGGTGCTGCCGACCGTCACCGGTGACTTCGGCAAGAAGGCCGAGATCCAGGTGCCGGGCGAGGCCTCCGACGGCTCCTTCGTGGTGAAGGTGCTGTCCGAGGGCAACGGCCCCAAGGTGGACAAGAACTCCTGGACCTCGGTGGACTACACCGCCAAGGACTGGAACACCGGCAAGGACATCCCGAGCTCGTACGACGACAAGGGCAAGCCGCAGATCTTCCAGGCCGGCACCGACGCGCTGATCCCCGCGCTGGACCAGGCCGTGATGGGGAAGAAGGCCGGCAGCCGACTGCTGGTGGTGGCCCCGCCGGCGGCCGGCTTCGGCTCCCAGGGCAAGCCGGACATGTCGATCGGCCCGAAGGACAACCTGATCTTCGTGATCGACGTCCGCAACGCCAACGCGCCCGACGCGGTGGTCAGCGGCACCGTCACCCCGCCGCCGGCCGACTTCCCGCAGGTCAAGGACAACGGCAAGAAGCCGGCCGACATCACCCCGGTGGCCGGGGCCAAGGACCCGACCGAGCTCAAGACCCACGTCCTGATCAAGGGCACCGGGCCGGCGGTGGAGAAGGGCGAGAAGGTCGTCGTCCAGTACACCGGCGCGCTGGCCAAGGACGGCAAGGTCTTCGACTCCTCGCTCAGCAAGGGCCAGGCGTTCTCCTTCGCGGTCGGCGGCGGCCAGGTCATCCAGGGCTGGGACCAGGGGCTGACGGGCCAGACCGTCGGCAGCCGGGTCGAGCTGGTGATCCCGGCCTCGCTGGGCTACGGCGACAAGGGCCAGGGCGACATCCCGCCCGGTGCGACCCTGGTCTTCGTGGTGGACATCCTGGACGCCGGTCAGGGCTGATCGACTTTTCGGGGACAATGGTGCGCGTGTGACCTTCGGGTGCGGCCGCGTGGCCGCGTCCCGGCGGGCGGCGGGCGCCCGTACCGTGGTCCGGACGGACCGCGGCACGGGTGTCCGCCGCTTGGTCGTGTAGGGAATTTGGGAACGTGAGAAGAGGGACCATGGCTGTGAACCTGAACGAGAAGCCCGAGATCGACTTCCCGATCGGCGACGCCCCGACCGAGCTGCAGATCCGCGACATCGTCGTCGGTGACGGCGAGGAGGCCAAGCCGGGTCAGAACGTCAGCGTCCGCTACGTCGGCGTGACCTTCGAGACCGGCGAGGAGTTCGACGCGAGCTGGAACCGGAGCCCCAACGAGTTCCGCTTCCCGCTGGGCGGCGGCCGGGTCATCAAGGGCTGGGACCAGGGCGTCAAGGGCATGAAGGTCGGCGGCCGTCGCGAGCTGACCATCCCGTCGCACCTGGCGTACGGCAACCAGTCGCCGTCGCCGCTCATCCCGGCGGGTTCGACCCTGATCTTCGTGGTCGACCTGCTGGCCGTCTGAGCCTGCTGTGACCTCGGGCCGGACCCCTTCGGGGGCCCGGCCCGAGGCCGTTCCCGGGCCCGGACGGCGGCTCCCGGGGACCGGCCGCGGGACGCGGCTTTTGCAGTGCGTACCGCTACCGGTACGGTCGGTCCCGCCGGGTGGGGATCGCCCGGTTGGCGCACCCCGCGCGCGGCGCGGCACACCGGAAGGGTCAGCGATGGCGATCGCCAAGGCAGAGCGGCTGATGAATCTCGCCCTGTGCCTGATGAACACCAGACGTCCGCTCTCCAAGAAGGAGCTGCGGGAATCCATCGAGGCCTACCGCGAAGCCTGGCAGAACAGCAGCGAGGACGCCTTCAACCGGATGTTCGAGCGGGACAAGGACGACCTGCGCGAGCTCGGCCTGGTGATCGACGTCGACGAGAGCACGCTGGACGGTGAGCTGGGCTACCTCGCCCGCGCCGACCGCAACCGGCTGCCGGAGATCGCGCTGGACGCCGAGGAGGCGGCCGCGCTGACCCTGGCCGCCCGGGTCTGGCAGCAGGCCAAGATGTCCGGCGCGGCCAGCGGCGCGCTGCAGAAGCTGCGCGCGGCCGGGGTGCCGTTCACCGAGGCCGAGGGCCGGACCGCCCTGGAGCCGCGCATCCCCGCCCGGGAGGCCGCGTTCGAGCCGCTGCTCACCGCCGCCCGGGACCGCCGCCCGGTCACCTTCGAGTACCGCAAGGCCGGTGCCGCGGCCGTCGAGCAGCGCAGCGTCGAGCCGTGGGCGCTGGAGTGCTGGCGCGGGCACTGGTACCTGGCCGGGTACGACCGGGACCGCGGCGACGCCCGGGTGTTCCGGCTCAGCCGGATCACCGGCAGGGTGAAGGCCAGGAGCGGGGCGTTCCTGGGCACCGTGCCCGAGCACGTGGACGTCCGGGCCACCGTGGCCAAGTTCGCCGGTGAGGGGGCCACCGCCACCGCGACCGTCCGGGTCCGCCGGGGCGCGGGCTTCCCGCTGCGCACCAAGGCGCTCGGCAGCACCCGGGTCGACGAGGTCTGGGACGAGCTGGAGATCCCGTACGGCAACGGGCTGGGCGCCGACCTCGCGGAGTTCGGGCCCGACGTGCTGGTGCTCGGCCCGGAGGAGCTGCGGGCGGATGTCATCGACCGGCTGCGGGCGGTCGCGGGGCTGGACACGGAGGACGTTCGGGCATGAGCAATGCGATCGACCAGACGCGACGGATGCTGTCGCTGGTCACCTACCTGCGCGAGCGGCCCGGGGCCGAGGTCGCCGAGGTGGCGCGCGCGTTCGGGATCAGCGAGCGCGAGCTGATCGCGGACCTCAACGTGCTGCCGATGTGCGGCACCAGCTTCCGCGGCGGTGACCTGCTCGACATCGACACCGACGGCGAGCGGATCTGGTGGCACAACGTCGACGACGTGGCCCAGCCGCTGCGGCTGGCCGCCGACGAGGCGACCGCGCTGCTGGTGGCCGCCCGGGCGGTGGCCGGGCTGCCCGGTCTGCGGGCCGGGGACCGGGAGGCCCTCACCCGGGCCGTCGCCAAGATCGAGAACGCCGCGGGGGAGAGCGCCGAGGGCAGCGCCCGGGTCGGCGTGACCTTCGAGGCCGAGAGCCACGTCTTCGCCGACATCGACCGCGCGCTCAGCGAGGGCCGCCGGCTCTGGCTGCGCTACTACTCGCACGGGCGCGGCGGGATGACCGAGCGCGAGGTCGACCCGATCCGGCTGCTCACCGAGGGCCACACCTACCTGGAAGCCTGGTGCCGCACCTCGGAGGACCACCGGATGTTCCGGCTGGACCGGGTCGCCGAGATCCGCGTCCTGGACGTCCCGGCCGACCCGCCCCGGCGCGAGCCGCGCGACCTCAGCGGCGGGCTGGTCAACCCGGCCGCCGACGACCCGGAGGTGGTGGTCGAGGTCTCCTCCGGCGGCCGCTGGGTCGCCGAGTACTACACCCACGACCGGGCCGAGGAACTGCCCGACGGGGGGCTGCGGATCACCCTGCGCAGCGCCGACCCCTCCCAGCTGCGCCCGCTGGCGCTGCGGCTGGGCCGGGACGGCCGGATCGTCTCGCCGCCCGAGCCGGCCGAGCAGGCGCGCTCGGCCGCGCGGGAGGCGCTGGCCGCCTACGGGGAGGGGCGGGACTGAGCGGTGGAGCCCGGGACGAGATTCAAGGTGTACTGCTCGCAGTGCCGGGAGAAGGTCGAGCTCCCGGCCGAGGAGTTCCGGCTGACCCTCGGCCGGACTCCCGCGCAGGCGCACTACAGCTTCGGCTGCCCGCTCTGCGGGGCGGCGGTCCGCAAACCGGCCGGCGAGAAGATCGTCGAGGCGCTCACCGCGGCCGGGGTGCGCACCATGCGGCTCGTCCCGGCGGAGGGGTGACCCCCGTATAGGGTGGGGCGCATGTCCTGGATGCTCGTCGCCGCCGTCCTGCTCGCCACCGCGGGCCTGCTGGTCCTCGGGGTCCTCGCGATCCGGCTCTGGCTGGACGTGCGGGCGCTGGCCAAGGGCGTGGACGCGGCGTCCCGGGCGCTGGCCGAGGCGGCGGGGGAGCTGGCCGAGGCCGTTCCCGCCCGATAGCACGGCCGGGTCATCGGCGGTACGGGGGCTGCTGTCCTGAGGTGAGGGCGGGTTACGCTCTCAGTGGCTCCAGTCCTGCCGGTCGGGGCCGCTGTCCTGTTCGGGCGGCCGTCGTCGGGGCGTCATCCGCAGCGGTTACCATCCGCGGCGGGCGGCCTGTCGGGCCGCGGATGCTGAAGGTGGTCGGCGCATGCGCTTCTCGATGACCGCGATCGTGGTGGTCGTGGTGGTGGCCGTCGTGCTGTTCGGGGCCAAGCGGCTGCCCGACCTGGCGCGCTCGCTGGGGCAGTCGCTGCGGATCCTCAAGAGCGAGGCGAGGGCGATGCGCTCGGAGGAGGAGCCGGAGGGCAGTGCGTCGGCCGTCCGGCCGTCCGCGCCGCCGCAGGTCTCGGCGCAGGGCTCGGCGCAGCCGGAGGCCCGGATCGTCGAGCCGGCGCCCGGCGCCCCGGGTGTGCCCGGCGGCGAGCGCCCGCACTGAGCGCGGCGCGCGTGACGTACCCGAGGTACGCGGCACGGGTGCCGCGAGCGACCACGGAGGCCCGTCGACCGGCGGGCCTCGACGCACGAGTTGAGGACCGGGGTTGAGCAAGCTCTCCAAGGCGCCGCAGAAGGCGCCCAAGGATCCTGAGGGGCGGATGGCCCTCGCCGATCACCTGCGGGAACTGCGCAACCGCGTGGTCAAGTCGGTCCTGGCGATCCTGGTGATCACCGTCATCGCGGCGATCTACCACAAGCAGATCGAGGACTTCCTGCTGCAGCCGCTGCCGCGCTGCACCGTGGAGACCGCCGGGCAGTACCACGGCAAGTGCGCCCAGGTCTCCAACATCGGTCTGACCGCCGGTTTCACCTGGATGTTGAAGGTCTCGCTGACGGCCGGCGTGGTCGGGACCGTGCCGATCTGGCTGTACCAGGTGTGGGCCTTCGTGGCGCCCGGTCTGCACAGGCACGAGAAGAAGTACGCGGTCGTCTTCATGCTCTGCGGGGCGCCGCTGTTCCTGGCCGGTGTGGCCGTGGCGATCCTGGTGCTGCCGACCACGGTCGACGTGCTGATCTCGTTCACCCCGAACAACACCACGCCGATCCTGCCGCCCGAGGACTACCTCGACATCGCGACCCGGATGGTGCTGGTCTTCGGCCTCGCCTTCGAGTTCCCGCTGCTGCTGGTGATGATGAACCAGGTCGGGATGGTCACCGGCAAGCGGCTGCTCGGCTGGTGGCGCGGCATGGTCATGGGCATCACGGTGTTCGCGGCCTTCGCGACGCCGAGCGCCGACCCGCTGAGCATGCTGGCGCTGGCCGCGCCGATCTGGGCGCTGTACTTCATCGCGGTGGGCATCTCGATCATGAACGACCGGCGCAAGCGCCGGAACGACCCGGACGCCGAGCTGGACGACGAGGAGGCCTCCGAGGTGGACCTCTCGGTGCAGCCGGTGGCGGGTACGGAGACGGTCGAGGCCTCGGCGACGCCGGCGGCGGGCGCCGCTCCGGTGCCGGGCGCACGGCGGGAGCAGATGGACGACATCACCTGAGCCGGTGAGTGATCGGGCCGCGGCCCCGGTTCCCGCTTCGTGCGGGGGCCGGGGCCGTCCGCCGTTCCGGGGACTCTCGGGGGACTCTCCGGGGAAGGGCAGGGGACTCTTGGCAGAGCAGATGGCATGTGACATATTACTGGCGTGCTGAAGACCTGGACACCTCCACTGGACGTCGTCGTGGTCGGCGCCGGAGTCGTCGGCGCCGCCTGTGCCTACTACGCCGCCCGGGCCGGACTCGCCGTCGCCGTCGTCGACCGCGGGCCGGTCGCCGGTGGCACCACCGGGGCGGGCGAGGGCAACCTGCTGGTCTCCGACAAGGAACCCGGGCCCGAACTCGACCTCGCCCTGCTCAGCACCCGGCTCTGGCGCGAACTCGCCGAACAGCTCGGCCCGGCCGTGGAGTACGAGCCCAAGGGCGGCGTCGTGGTCTCCTCGACCGAGGCCGGACAGCAGGCGCTGCGGGCCTTCGCCGCCGGGCAGGCCGCGGCCGGGGTGAGCGCCGAGGAGGTTCCGGCCGAGCGGCTGCGCGAGCTGGAGCCGCACCTCGCCCCCGGGCTCGCGGGCGGCTACCACTACCCCCAGGACGCCCAGGTGCAGCCCGCGCTCGCCGCCGCCCACCTGCTGCGCGAGGCCCGCCGGGCGGGCGCCGAACTGATCACCGGGGAGGACGTGACGGCCGTGGAGCGCGGCCCGGACGGCGCGGTGCGCGGCGTACGGACCGCCCGGCGCCGACTGGCCGCCCCCGCGGTGGTCAACGCCGCCGGCACCTGGGGCGGCGAACTGGCCGCGCTGGCGGGGGTGCACCTGCCGGTGCTGCCCCGGCGCGGGTTCGTCCTGGTCACCGAGCCGTTGCCCAGGATCGTCCGGCACAAGGTCTACGCCGCCGACTACGTGGCGGACGTGGCCAGCGGCTCGGCCGGGTTGCAGACCTCCGCCGTGGTCGAGGGGACCCCGGGCGGACCGGTGCTGATCGGCGCCAGCCGGGAGCGGGTCGGCTTCGACCGGACCCTCTCCCAGGAGGTGCTGCGCCGGCTCGCCGTCCAGGCGGCGGAGCTGTTCCCGGTGCTCGCGGACGTCACCGTGATGCGCGTCTACCGGGGCTTCCGCCCCTACCTGCCGGACCACCTGCCCGCGATCGGCGAGGACCCCCGGGTGCCGGGGCTCTACCACGCCTGCGGGCACGAGGGGGCCGGGATCGGGCTGGCGCCCGCCACCGGGCTGCTGATCGCCGAGCAACTGACCGGCAAGCGGCCGGGGCTGGACCTCGCGCCGTTCCGGGCCGACCGGTTCCCGGCGGGGTGACGGGCGTGGGCGGGGTGGCGGGCGTGGGTGTCGGTGTGGGCCGGGCCGTGGACGGATCGGATCGGATGAGCTGGACGACGGAATGGAGAAGCCGGTGACGCGTCGCCGAACCCCTGCCGGGCTGGTCGGGGCCGACCCCGGGCCCGGGCACCTGATCGAGTTCGACGGGCGGGCCGTCCGCGCCCTGCCCGGGCAGTCGATCGCCGCCGCGCTCTGGGCCGACGGCGTGCTCGCCTGGCGCACCACCCGGACCGGCGGGCGGCCGCGCGGGGCGTTCTGCGGGATCGGCGCCTGCTTCGACTGCCTGGCCACCGTGGACGGCCGGGCCAACCAGCGGCTGTGCCTGCTGCCCGCCGAGCCCGGCACCGTCGTCACCAGTCAGGAGGGCCACGGTCGTGCCGATCTCGCCGTCTGAGCGTTCCGAGTCGTCCGAGGGCTCGGGGTCGGCCGGGCGCTCCGGGTCGGCCTACGACCTCGCCGTGGTGGGGGCCGGGCCGGCCGGGCTGGCCGCCGCCGTGACCGCCGCCGACCTCGGGCTGCGCTGCGTCCTGCTGGACGGCGCGGACCGGCCCGGCGGGCAGTACTACCGGCACCCGGCGCCCGGACTGGGCGCGAGCCGCCCGGGCCGCCTGCACCACCGCTGGCCGGTGTACGCCGGGCTGGCCGCGCGGCTCGAAGCCCACCCGCGGGCCGACTTCCGCGGCGGGCACCAGGTGTGGGCGCTGGAGCGGACCGTCGACGGCTTCGCCCTGCACGTCACCCGCGGCCCGCAGGCCGCCGACCGGGCCACCCTCCGGGCCGGGGCGGTGCTGCTCGCCACCGGCGCGTACGAGCGCCAACTGCCCTTCCCCGGCTGGACGCTGCCCGGGGTGGTCACCGCGGGCGGCGCCCAGGCCATGCTCAAGGCCGGGCTGGTGCTGCCCGGCCGGCGGATCGTGGTGGCCGGCAGCGGACCGCTGCTGCTCGCCGCGGCCTCCTCGCTGGTCGCCGCCGGGGCGGAGGTCCCGGCGGTGGTCGAGGCGAGCGGCTACCTCGGGTACGCCCGGCGCCCCGGCGTGCTGGCGGCCGTCCCCGCCAAGCTCGTCGAGGGCGCCGGGCACGGCGGCGCGCTGCTGCGGCACGGCGTACGGCTGCGGCCGCGCAGCGCGGTGGTCGAGGCGCACGGGACGGACCGGGTCGCCGGCGTCACCGTGGCCCGACTGGACGCCGACTGGCGGCCGCTGCCCGGCACCGAGCGGCGGATCGCCTGCGACGCGCTCGCCGTCGGCCACGGGCTGCTGCCGCAGATCGACCTGGCCACCGAACTCGGCGCGGACACCCTCGCCGGGCCGGACGGCGCGGTCGCGCTGCGGGTCGACGCCAGGCTGCGCACCTCCGTCCCGGGCCTGTGGTCCGCGGGGGAGACCAACGGCGTCGGCGGTGCGGACCTCGCGCTCGCCGAGGGGGAGCTGGCCGCGCACGCGGTCGCCGGGGTGCTGCCCGGGCGGGCGCTGCTGGGCCGCCGGGCCCGGCTACGGGAGTTCGCCGCGCTGATGGCGGCGGCCCACCGGCCCGGGCCCGGCTGGACCGGGTGGCTGCGGCCGGACACCGACGTGTGCCGGTGCGAGGAGGTGCCGGTCGCGCGGATCGCGGAAGCGGTGGAGGAGTTGGGCGCGGGCGATCCCCGGACCGTCAAGCTGCTCACCCGGGCGGGGATGGGCTGGTGCCAGGGGCGGATGTGCGGTCCGGCCGTGGCCTGCCTGTCCGGCGCTGCGGAGCCGGGGGCGGACCGGCGGCCGATGGCCTGCCCGGTGCCGCTCTCGCAGCTGGCGGCCGGCCCGGGGGAGTAGGCCGGGCCCGATCCGTCGGAACGTCTCGGGCGGGGACCCTTGTCTCCGGCCTGTCACTGTTTATAAAATGTCACACCTCACCAAGGAGCCCAACGTGTCCATCACCCCGCACGACACCACCCGCCCCTGGCGCGGCATCATGGTCGCCACCACGATCCCGCTGCGCCCGGACCTCTCCGTCGACTACGACGCCTACGCCGAGCACGTCCGCTGGCTGATCGAGTCCGGCTGCGACGGCGTCGTCCCGAACGGCTCGCTGGGCGAGTACCAGACGCTCACCGCCGAGGAGCGCACCCGGATCGTCGAGGTCGCGGTCGAGGCGGCCGGCGACGGCGCCCGGGTCATGCCCGGGGTCGCCGCCTACGGCAGCGCCGAGTCCCGCCGCTGGGCCGAGCAGGCCGCCGAGGCCGGCGCCGGCTCCGTCCTGCTGCTGCCGCCCAACGCCTACCGGGCCGACCACGCCTCGGTGCGGGCGCACTACGCGGAGGTCGCCCGGGCCGGGCTGCCGGTCGTCGCGTACAACAACCCGATCGACACCAAGGTCGACCTGGTGCCCGCGCTGCTCGCCCAACTGCACGGCGCGGGCTCGATCGTGGCGGTCAAGGAGTTCAGCGGGGACGTCCGCAGGGCCTACGAGATCGCCGAGCTGGCGCCCGGGCTGGACCTGCTGATCGGCGCCGACGACGTGCTGCTGGAGCTGGCGCTGGCCGGGGCCGTCGGCTGGATCGCCGGGTACCCGAACGCGCTGCCCGAGGCGTCCGCGGCGCTGTACCGCGCGGCCGTCGGGCACGACCTGGAGACCGCGCTGCCGCTCTACAAGTCGCTGCACTCGCTGCTGCGTTGGGACTCCAGGACCGAGTTCGTCCAGGCCATCAAGCTGTCCATGGACATCGCCGGACGCCCCGGCGGGCCGGTCCGGGCGCCGCGGCAGCCGCTGGAGCCGGAGATCGAGGCGGCCGTGCGCGCGGCCACCGAGAAGGCCCTCGCGGAGGGTCTGGCGTAGGGCCTGCCCGACACGGGCCGGCACCACCGGCACCACTGGTACTACCGGCACCACCCGTCGTACGGCCGGCTGTGCGGGCAGCCGGCCTCAACCAACCGCTTCGTCAGAGGAGTTGTGCGGAATGCGCAGCCGTCACGTGTTCCACGCCGTCGACTCGCACACCGAGGGCATGCCGACCCGGGTGATCACCGGGGGCTTCGGCGTCATCCCCGGCGCCACCATGGCCGAACGCCGGGTGCACTTCCAGCAGCACCTGGACCACTTCCGCACCCTGCTGATGTACGAGCCGCGCGGGCACGCCGCGATGAGCGGCGCGATCCTCCAGCCGCCGACCCGGCCGGACGCCGACTTCGGGGTGCTCTACATCGAGGTCTCCGGGCTGCTGCCGATGTGCGGGCACGGCACCATCGGCGTCGCCACCGTGCTGGTCGAGACCGGGATGGTGCCGGTGGTCGAGCCGGTCACCACGGTACGGCTGGACACCCCCGCCGGACTGGTGGTCGCCGAGGTGCGGGTGGAGGGCGGCGCGGCCAAGGCCGTCACCATCCGCAACGTCGCCTCGTACTCCGTCGCGCTGGACCGCAAGATCGAGGTGCCCGGCCACGGCACCATCGGCTACGACCTCGCGTACGGGGGCAACTTCTACGCCATCCTGCCGCTCGCCGAGTTCGGGCTGCCGTTCGACCGCGAGCGCAAGCAGGACATCCTGGACGCCGGCCTGGCCCTGATGGACGCGATCAACGCGAGCCCCGACCGGCCGGTGCACCCGGAGGACCCCTCCATCCACAGCTGCCACCACGTCCAGCTGCTCGCCCCCGGCTCCACCGCCGAGCACTCCCGGCACGCGATGGCCATCCACCCCGGCTGGTTCGACCGATCGCCCTGCGGCACCGGCACCTCGGCCCGGATGGCCCAGCTGCACGCGCGCGGCGAACTCCCGCTGGGGCGGGACTTCCGCAACGACTCCTTCATCGGGACCACCTTCACCGGGCGGCTGGTCGAGGAGACCGAGGTGGCCGGGCAGCCGGCCGTGGTGCCCACCGTGACCGGGCGGGCCTGGATCACCGGCACCGCCCAGTACTTCCTCGACCCGGACGACCCGTTCCCGGCGGGCTTCCTGCTCTGACGCTCCCTCCCGAACGCGCTTTGAAGGGCTGCTAGTTGTGACCATCACCTCGTACAACCCCGCCGACCCGACCGACCTGGTGGTCGCCGTCGAGGCACCCGGCGCCGAGGCCGTGCGGGCCGCCGTCGGGCGGGCCCGGGCGGCCCAGGGCGGCTGGCTGGCGGCCGGTGCCGGCGCCCGCTCGGCCGCGCTGGGCCGGATCGCCGAGGCGGTCGAGGCGCACGCCGAGGAACTCGCCGCGCTGATCGTGCGCGAGGTCGGCAAGCCGCTCGCCGAGGCGCGGGGGGAGGTCGCCCGGACGGCGGCGATCTGGCGCTACTACGCCCAGGCGCCGTACGAGCCGTCCGGCGCGGTGCACGAGACCGCCGCCGGACCGGGCCTGCTGTTCACCCGGCGCCGCCCGCACGGGGTGGCCGGGCTGATCGCGCCGTGGAACTTCCCGCTGGCGATCCCGAGTTGGAAGGCCGCTCCGGCGCTGGCGGTCGGCAACACGGCGGTGCTCAAGCCCGCGCCGGAGGCGACGGCGTGCGCGCTGCGGCTGGCCGAGCTGGCCGCGGCCGTGCTGCCCCCGGACGTGCTCGCGGTGCTGCCCGGCGGCGCGGAGGAGGGGGCGGCGCTGGTCGCGGCGGCGGACGTGGTCTCCTTCACCGGCTCCACCGGCGTCGGCCGGGCCGTGGTCCTGGCCGCCACCGGGCGCGGGGTGCCGGTGCAGGCCGAACTCGGCGGCCTGAACGCGGCGTTGGTGCTGCCGGACGCGGACGTGGAACTGGCCGCCGGGCACATCGCGGCCGCGATCGCCGGGTACGCCGGACAGAAGTGCACGGCGACCAGCCGGGTGATCGCGGTCGGGACGGCGTACGAGCCGCTGCGCGAGGCCCTGGTCAAGGCGCTGGCGGCGGTGGACGACACGGTCTGCGGGCCGGTGATCGGCGCCGACGCGCGGGAGCGGCTGGTGGCGGCGGTCGAGTCGGCCGTCGCGGACGGGGCGAGCGTGCTGGTCGGCGGGGGCGCGCCCGACCGGGCCGGCTGGTACGTCGAGCCGACCCTGCTCGCCGACGTCCCCCCGCAACACCCGCTGGCGCGCGAGGAGTTCTTCGGACCGGTCGCGGTGCTGCACGCGGCGGCCGACCTGGACGCGGCCGTCGCGCTCGCCAACGACACTCCGCACAGCCTGGCCACCTCGGTGCACACCCGGAGCCTGGACGCGGCGCTGGCCGTCGCCGACCGGCTGGACGCGGGCATGATCCGGGTCAACGCCCCGTCCAGCGGCGTCGACTTCCACCTGCCGTTCGGGGGGACCAAGGGCGCGGCCCACGGGGAGCGCGAACAGGGCCGGGCGGCACTGGAGTTCTACACCGTCGGCCGGACGGTCAGCGTGCTGCCGGGCGGGGGGCTGTGATGCCGGGCAGGGCAGCGGGGACGGGCTCGGGGACGGGGACAGGGGTCGGGACGGCGCCGGGTGCGGGGCCGGGGCCGGTGCTGTGCGTCCGTACGGTCGACTACCACACGGCCGGCGAGCCGTTCCGGATCGTGCTGGACGGCGTGCCCCCGATCCCCGGCGACAGCGTCGCCGAGCGGCGGGCCATCGCGATCGGCGCGGGCGGCAGCGCGACCGCGCCCCGGCCGAGCGCGCTGGAGGAGGTCCGGCGGCTGCTGGTGCACGAGCCGCGCGGGCACGCCGGGATGTACGGCGGGTTCCTGGTGCCGCCGGACGACGACGAGGCCCACCTGGGCGTGCTGTTCTGGCACAAGGACGGCTACTCGACCGCCTGCGGGCACGGCACCATCGCGCTCGGCGCCTGGGCCGTGGACTCCGGGCTGGTCCCGGCCCCCGCGGACGGCGTGGCCCGGGTGCGGATCGACGTCCCCTCCGGGCGGGTCACCGCGCTGGTGCGGCGGAGCGGCGGGCGCACCACCGGGGTCACCTTCCGCAACGTGCTGAGCCGGGTCAGCGCCTTGAAGCTGCCGGTCGAGACCTCGCGGGGGACGGTCGAGGTCGCGGTGGCGCACTCCGGGGCGTGCTACGCCTCGGTGCCGGCCGCCGCCCTCGGGCTCGCCGTCGAGCCCGGGCTGCTGCCCGAACTCGTCGCCGCGGGGCGGGAGATCAGGGCGCTGCTGGCCGGGTCGGAGGCCGTCGCGCACCCGACCGACCCGCGGCTCTCCGGGGTGTACGGGGTCGTGCTGTACGACGAACTTCCTGCGGAGGAGGGGGTGTTGAGCCAGCGGAACGTCGTGGTGTTCGCGGACGGGCAGATCGACCGCTCGCCGTGCGGCTCCGGCACCTCCGCGCGGCTCGCGGTGCTCGCCGCCGAAGGGCGGATCGCGCCGGGCGAGGAGCTGCGGCACGAGTCCGTCATCGGCACCGTGTTCACCGGGCGGGTGGTGGGCGGCGGCGACCCGCTGGGGGAGGGCGTCGTCACCGAGGTCGGCGGGACGGCGTACCGCACCGGGGAGCAACTGTTCGTGCTGGAGCCCGGGGACGCGCCGGGGTTCACGCTGTGACCCCCGATGTTGTGCCCCCCGATGCCGTGACCCCTGATGAGCTGCCCGGCGCGGGGGCTGAGCCGCTCCAGTACGCCGTGCCGGGCACCGGCGGGATCGGGCCCGCCGGGGCGGTGCGGGCGATCGAGCGGGTGCTGCTGGACGGGCTCGACCCGGAGGCGGCGCCCGCCCGGTCGGCCGTACCGGTGCCCGCCGGCGAGCTGCTGCTGATGCCCGCCGCCGCCGGGCCGTACGCCGGGGTGAAGATCGCCGGGGTGGCGCCGGCCAACCCCGCGCGCGGACTGCCCCGGATCACCGGCAGCTACCTGCTGCTGGACGGGCCGACGCTCCAGCCGCTGGCGCTGCTGGACGGCGCGGCCCTCACCGCCCTGCGCACGCCCGCCGTGACGGCGGCGGCGCTGGCGCGGCTCGCGGTCCCGGAGGCCGAACACGTGGTGGTGTTCGGCTCCGGGCCGCAGGCCTACGGGCACCTGGACGCGCTGCTCACCGTGCGGCCGCTGCGGCGGCTCACCGTGGTGGCGCGGCACGCCGGACGGGCGGGCGCGCTGGCCGAGTACGGCCGGGCGCTCGGGCTGACCGCCTCGGTGGGCGGGCCGGAGGCGGTCGGGCGGGCGGACGTGGTGGTCTGCTGCACGACCGCGCGCACCCCGCTGTTCGACGGTGCGCTGGTGCCCGACCACGCGGCCGTCGCGGCGGTCGGCTCGCACGAGCCGGACGCCCGCGAGGTGGACGAGGTGCTGGTCGGGCGGGCCGAACTGTACGTGGAGGCGCGGGCCGTCGCGGCCCGGGAGGCCGGGGACCTGCTGCTGGCGGGCGCGCTCGGGCGGCGGCAGGTGTGGAACCTGGCCGAGCTGCTGCGCGGCGACGCACTGCTGCCGCAGGGGCGGCCGCGGTTCTTCAAGAGCGTCGGGATGGCCTGGGAGGACCTGGCGGTGGCGGCGGAGGTGTACCGGGCCGGGGCGCCGTCGTCGCCTCAGTCCCCGTAGAGGCTGAGCCAACTCCCCGGTATAGCTGCGCAGTTGGCGAGCAGGTTGCGCAGGTCGCGGACGGCCGCCCGCTGCGGTTCGGTGGTGCAGCGGGCGAGCAGGGCGGTGGCCTCCTCGAAGGCGGCGGCCGCGTCCTGCTCGTTGAAGTGGGTGTCGCCGTACGGGTCGATCCGGGCGAGCCGGTGGTCGGCGGGCCGGGTGTGCGCGGCGAGGGCGGCGGCGAGGGCCGGGCCGTGGCCGGTGGACAGGTGCAGCAGGGCGGGGGCGGTGCGGCCGGCGCCGGGCCGGCCGTCGTGCAGGGCGATCTCGATGCCCACGTTCCGGTGTCTCCGTTCGTCCGAGGGTGTTCCGGCGGTCGCCGGTGTGGCGTCGACCGTTGTGCCGACCGGTGGTCGCTGCCACCATGAACGTCGGCGGCGGCGACCGTGACAGGCTGTTCGGATTCCCGGCTTGTTGCACGCTCAACGTAACGTGACATTGTACGCTGGTGTTCTGCACCCACCGGAGGAACACCATGGCCGAGCTCAAGTCCCGCACCCTGATCTCCGTGCAGGAGCGGCTCCGCGACCAGGTCGCCCACGCGCTCCGGGCGGCCCTGATCTCCGGCGAACTGCGCCCCGGCGTCGTCTACTCCGCCCCCGCCCTCGCCGCCGACTTCGGTGTCTCCGCGACCCCCGTCCGCGAGGCCATGCTCGACCTCGCCCGGGAGGGCCTGGTCGAGGCCGTCCGCAACAAGGGCTTCCGGGTCACCGAACTGACCGAGCGCGACCTCGACGACTACACCGGCATCCGCGCCCTGATCGAGGTCCCCACCGTCGGCCTGGTCACCCGTACCGCCACCAAGGAGCAGCTGGAGCGGCTGCGCCCCGAGGCCGAGGCGATCGTCGCGGCGGCGCGCAAGCACGACCTGATCGGCTACCTGGAGGCGGACCGGCAGTTCCACCTCGACCTGCTCGGGCTGGCCGGCAACGCCCGGCTGGTGGAGGTCGTCGGCGACCTGCGCAAGCGCTCCCGGCTGTACGGGCTGACCCGGCTGGACGAGCTGGGGCAGCTGGTCTCCTCGGCGGAGGAGCACGTCGAGCTGCTCGACCTGATGCTGAGCGGCGACGCGGAGGCGGCCGAGGCCTGCATGACCCGCCACCTCAGCCACGTCCGCTCGCTCTGGGCGGGCCAGGACGAGGAGGCCGAGGCGGAGCGCCCGGGCCTGCGGCTCCGGGCTCGGTAGGGGGCTAAACCACCCGTTCGGGTGAATGCGGAGGATCGGGCGTCGGAGGGTGCCCGCGCTCTACCATGATGGTCCCGACATCGGCAGCCAGGAGGATTTCCATGTCCGCCGCCGCAGTGGAAGGACCCTTCGAGCAGGTGACGTTGCTCGAAGCCGCAGAGCTGATCTCCGATCGACTCGTGGGGCACCGGGTCGAGGTTCTTGGAGGACAGATCACGGTGACGCCGCCTCCGGACGGGCCGCACAATGACATGCTCACCGACCTGATCATCCCTTTGTCGGCGGCGGGGCTCCATGGTGATGTGTCCCGAGTGGTCCCGGGGATGGGTCTGTGGTTGCCGAGCGGACCGTCCGATTATGCGGTTCCGGATCTGTGTGTCGTCGATGCCGACTACCGAGAACACCTGATCGAGCTCAATTGCTATGACCCGATGGTCTTCCGTCTTGTACTGGAAGTGACATCGTCGAACTTCACGACTGATCTGAAGGTCAAGCCTCTGCTGTACGCCGAGGCAGGGGTGCCCGTCTACGTCATCGTGGACCGGACGAACCAGCGGGTCATGGTGCTCACCGACCCCAAGGACGGCGAGTACCGGGTGCACGCGGTACACCATCCGGGGCAGTCGTTCACGCTGCCCGAGTCGATCGGGGCAACGGTGACGCTCTCGGTGGACGACGTACTCATGACCAAGAAGTAGTCGTCTTCGTGCTCCACTTGGCTGACGCCCTTTTCGAGCGCTTTCCCCGGCGCCGGGTGGAGGTGCTCGGTGGCGAGGTGTCCGTTGAACCGGTGCCGGACATGCGGCATGCCAGGGTTCTGAACCGTGTGCGGAGGGCCTGCTCTGCGGCGGGGTCGGACGATGGAGATACCGAGGTTTTCCAACGGATCGCGATCTGGCTGCCGACCGGGCCCGATGACTTCGCGATGCCGGACCTGTCGATCGTCGATGCGGACAGCGACGATCACATGGTCACGTACAACTGCTACGACCCGAAGATCTTCCGGTTCGTGCTGGAGGTGACCTCGGCCGCATTGTGCAGCGATCTCACCAGGAAGCCCGCCGCCTACGCGCTCGCGGGGGTGCCGGTCTACGTGGTCGTGGACCGGATCGGGCGTCGGGTCCTGGTGATGACGGACCCTGTGGACGGCGTGTACCGGGAGCAGGCCGTCCACGCCTCGGGGGAGTTCACCTTGCCGGAGTCGATCGGCGCGGTGGTGGCCCTGAGCGTGGACGACCTCCTCTTCTAACGGGTCGGAGCGGGGATGGTCACGCGGCCGTCGTGGACCTCGGCGATCTGGTCGACGGCGGTCAGGTGGGTGCGGTCGTGGGTGACCAGGACGGTGGCGGTCGCCCGGCGGTGGGTGAGTTCGGTGATCAACTCCAGGACGGCCGCGCCGCGTTCGTGGTCGAGGGCGCTGGTGGGCTCGTCCACCAGCAGCACCGTGGGGTCGTTCATCAGGGCGCGGGCGATGTTGACCCGCTGGCGCTGTCCGCCGGAGAGCTGGTGCGGGCGGCGGGCGGCCTGGTCGCGCAGGCCGACGGCGTCGAGGAGTTCCAGGGCGCGGGGGAGGGCGCTGCGGGGGGAGCGGCCGTCCAGGTGGGCCATCACCTGGAGCTGTTCGGCGGCCGTCAACGAGGGCAGCAGGTTGGGCTGTTGGAAGACGATGCCGATCCGGGTGCGGCGCAGGGCGGTGAGTTCGGCGCGGCCGAGGCCCGCGGTGTCGGTGCCGTCCACGACGACCCGGCCGGTGTCCGGGCCGATCAGGGTGGCGGCGACGGCCAGCAGGCTGGACTTGCCGGAGCCGGACGGGCCGACGACGGCCGTGAGGGTGCCCTTGGGGACGGTCAGTGAGACGTCGTCCAGGGCGGTGAGCCGGCCGTCGCCGTCCGGGTAGGTCAGGGTGATGCGGTCGAGTTCCAAGCTCATGCGCCCGCCTCGCTTCGCTCGGCGGGGGCATGAGCCCACGCGCACCTTTCGATGGTCACTTCGCTTCGCTCGTTCAACGGGCGCTCCCCAGGGGGGTCAGCGGGTCGACGGAGGTGATCCGCCGGATGGACAGGGCCGCGCCGATCGCGCCGAGGGCGATCATGACGACGGCGGGCAGCAGCAGGGTCGGGGCGTCCAGGACGAACGGCACGGCGGAGCCGATCAGCGAGCCGGCGCCGAGGGCGATCGCGGTGCCGACGGCCGTACCGAGCACCAGCAGCAGCACCGCCTGGCCGAGGGCGTCGCGCAGCAGGTAGCGGGTGGAGGCACCGAGCGCCTTGAGCACGGCGATGTCGCCGCTGCGCTGGATCGTCCAGACGGTGAAGAAGGCGCCGATGACCAGGGCGGAGATGGCGAACAGGAAGCCGCGCATCAGCTGGAGGGAGCCGTTCTCGGAGGTGTACGAGCCGATCGCGGCGAGGGCGTCGTCCCGGGTGCGGGTCACGGTGCCGTGGTGGGCGTCGGCGGCGGTCAGGTCGGCGCCCGCGGCGGTGTGGAGGGCGATGACGGTGGCGTGGCCGGCGCCGCCGGGGGCGAACTGCTGCCAGTCGGCGAGGCTGGTCCAGATCACCGGGGTGTGGCTGTAGGCGGCGTCGCCGTCGACGGCGGCCACCTGCAGCGGGTGCCCGGCGAGGGTGAAGCCGGTGCCGGGCGTGAGGCCGCCCAGCTTCTCGGCGGCGGTCCGGGAGAGCACCGCCCTGCCCGGGGCGATCATGCCGCCCTGCGGGGCCAGGTCGGAGCCGTCGGGGACGCCGAAGGCGGAGAGCGCGGCGGTGCGCTGTCCGGCGGCGGCCTTGGTGGTGGTGATGCCGAGCGGCTGGGCGGAGGTGACGCCGGGCTCGCGCGCCCAGGCCTGCCACTGGTCGGGGGTGACCTGGGAGTCGGTGAAGTTGAGTTCCTGGCCGTCGGCGGGCTTGCCGAAGACCAGGTGGTCGGCGGGCAGCCCGCTGATCGCGGAGATGTTCTGCCGGCCGAGTCCGGCGGTCAGCCCGGACAGCATGCCGACCAGGACGGTGATCAGCACGATGACGGTTCCCATCAGGGCGAACCGCCCCTTGGCGAACCCCAGATCCCTCCAGGCGACGAACACGGTGGGCCTTTCTGCGGGCGGAGCGGTGGACGGAGTGGCGGATGGCGCGTTGGATCGAAGGGTGGACGGGTGCGGTGGACGGAACCAGCGATGCCCCCACGGTCGCCGAGCAGGGGGCCCGCAGGCATCGCGCCGGGGATTGCATCCTGGGCATCAAAGGGCAGAAGCGGAGTTCAACCTTTTGATTGATGCCGGGCACCGGGCCGGAACTTAGGCTGGAGGGATGGCGACCGAACGATCCAGAACCACTCCCGTCGCCCTCGTCCTCCGGCTCTGCCTGCACCTGCTGGTGGCGGGCCTGCTGGCGCTCGCCGTTGCCCGGGCCGCCTTCGCCGCCCGGGGCGGGGACCCGGCCGCCGTGGGCGCCGCGGCCTCCGCAATGGCCGCCGTGTACGCCGTCGGGCCGAGGCTGGCCGCCGTGCACCGGTCCCGTCGGGGCGCGGCGCTCTGGCTGGCCCTGCTCGGCGTCACCTGGGCGGGCGTGCTGGTCGCCACCCAGGACGGGGTGTGGCTGGCGTTCCCGCTGTACTTCCTGGAACTGCACCTGCTCGGCCGGCGCAGCGGGCTGGTCGCGGTCGGCCTGACGGCCGCGGCGGCGATCGCCGGATGGTCCTTCCACCAGCACGCCTTCAACCTGGCCGCCTCCATCGGGCCGCTGCTCGGCGCGGCCGTCGCCACCGCCACCGTGCTCGGCTACCAGGCGCTGTACCGGGAGAGCGAGGAACGCCGCCGGCTGATCGACGAACTGACCGCCGCCCGCGCCGACCTCGCCGCCGCCCACCACGCGGCCGGCGTGCTCGCCGAGCGCGAGCGGCTGGCCCGGGAGATCCACGACACCCTCGCGCAGAGCCTCAGCTCCATCCAGCTGCTGCTGCGGGCGGCCCAGCGGGCGCTGCCCGAGCGCACCGAGGCCGCCGCCGGGTACGTCGAGCAGGCGCGGCAGGCCGCCCAGGACAACCTGGACGAGGCCCGGCGCTTCGTCCGCGCGCTCACCCCGCCCGCGCTGGACGGCGATCCGCTGTCCGTCGCGCTGGAGCGGCTGTGCGCGACCACCACGGCGCACAGCGGTCTGCCCGTCCACCTGCACGTCTCCGGGGAGCAGGTGCGGCTGCCCGCCGCGCAGGAGGTGGCGCTGCTGCGGATCGCGCAGTCGGCGCTCGGCAACACCGTGCGGCACGCGAAGGCCTCGCGGGCCGAGGTGACACTCAGCTACATGGAGGGCGAGGTGGCGTTGGACGTGTTCGACGACGGGGCCGGGTTCGACCCGGCGGCGGTGGCCGGCCGCACCGACGGGGAAGGCGGCTTCGGCCTGCCCTCCATGCGGGCCCGGGCCCGGGCGCTCGGCGGCAGCTTCACCGTGGAGTCGGCGCCCGGGGAGGGGACGGCGCTGGCCGTGCAACTGCCCGTCGCCCCGGCGCCGGAGGCCGGGCCGTGATCCGGCTGCTGATCGCCGACGACCACCCGGTGGTGCGGGCCGGGCTGCGGGCGGTGCTGGAGAGCGAACCGGACTTCGCCATCGTCGCCGAGGCCGCCACCGCCGAGCGGGCCGTCGAGCTGGCGGCCGGACCGGGCGTGGACGTGGTGCTGATGGACCTCCAGTTCGGGCCCGGCTCGGCGATGAACGGGGCCCAGGCCACCGCCGCGATCACCGCCCGGGCGGGCGCGCCGAAGGTCCTGGTGGTCACCACCTACGACAGCGACGCCGACACCCTGCCGGCCCTGGAGGCCGGCGCCACCGGCTACCTGTTGAAGGACGCGCCGCCGGAGGAACTCGCCCAGGCGGTCCGGGCCGCGGCGGCGGGCCGCAGCGCGCTGGCGCCCAGCGTGGCGGACCGGCTGCTGGAACGGATGCGGACGCCGGCCGCGGCGCTCAGCGCGCGGGAGACCGAGGTGCTCGGGCTGGTCGCGGACGGGCTGACGAACCAGCAGGTCAGCCAGCGGCTGCACCTGAGCCAGGCCACCGTGAAGTCCCATCTGGTGCACATCTACACGAAGTTGGGCGTGGACTCGCGCACCGCGGCGGTGCGGGAGGCGCGCGGGCGGGGGCTGATCCGCTGAGCCGGCCGGGCGTAGGGTGGGGGCGATCCGTGCCCGCAGCCGCCTGAGGAGCCGCTCCGATGACCGTCCGTCTCGATGACCTCGCCGTGCCGGTGATCGGCGCCCCGATGGCGGGCGGGACCTCCACCCCCGAGCTGGTGGCCGCGGTGAACCGGGCCGGCGGGCTGGGGTTCCTCGCCGCGGGCTACAAGTCGGCCGCCGCGATGGCCGAGCAGATCGCCGAGGTGCGGAAGGCGAGCGACCGGCCGTACGGGGTGAACCTGTTCGTGCCGGCCCCGCCCGGGGATCCGGCGGCCGTCGCCGCCTACCGGGAGCGGCTGCGGCCCGAGGCCGAGCACTGGGGCGTCGCGCTGCCGGAGGAGATCGGGCCGGACCGGGACGACTGGGAGGCCAAGCTGGCCGCGCTGGTGGCCGACCCGGTACCGGTCGTCTCGTACACCTTCGGGCTGCCCACGGCCGAGGAGGCGGCGGCGCTGCGCGCGGTGGGCACGCTGCAGGTCGGCACCGTCACCGGCCCGGAGGAGGCGCGGGCCGCGCAGGCGGTCGGCATGGACGCCCTGTGCGTCCAGGGCCCGGAGGCCGGCGGACACCGCGCCACCCACCGGGTGACGGACCGGCCCGGGGAACTGCCGCTGCTGGAACTGCTGCCCGCCGTACGGGCGGTGACGCCGCTGCCGCTGATCGCCGCGGGCGGGCTGGGCGACGGCCCGGCGGTCGCGGCGGCGCTGCGGGCCGGTGCGGCGGCGGTGCAGCTGGGGACGGCGCTGCTGCGCTCCGACGAGTCCGGCGCCTCGGCGGCCCACCGGGCCGCGCTCACCGAGCTCCCGGAGACCGTGGTCACCCGCGCCTTCACCGGCCGCCCCGCCCGCGGCCTGCGCAACGCCTTCATCGACCGCCACGGCCCGTACGCCCCGCCCGCCTACCCCGAGGTGCACCACCTCACCGCCCCCCTGCGCACCGCCGCCACCCGCCGCGCCGACACCGCCGCCATGCACCTCTGGGCCGGCACCGCCCACCGCCTGGCCGCCACCGGCCCGGCGGAGCAGCTCGTGGCGGACCTCTGGCGGAGCGCGCGGGGGGCCCGGCTCAGCTGAGCAGGGTGGACATCCAGGACTCGATGGCCGGGACGGTGCGGGGGAGGGCGCCGGACATCAGGTGGGCGCCGTCCTCGGTGATGACGAGGTCGTCCTCGATGCGGATGCCGAGGCCGCGGAGTTCGAGGGGGAGGGTTTCGTCGTCGGGCTGGAGGTAGAGGCCGGGTTCGACGGTGAGGACCATGCCGGCTTCCAGGGTGCCGTCGACGTAGTGGTCGGCGCGGGCCTTGGCGCAGTCGTGGTAGTCGAGGCCGAGCATGTGGCCGCTGCCGCAGAGGGTGTAGCGGCGGTACAGGCCGTTGTCGTCGGCGAGGGCCTGCTCGGCGGGGACGCGCAGGACCCCCCAGTCGGCGAGGCCTTCGGCGATGACCCGCATGGCGGCGCGGTGGAAGTCGCGGAAGCGGGCGCCCGGGCGCAGGGCGGCGATGCCGGCGCTCTGGGCGGCGAGGACGAGTTCGTAGGCCTGGCGCTGGACCGGGGTGAAGGTGCCGCTGAGCGGGAGGGTGCGGGTGATGTCGGCGGCGTAGAGGGTGTCGGTCTCGACGCCGGCGTCGAGCAGCAGCAGGGCGTCCGGGTCGAGGGCGCCGTCGTTGCGGATCCAGTGCAGGACGCAGGCGTGGGCGCCGGAGGCGGCGATGGTGGTGTAGCTGGGGCCGTTGCCCTCGGCGCGGGCGCGCAGGTCGAAGACGCCCTCGATCCAGCGTTCGCCGCGGTGGTGGCGCAGGGCGGCGGGGAGGGCGCGGACGACGTCCTCGAAGCCGCTGACGGTGTGGTCGACGGCGAGTTGCAGCTGCTGGACCTCCCAGGTGTCCTTGACCAGGCGCAACTCGGAGAGCACGGCGGCGAGTTCGTCGTCCTGGGTGAAGGAGCCGCGCCCGGTGGCCCGGTCGACGAGGGCGTCGGTGCCGGCCAGCACCCGGGTGGGGGGCTGCGGTCCGGCGAGCAACGTGTCGAGGTCGTCGAGGTGTTCGGTGCGCAGTCCGGTGAGCCGGGCGGTCTCGTCGAGGTCGGGGCGGCGGCCGACCCAGAACTCGCCGTAGCGCCGGTCGCGGTAGAACTCGCCGCCGCTGCGCGGGGATCGGGGCCGTACGTGGAGGACGGGTTCGTGGCCCTCGGGGCCGGCCGGTTCGAGGACGAGGACGTGGTCGGCCTGGTCCTCGCCGGTGAGGCCGGTGAGCCAGGCGTAGGCGCTGTGCGGGCGGAAGCGGTGGTCGAGGTCGTTGCAGCGGACCTTGAGGCGTCCGGCGGGGACGATCAGCCGTTCGCCGGGGAAGGCGGCGGAGAGCCGGGCCCGGCGGCGGGCGAACTCGGGGTAGCCGGGGACGCGTTGGTCGGCGGGGAGCGGGGTGGCGGCCCAGGCGGTGCCCATGAAGGCGTCGAGGGCGGGGGAGACCGGGAGGTCGTGGCTGCCGGTGGCGAGCCGGGGCTGGGGTTGGGTCACCGGTGAACTCCTAGGCGGGGGTGGGGAGCTGGGGCTGGTGGGACACAGCTGGGTAACGGCGGGCGCCACCTCTTGTGCAGTGCAATTTCACATTACTATGTTACGGGTCACACAGCGGCGCGGCCAGAGCCGGCCCCGCTGACCGATGCAGGCCCCCCCACAGCGGAGTTGCCACATGACCAGGCGCAGCCATGCCCTCCTCGCCGCCGCCCTCGCGGCGACCCTCACCCTCGGCCTCGGGGCCTGCAAGAACGACAAGAGCGACACCGGCGACGACGCGGCCCCCAGCAGCACCAAGGGCCCGGGCGCGGAGAGCGGTTCGGTCATCGGCGGCACCCCGGCCAAGGGCGGCACCCTCACCGTCCTGACCAACCAGGACTTCGCCCACCTCGACCCGGCCCGCAACTGGACCGTCCCGCACATGGACTTCGGCACCCGGCTGCTCTACCGCACCCTGACCACCTTCAAGGCCGAGCCGGGGGCCGCCGGCAGCGAGATCGTCCCGGACCTCGCCACCGACCTGGGCAAGTCCGCGGACGGCGGCAAGACCTGGACCTTCACCCTCAAGGAAGGCCTCACGTACGAGGACGGCAGCCCGATCAGGTCCGCCGACATCAAGTACAACGTCGAGCGCTCCTTCTCCCCGGACCTCACCGGCGGACCGGACTACGCGATCCAGTACCTGGCCGGCGGCGAGAACTACAAGGGCCCGCTCACCGGCGAGCACCTGGCGAGCATCGAGACCCCGGACGAGCGGACGATCGTCTTCCACCTCAAGCGCCCGGTCGCCGAGTTCTCGGACACCGTCACCCTGCCGACCTTCGCCCCGGTGCCGCAGTCCCAGGAGAAGGGCACCCAGTACGACTCCCGGCCGTTCTCCTCCGGCCCGTACAAGATCGAGACCTACGACCGGGGCAAGCAGCTGGTGCTGGTCCGCAACACCCACTGGGACCAGGCCACCGACACCGTCCGCAAGGCCTACCCGGACCGGATCGTGGTCACCGAGGGCATCAAGGGCGGCCAGGCGGACGACCGGATCATCGCCAGCGAGGGCGCCGACGCCAACGCCCTCAACATGCCCTGGATGCAGCACGAGTCGGTCGCCAAGGTGCTGCCCAAGGCGGACGTCAAGTCCCGGATGGCGGCCGAGCGGACCGGCTGCACGGACATGCTGTACCTGAACACCGCCAAGGCGCCCTTCGACGACCCGAAGGTGCGCGAGGCGATCATGTGGGCCGTCGACCGGGAGGCCCAGGTGACCGCGTTCGGCGGCCCGGCGATGGCCGACGTGGCGACCTCCTTCCTGCCGCCCTCGCTCACCGGCGGGGCCACGGCCGACCCGTTGAAGATCCCGGCGGCCGGTGACCCGGAGAAGGCCAAGGCCCTGCTCAAGGCGGCCGGGAAGACCGACCTCAAAGTCGGGCTGACCGTCTCGCAGAACGACAAGACCCGGGCCGAGGCGATCCAGCAGTCGCTGGCCAGGGCCGGCGTCCAGGTCACCGTCAACACCGTGGACCCGTCCGCCTTCACCGACACCCTCGGCGACACGAAGAACGCTCCCGAGCTGACCATCAACGGCTGGTGCCCGGACTACCCCTCCGCCGCGACCTTCCTGCCGTTCCTGTTCGACGGACGCACCATCAAGGACAAGGGCAACCAGGGCAACTACAGCCAGTTCCGGGACCAGGCCACGATGGACCGGATGGACGCGATCGCGGCCATGCCGGACGTCAACGAGGCCAACAAGGCCTGGCAGCAGCTGGACGAGGACCTGCTGCGCAAGGCCCCGGCCGTCCCGCTGATGTGGCAGCGCCGCCCGCTCATGGTCGGCACCAACGTGGCCGGGGCGTTCGGCAGTTCGGGCTACGCCGGGATGATCGACCTGGCCGTGGTCGGTCTCAAGGACCCGGCCAAGGGCAAGTGAGCGGCGCGATGAGCACCACCACCGAAGCCCCCTCGGCGCCGGCGGGCGCGCCGGCGGGCCCCGCCGTGGCGGCCGGGCGCGGGCCGTGGCGGCTCGTCCTGGACCAGCTGTGGGCCCGCGGTTCGGCCCGGTTCGGCCTGGTCACGGTCGGCGTGCTGGTCCTGGCGGCCGCCCTGGCCGGCCCGCTGAGCGCGCTCGGCGGCTGGTCCCCCGAGGAGTTCGACAAACGTGCCGTGGACGCCTACCTGGGCGGCATGCCCAGGGGTGACTTCGGCGGCATCAGCACCCGGCACTGGCTGGGCGTGGAGCCGATCACCGGGCGCGACCTGTTCGCCCGGGTGCTGCACGGCGGCCAGGTGTCGCTGCTGATCGCGTTCACCGCGACCGCGGTGGTCGTGGTCACCGGCACCCTGGCCGGTGTCTCGGCGGGCTACTTCGGCGGCCGGACCGACGCCGTGCTGTCCCGGCTGATGGACCTCACGATGTCCTTCCCCTCGCTGATCTTCATGATCGCGATGATGTCGGTGGCCAAGGACGTCAACCGGATCCTGCTGATCACCCTGGTGATCGGCCTGTTCACCTGGCCCGGCATCGCCCGGGTGGTGCGCGGCCAGACCCTCTCGCTCAAGCACCGCGAGTACGTCGAGGCCGCCCGGGTCGGCGGCGCCCGCTCCTGGCGGATCCTCACCCGGGAGATCCTGCCGAACGTCTCCGGCCCGGTCATCGCGTACACCACGCTGCTGATCCCCGGCATGATCGCCACCGAGGCCGCGCTCAGCTACCTCGGCGTGGGCGTCCGCCCGCCCACCCCCTCCTGGGGGCAGATGATCGCCGAGAGCATCGCCCACTACGAGACCGACCCCACCTACTTCCTCATCCCGACCGCCTTCCTGTTCCTCGCCGTGCTCGCCTTCACCCTGCTCGGGGACGCGCTGCGCGACATCCTCGACCCCCGGGGAGCCCGCTCGTGAACCGCCACCCCGACCCCCGCGGAGGCCGGTCGTGATCCTCTACCTCGGCCGCCGCCTGCTCGGCGTGGCCGGCATCCTGCTCGCCATCTGCGCCATCACCTTCACCATCTTCTACCTGCTGCCCAACGACCCGGCCGCGGCCGCCTGCGGCAAGACCTGCAGCCCCGAACGGCTCGCCGACGTCAAGGCGGCGATGGGCCTGGACAAACCGGTCTGGGAGCAGTTCGCCACCTACCTGACCGGCATCTTCGCCGGCCGCGACTACGGCACCGGCCCGAGTGCCGTGCACTGCGGCTTCCCCTGCCTCGGCTACTCCTACGAGTACGGGCTGCCGGTCCGGGACCTGCTCGCCGACCGCCTGCCGGTCTCCGTCTCGCTCGCCCTCGGCGCGGCCGTGCTCTGGCTGCTGCTCGGCCTCGGCGCGGGCGTCACCTCGGCGCTGCGCAAGGGCGGCTTCACCGACCGGGCCCTGATGGTGCTCTCGGTCGGGGCGGCCTCGCTGCCGGTCTACTTCACCTCGATCATGCTGATCTGGGGCGTGGTCCGCACGGCCGGGCTGCTGCCCTACCCCTCGTACCACGCGTTCACCGACGGCCCGCTCGACTGGGCCACCAACCTGCTGCTGCCCTGGACCGCCCTGGCCCTGCTGTACGCGGCCATGTACGCCCGGCAGAGCCGCACCTCGATGATCGAGGCGATGGCCGAGCCGTACATCCGCACCGCCCGGGCGAAGGGGCTGCCGCCGCGCACGGTGACCGTCAAGCACGGGCTGCGCTCCGCGACGACACCGATCCTGACCATCTTCGGGATGGACCTCGGCGGGCTGCTGGCCGGGGCCGTCATCACCGAGTCGATCTTCGGTCTGCCCGGCGTCGGCCGGCTGTTCTACGACGGCCTGGCCCGCTCCGACCAGCCCGTGATCCTCGGCGTCACCCTGCTCGCGGCCTTCTTCATCGTCGTCGCGAACCTGCTGGTCGACCTGCTCTACGCGTACGTCGACCCGAGAGTGAGGTACTGATGACCAGCCTGTTGGAGGTCGAGGACCTCAAGGTCGCCTTCGACACCCCGCGCGGCACCGTCCGGGCCGTGGACGGCATCTCCTTCACCGTCGAGGCCGGGCGCACCCTCGGCCTGGTCGGCGAGTCCGGCAGCGGCAAGTCCGTCACCTCGCTGGCCCTGATGGGCCTGCACCGCGGCGCCGCCGTCTCCGGCTCGATCCGGCTCGACGGACGGGAGTTGACCGGTCTGGGGGAGCGGGAGCTGGGCGCCGTCCGGGGTCGGCGGATCGCCATGGTCTTCCAGGACCCGCTGTCCAGCCTGCACCCCTTCTACACCGTCGGCGAACAGATCGCCGAGCACTACCGGGTGCACTTCCGGGCGGGCCGCAAGGCCGGCCGGGCCCGGGCCGTCGAGATGCTCGCCGAGGTCGGCATCCCGGAACCGGCCCGCCGGGTCGACGAGTACCCGCACCAGTTCTCCGGCGGCATGCGCCAGCGCGTCATGATCGCCATGGCGCTCGCCTGCGAACCGGACCTGCTGATCGCCGACGAGCCCACCACCGCGCTGGACGTCACCGTCCAGGCGCAGATCCTCGACCTGATCGCCCGGATCCAGCAGGACCGCGGGCTCGGCGTCGTGATGATCACCCACGACCTGGGCGTGGTCGCCCGGGTCGCCCACGAAGTGCTGGTCATGTACGGCGGCCGGGCGGCCGAACAGGCCCCGGCGGAACGGCTGTTCGCCGCACCCGCGCACCCGTACACCCGCGGGCTGCTGGACTCGCTCCCGCGCCTGGACGACTCCGACGACGCCCCGCTGCGGGCCATCCCCGGCAGCCCGCCCTCGCTGCTCACCCCCGCCCCCGGCTGCTCCTTCGCCCCGCGCTGCGCCCGCACCACCGCGGCGACCGCGGAGGAGCACGCCCGCTGCCTGGCCGAGCGCCCGCCGCTCGACCCGTCCGGCCCGCCCGGGGTCGGCCACCGGGCCGCCTGCCATCTGCCACTGGTGCCGGAAGGGGCCCTCTGATGGCCGAACCGCTTTTGTCCGTAAGGGACTTGGTGAAGACCTTCGCCGGACGGCGTACCCGCACCGGCCGGGCCGGTGCGCCGGTCCGGGCCGTGGACGGGGTGAGCTTCGACCTCGCCGCGGGCGAGACCCTGGGCCTGGTCGGCGAGTCCGGCTGCGGCAAGTCCACCACCGGCCGGATGATCGTCCGGCTGCTCGACCCCACCTCGGGCACCGTCACCTTCGACGGCACCGAGATCGGCGGGCTGTCCCAGGCCCGGCTGCGGCCGCACCGGCGGCACCTGCAGATGGTCTTCCAGGACCCGTACTCCTCGCTCAACCCCCGGCAGACGGTGGCCCGGATCATCTCCGAGCCGCTGCTGGTCCAGGGCGCGGGTGCCGCGGCGGCGCGCGGCCGGGCGGCCGAGCTGATGGAGCTGGTCGGGCTGATCCCCGAGCACCTCGACCGCTACCCGCACGAGTTCTCCGGCGGCCAGGCGCAGCGGATCGGCATCGCCCGCTCGCTGGCCACCTCGCCGAAGCTGGTGGTCGCGGACGAGCCGGTCTCCGCGCTGGACGTCTCCGTCCAGGCCCAAGTGGTCAACCTGATGGAGCAGTTGCAGCGGGAGCTGGGCCTGGCGTACGTGTTCATCGCGCACGACCTCTCGGTGGTCAAGCGGGTCTGCGACCGGGTCGCGGTGATGTACCTGGGCCGGATCGTGGAGATCGGCGACAAGGCCGAGGTGTACGGCCGTCCGGCGCACCCGTACACCCGGGCGCTGCTGTCCGCCGTCCCGCTGCCGGACCCGGCGGCGGAGCGGGCCCGGGAACGGATCGTGCTGCTCGGCGACCCGCCGAGCCCGGCCGACCCGCCCACCGGGTGCGGCTTCCACCCGCGCTGCCCCAAGGCGCAGGCGCGCTGCCGGACGGAACGGCCGCTGCTGGAGGTGGTGGGGGTCGGCGGGCGCCAGGCGGCCTGCCACTTCCCGGAGCAGCCGTAACCGGAAAAGCCCCCGGTCGGGCGTGGCGGGGAACCTCACGAGGGCCGCGTCCGACCGGGTACCAACCCGCCACTGCTCCCCCCGCGGGTCCCCCTACTGTTCCCCCTGCTGCTCCTCGGAGGGCAGCAGCAGCCGGGGCCCGGGCCCCTCGGTGGCGAGCTCGTCACCGGGGTTGAGCACCCGGCAGCGGCGCAGCGAGACGCAGCCGCAGCCGATGCAGCCGGTCAGTTCGTCCTCCAGCCGCTCCAACTCGGTTCGGCGGGCGCGCAGTTGCTCGGCCCAGCGGAGGGAGATCCGCTCCCAGTCGTGCTTGCCCGGCATCCGGTCCTCGGGCAGCCCGGTGAACACCTCGGCGACCTCGGCGAGCGGGATGCCGAGCCGCTTGGCGACCAGGATCAGCGAGATCCGGCGCAGGACGTGCCGCCGGTAGCGGCGCTGGTTGCCGGCCGAGCGCTCGGAGGAGATCAGCCCCTGCTCCTCGTAGAAGCGCACGGCGGAGGTGGCGATCCCGGCCCGGCGGGCCACCTCGCCCACGCTGAGCAGGTCGACGGGTGCCGTCCCGGTCATGGTCACCGCTCCTTGACTCGTCGCTGCCGCTCGACTTCAAGCTCTCTTGAAGTCCCAGCTTATCGGACGTGACCGAACACTCCGTTCCCGGGGCGCCACGATCGTTGTCGGACAGCGGAGTTACCCTGCGCAGTCGCCGCCGGCCGGTGCCTGCGGAGGACGGCGCGAACCCTTCTGCGGGGTCAGCGCACGGTGTACTCCACGGTCACGCTGACGACCACCAGTACCGCGTAGACCACTGCCAGGGTGGTCCGCCCGCCGGCGTGCAGCGCGAGCGCCCCGGTGAGCAGGGCCAGCAGCTTGAGCACGATCTCCACGCCGAGCGGCTGGCGGAACCTCGGCCCGCCCGCGGCCAGGAACAGCCCCCAGAACGCGGCCGCCAGGGCCGGTGCGCCGAGGCCCAGCAGCAGCCGGGTGCCCAGGCCGGAGCCGGTCCTGAACCCCCAGTAGCAGAGCGAGGCCAGCAGGGCGAGCTCCAGCCCGAAGGCGAGCCCCGCGTTGGCCATGGTCAGCGGGGTCCACTGCCGCTGCCCGACCGGTCCCGGTCTTTCGATCCTCATCCTGTGCTCTCCCCGTTCCGTCGCGGTCTCCGCGGTCAGGCGGAGTTTCCCAGTCGGTCCGGCGGGAACTCAATGGATCGCCCCGAAGACGTGTACGGAACAGAGGCCGGGCCGTAGCCTGACGCATGCAATGTCACACATCACCAGAGGGAGTACCGCCGTGGTCGACGACCTGAGCACCGCCGAGCCTCCGGTCCCGCTGCCCGCCGCCGAGGGCCTGTTCAGCGTCTCGCCGCAGGCCGCGCACCTCAACCACGGCTCCTTCGGGGCCGTGCCGGTCCCGGTGCAGCGGGTGCAGCAGGAGCTGCGGGCCGAGCACGAGCTGGACCCGGACGGCTTCTTCGCCGACCTGCCGGCCCGGATCGCCGGTGCCCGGGCGCGGATCGCCGCCGACCTGGCCACCGACCCGGAGCGGCTGGCCCTGGTCGCCAACGTCACCGAGGCGGCCGCGATCGCCCTGGACAGCATCCCGTTCGCCCCCGGTGACCGGATCCTGGTCACCGACCACGGCTACGGCGCCGTCACCCAGGCCGTCGCCCGCAGGGCCGCCGAGACCGGGGCCGAGCTGGTGGTCGCCGAGGTGCCGCTGGACGCCCCGGACGAGGCCGCCGTCCGGGCCGCGGTGCTCGCCGCCGTGGACGACCGCACCACCGTCGCCGTCCTGGACCGGATCACCTCGCTGACCGCCCGTGCGGTGGCCTCCCCGGCCCTGGTCGCCGAACTGCGCGGACGCGGGGTGACCACCGTGGTGGACGGCGCCCACGCCCCCGGGATGCTGCCCGGGCCGGTCGACCCGAACGCCGACTTCTGGTTCGGCAACCTGCACAAGTGGGCCTTCGCGCCGCGCGCCACCGGGGTGCTGTCCGTCCGCCCCGAGTGGACCGCCCGGGTGCGCCCGCTCGCGCTGTCCTGGGAGCACCACCGCGGCTTCCCGGCCAACGTCGAGTGGCGCGGCACCTGCGACTACACCCCGTGGCTGGCCGCCCCGGCCGGCTTCGAGCTGCTGCGCGAACTGGGCGTCCAGGCGGTCGCCGCCCACAACGCCGCGCTCGCCGCGTACGGCCAGCGGGTGCTGGTCGAGCGGGCGGGCCTGCGGGCGCTGCCCGCGACGCCCGGGGTGTGGATGCGCGCCGTACGGCTGCCGGCGGGGTGCGGCGACACCGAGGCGCAGTACCAGGCGCTGCTGGGCGAGCTGTGGCGGCGGCACCGGATCCGGGTCGCCGTCCGGCCCGGGCCCGACGGCGCGGTGCTGCGGGTCAGCGCCCAGCTGTACAACCGGGCGGCGGACTACGAGCGGCTCGCGGACGCGCTGGTGGAACTGTTCAAGGAGTAGGCACGCGGCCGACCGGCCCCTGTTCAAGGAGTGGGCGCGGGGCCGGCCGGGCCCTGGTCGCCCGCCGCCCGCAGTTCCGCGAGCAGCAGGTCGCGGTCGGCGAGCAGCCCGGTGAGGATCCGCCGGGCTGCTCGCAGCAGGTCGGCGACGTCGCCGCCGGCCAGCGCGTAGACCACGGTGCTGCCGTCCCGGGTGGCGGTGACGATGCCGGACCGGCGCAGCACCGCGAGCTGCTGGGACAGGCTGGAGGGCTCCACCTCCAGTTCGGCGAGCAGTCCGCGGACGGGTGTCGGTCCGGCCTGCAGCAGCTCCAGCACCCGGATCCGGACGGGATGGCCGAGCATCCGGAAGAACTCGGCCTTGGCCTGGTACAGCTCCCCCGGCCGTCGGCCGGGAGGTACTCCGATCGTCACGAGGCCCCCCTTCCCTGGTGTCGGCGGGCTCAGATCTCCAGCGAGAGCTCGATCTGCTTGAGCCGGTGGCGGGCCATCGCCAGGTTGGAACGGTTGCGGTGGAGCACCAGGAAGAGGAACAGCCCGCGCCCGCTGGGCGTCGTGATCGGCCGGACCATGTGGTACTGGTGCGTCAGCGTGATCAGGATGTCCTCGATCTCGTTGTCGAGCAGGTTGAGCGCCTCCATCGCCCGCATCTTGGCGCGGACCACGTCGGTGTTGCCGGCCGCGGCGACGTTGAGGTCCAGTTCGCCGCCGTCCCCGAGGGTGCCGAGGGCCATGCCGCTGCCGTAGTCGACCAGGGCGACGCCGATCGCGCCGTCGATCGACATGGAGTCCTTGAGGGACGTCTCCAGGTTCGCCATCGTGGCGGTCCTCCCGTGAGTCGGTGGCCGGGGACGGCGCGGTGATCGCGTCGCTCGCGGCCCTGGCTCACGAAGGTAGGGAGCGAATCCCGGACTCCACCGCGAATGACCGGAGTCGCTCGGATCTTGCCGGACTCTGATCACTTGAAGACATTTGCAACTATGGATCTGAGAGAGGAGTGATCTCCCGGCTCTGAAAACGGTGCCTCGGAAAACGGTGCTATCGATGTCACTCCTCCCGGGTAACCTCTCGCTGAGATGCGAGATCACACCAACCACACCCGGACGGCGATGAACACCCCCGATCCAGAGCCCCAGGAAGACCAGGAGCTCAGCCCCGCCGAGGCGTACGCGGCCAGCCGTCGCCGGGCGAAGGAGCAGGCCACCGCCCTGTACGGCTTCCAGCAGCTGTACGACTTCCCGCTGGACGACTTCCAGCTGGAGGCCTGCGAGACCCTGGAGGCCGGCTCCGGCGTCCTGGTCGCCGCCCCCACCGGCTCCGGGAAGACCATCGTCGGCGAGTTCGCCGTGCACCTGGCCCTCCAGGGCGGCCGCAAGTGCTTCTACACCACGCCGATCAAGGCGCTCTCCAACCAGAAGTACGGGGACCTGGTCAAGCGCTACGGCGCCGCCAAGGTCGGCCTGCTCACCGGTGACAACTCCGTCAACGGCGACGCCCCCGTGGTGGTCATGACCACCGAGGTGCTCCGCAACATGCTCTACGCGGGCTCCAGCACCCTCGACGGCCTCGGCTACGTCGTGATGGACGAGGTGCACTACCTCGCCGACCGCCTCCGCGGCGCCGTCTGGGAGGAGGTCATCATCCACCTCCCCGAGTCGGTCACCCTCGTCTCGCTCTCCGCGACCGTCTCCAACGCCGAGGAGTTCGGCGACTGGCTGGACACCGTCCGCGGCGGCACCAAGGTGATCGTCTCCGAGACCCGCCCCGTCCCGCTGTGGCAGCACGTGATGGCCGGCAACCGGATGTACGACCTGTTCGCCGACCCCGACCGGGACGGCCGCCCCAAGCACAGCCTCAAGAACCCCGGCAAGGCCGTCAACCCCGAGCTGGTCCGGCTCGCCCGCTCCGAGCTCGACCGCAACCCGCGCGACCGGTTCGGCCGCGGCCGGGGCCGCTCCATGCCCAACGGCCGCCCCGGCAAGGTCTGGACGCCGGGCCGGGTCGACGTCATCGACCGGCTCGACGCCGAGGGCCTGCTGCCCGCGATCACCTTCATCTTCAGCCGGGCCGGCTGCGAGGCCGCCGTCCAGCAGTGCCTCAGCTCCGGCCTGCGGCTCAACAAGGAATCCGACCGCGCCGTGGTCCGGGCCATCGTCGAGGAGCGCTGCGCCGACATCCCCGACGAGGACCTGCACGTCCTCGGCTACTTCGAGTGGCTGGACGGACTGGAGCGCGGCATCGCCGCCCACCACGCCGGGATGCTGCCCCGGTTCAAGGAAGTGGTCGAGGAGCTCTTCGTGAAGGGCCTGGTCAAGGCCGTCTTCGCGACCGAGACCCTGGCGCTCGGCATCAACATGCCCGCCCGCTCGGTGGTCATGGAGAAGCTGGTCAAGTGGAACGGCGAGACCCACGCCGACATCACCCCGGGCGAGTACACCCAGCTCACCGGCCGGGCCGGGCGGCGCGGCATCGACGTCGAGGGCCACGCCGTGGTGCTCTGGCAGCGCGGCCTCGACCCGGAGGCGCTGGCCGGTCTGGCCGGCACCCGCACCTACCCGCTCAAGTCCTCGTTCCGGCCCTCCTACAACATGGCCGTCAACCTGGTCTCCCAGTTCGGCCGGCACCGCTCCCGCGAACTGCTGGAGACCTCCTTCGCCCAGTTCCAGGCGGACCGCTCGGTCGTCGGCATCGCCCGCCAGGTGCAGCGCAACGAGGAGGGGCTGGACGGCTACCGCGAGTCGATGACCTGCCACCTCGGCGACTTCGACGCGTACATGGAGCTGCGCCGCCGGCTCAAGGACCGCGAGAACGAGCTGGCCCGCGAGGGCAGCAGCCAGCGCCGCGCCGCCGCCGTCGAGTCCATCGAGCAGCTCAAGCCGGGCGACGTCATCCACGTCCCCACCGGCAAGTTCGCCGGTCTCGCCCTGGTCCTCGACCCGGGCCTGCCGCCGGTCAGCCGCTCCGGCCGGGGCGGCCCGCGCCACCCCGACTTCCAGGACGGCCCGCGCCCGGTGGTGCTCACCGCGGAGCGGCAGGTCAAGCGGCTCGCGATGATCGACTTCCCGCACCCGGTGGTCGCCGTCGAACGCGTCCGCATCCCCAAGTCCTTCAACCCGCGCAGCCCGCAGTCCCGGCGCGACCTCGCCTCCGCGCTGCGCACCAAGGCCGGCCACCTGGAGCCCGAGCGGTTCCGGCGCGGCCGCGCGGCCGCCGCCGACGACCCGGAGATCACCCGGCTGCGCACCGAGCTGCGCCAGCACCCCTGCCACGGCTGCTCCGACCGCGAGGACCACGCCCGTTGGGCCGAGCGCTACCACCGGCTGCACCGCGACACCGAACTGCTGGAACGCCGGATGCGCTCCCGCACCCACACCATCGCCCGCACCTTCGACCGGGTCTGCGGCCTGCTCACCGACCTCGGCTACCTGAGCGGTGACACCGTCACCGACGACGGCAAGCGGCTCGGCCGGCTCTACGGCGAGCTCGACCTGCTGGCCTCCGAGTGCATCCGCGAGGGCGTCTGGAGCGGCCTCGCCGCCGCCGAACTCGCCGCCTGCGCCTCGGCGCTGGTCTTCGAGTCGCGGCAGGCCGACGACGCCGGCGCCCCCCGGGTGCCGGAGGGCGCGGCCAAGGAGGCGCTCGGCCAGATGGTCCGGATCTGGGGCCACCTGGACGCCCTGGAGGAGCAGCACCGGATCAACACCGCCGAAGGCGTCGGCCAGCGCGAACCCGACCTCGGCTTCGCCTGGGCCGCCTACCGCTGGGCGCTCGGCCACAGCCTGGACCAGGTCCTGCGCGACGCCGACATGCCGGCCGGCGACTTCGTCCGCTGGACGAAGCAGCTGATCGACGTCCTCGGTCAGATCCAGGACGCGGCCGGCGAGGACGCCGAACTCCGCAGGACCGCCCGCAAGGCCGTCGACGGCCTGCGCCGCGGCATCATCGCCTACTCCTCGGTGGGCTAGGGGCTAGGCCCTGTCCGGCCGGACGGGGCCCGGCCGCCGGCAACGCGCAGGGGCCCGCACGTTCGAGGGAACGTGCGGGCCCCTGCAGTGCTGGGTGCCGGTGCCTACTTGAGGGTGGGCAGCGAGGAGTAGCAGTGGTAGCTGTCCTTGGTCGCCTCGATCATGACGTCGCCGGTCCGCGGGCCGACGACGCCGTCCGGGTCCAGGCTGGCCCACTTCTGGAGCGCGACGATCGCGCCGTAGGTGTCCGGGCCGAACGAGCCGTCCACGTCGACCGTGTGGTAACCGGTCTGGTAGTGCAGGCTGTTGGAGATGAGCTGGACGCACTTGACGCTGGCGTAGGTGTTGCTCTTGCCGTAGCCGACCCACAGCGAGCCGGAGTTGGGCACGGCCTGGGCGGTGCCGGCGACGCCGACGGTGGCCAGGGCGGCGGCCGCGAGCAGGAACGCGCCGCGGCGCTTGACGGAGACGGTGTTCAAGGGACCCCCCGAGTTCGGAAACACACAACTGATCATCAGTTTCCCCGAACCCTACCGTTGCCCGCCGACAGGTCGCTGGCTGGCTGCCGACAGGTCGCCGGCGGGGAGCGGGCTCAGCGGGTGGCCAGGGCCTCCAGGACGCGTTCCAGGGAGGTGCCGAGACCCCAGCGGGCGGAGAGGTGCTCCAGCGTCATCGGGTCGGCGGGCTCGCGGGGGAGGACCGGGTCGAAGTCCGGGAGCGGGGCGTCCTGGGCGACCCGGACGACGGTGGGGGCGACGTCCAGGTAGGCGGCGCCCTCGACGATGTTGCGGCGGCGGGCCGGGGTGAGCCGGGAGCCGATGTCCAGGGCGGCGGCGCGGATCGCGGCCAGGTCGCCGTACTCGTTGATCAGCTGGGCGGCGGTCTTCTCGCCGATGCCCTTGACGCCGGGCAGGCCGTCGGACGGGTCGCCGCGCAGGGCGGCCATGTCGGCGTACCGGTCGCCGCGCACGCCGTACTTCTCCAGCAGCACCGCGTCGTCGGTGACCTGGAGGTTGCCCATCCCCTTGACCGGGTACAGCACGGTGATCAGCCGCTCGTCGTCGACCAGTTGGAACAGGTCGCGGTCGCCGGTGACGATCTGCACCGGGCCCGTGGCGCGGGCGGTGAGGGTGCCGATCACGTCGTCCGCCTCGTAGCCGGGGCAGCCGACCCGGGCGATGCCGAGGGAGTCCAGCACCTGCTCGATCACCGGCACCTGCGGGGCGAGGGTGTCCGGGACCTCCTCCTCGCCGTCCACGGCGGCCTCGGCGACCCGGTGGGTCTTGTACGAAGGGACGAGGTCCACCCGCCACTGGGGGCGCCAGTCGGCGTCCATGCAGGCGACGAGTTCCTCGGGCCGGTGGTCGTGCACCAGCCGGGCGATGAAGTCCAGCAGGCCGCGGACGGCGTTGACCGGTTCCCCCTGCGGCGAGCGCAGGGAGTCCGGTACGCCGTAGTAGGCCCGGAAGTACAGGCTGGCGGAGTCGAGCAGCATCAGTCGCGGTGCGGTCACGAGTCAGATCATGCCGCACTGCGACGACGAACGGCGGTCTCGGCGTTCGTGCTCGGCGTTCGTGCTCAGCGATCCTGCTCAGTGCTCGCGCTCAGTGTTCGTGCGGGCCGGCGCGGTGCACCGGGCCGTGGGCGTCGGCGCAGTGCTCGGCGGCCGACTCGCCCGGGCCGGCGATCTGCAGCAGCGCGCCCGCCTCGTCCTCGCCGACGTGGTCGACCTGGAGGGTGCTGTGGGTGATGCCGTACTCCTCGGACAGCCGGCGCTGCAGTTCGCGCCGGACGGCGTGGCAGTCGCCGCCGGGGGTGACCAGGATGTGCGCCGACAGGGCCGGCTGGTTGGAGGTGATCTCCCAGATGTGCAGGTCGTGGATCTCCTCGACCAGCGGCTCGGTGACCAGGCGGTCGGCCACCGCGTCCGGGTCGATCCCGGCGGGGGCGGCCTCCAGGAAGATCCGCCCGGAGTCCCGGACCAGCCCGATGCCGGCCTTGAGCATCAGCGCCACCACGATCAGCGAGGCGATCGCGTCGGCCCGGGCGAAGCCGGTGGTCAGCATGACCGCACCGGCCACGGCGGTGGCGATGAAGGCGTAGAGGTCGGTGAGCACGTGCTGGAAGGCGCCCTCGACGTTCAGCGAGCTGCGGTTGGCCTTGGACATGCACCAGGTGGCGGCCAGGTTGACCACGATCCCGATCAGCGCGGTGACCAGCACCAGTGAACCGGTGACCTCGGGCGGGCTGATCAGCCGGGTGATCGCCTCGTAGCCGAGCCAGGCGGAGAGGATCAGCAGGGTGACGCCGTTGGCCTGGGCGGAGAGGATCTCGGCGCGCTTGAGCCCGTAGGTGTAGCCGCCGCGGGCCGGGCGGGCGGAGAGCCGCATGGCGACCAGGGCGAGCACGATCGAGGCGGCGTCGGTGAGCATGTGCGCCGCGTCGGAGATCAGGGCCAGGGACTGGGCGGCGAAGCCGACCACGACCTCGCCGGCCATGAAGACGACGATCAGGGTGAGGGCGCTGACCAGCCAGCGGCGGTCGGCGTCGGCGGCGACGCCGTGGGAGTGGCCGCCGTGGCCCCCGTGGCCGTGCGCGTGGCCGCCGTGCCCTCCGTGGCCGTGGCCCTTCGGGTTCTGGTGGTCATGCGCATGATCATCGTGGGAATGCTCGTGCCCGGCCATCGAAGTCCTCTCTGGACGCACGGGTGGGTGGTGACGGGGTGCGATCGCCCGCACTCGAAGTGAACCGCAAAATCGACAAAGATCCAAAGGCTGTACTGGTGACCGTTGTCGTTGCCGTTCACGCGCCGCGTGTCGGGCCGCTCGGCGCCCGGATTGCCGGTGGCATAGACCCAGGTCAGGGCCGTGATCCCGGGGTCACCTGAACGGGTGAGGCGGGCTTGCGCAGCCGCGCGCCGGTCCGCGACGATCATGGCCCGTGAAGATCGCTACCGCGGAAACCGCCCGCTGGCTCTCCGAACTCGAAGCCACTGCCGAGGAGTTGATGAATCGTCATCTCGCGGCCGCCCGCGAGTGGTTCCCGCACGAGTACGTCCCCTGGAGCCTCGGCCGGGACTTCGACGGCCCGCTGGGCGGCGAGCCCTGGCGCCCCGAGCAGTCCGCGCTGGCACCCGCCGTGCGCTCCGCCCTGGTCGTCAACCTGCTGACCGAGGACAACCTGCCCGGCTACCACTGGACCATCGGCAGCCGGACCTCCCGGGACGGCGCCTGGGGCGCCTGGCTGCACCGGTGGACCGCCGAGGAGGACCGCCATGCCGCCGCCATCCGGGGCTACCTGCACGCCGCCCGCGCCGTCGACCCCGTCGCGCTGGAGCGCTCCCGGATGGCGCACCTCGCCACCGGCACCGCCCCCGAGCTCGACGGGGTGCTCGGCGTGGTCGCCTACGCCGCCGTCCAGGAGCTCGCCACCCGGGTCAGCCACCGCAACACCGGGCGGCTCAGCGGCGACCCGGTCTGCGAGCGGCTGCTCGCCCGGATCGCCCAGGACGAGAACCTCCACATGGTCTACTACCGCGAACTGCTGCGCGCGGCAGTCGAGGTGGACGCCGACCAGGTGCTCGTCACGCTCGACGCCACGATCCGCGACTTCGCCATGCCGGGCCAGGCCATGCCCGGCTTCGGCCGACTGGCCGCCGAGATCGCGGTGGCCGGCGTCTACGACCTGCGGGTGCACCACGACGAGGTGCTCGTCCCGCTGCTGCGCGCCCTCCGGGTGACCGAGCTGACCGGGCTCGGCCCCACCGGCGAACAGGCCCGCGAACGGATCGCCGCACACCTCGCACGGACCGACGCGCGGGCCGCCCGCTTCGTCGAGCGCCGCGATCAGGCCCTCGCCGTCCGGGCCCGCCGGGCCGGTGCCGGCTGAGAGCACCGCCCGCCCGGGCCTCCGTAGGGCCCGCAAGGCCGCTCGGGCCCCCGCAAGTCCACCTGGACCTCCGCAAGTCCACCTGGACCTCCGCAAGACCACCCGGACCGACAGACCGCCCGGACCGCAGGACCACCCGGAACAGGATCCGCATGACCGTCACCACGGCCGGCACCACCGCCGCCGACATCGAGTTCCACTACGACCTGGGCAACGACTTCTACGCCCTCTGGCTGGACGAGACCCTCGCCTACACCGCCGCCAAGTGGGACGGCATCCCCCGCGACGCGCCCGACGCCACCGCCCTGCCGCGCGCCCAGCGGGCCAAGCTCGACCACCACCTCGACCTGGTCGGCGCCCGCCCCGGCGACGGCCTGCGGCTGCTCGACGTCGGCTGCGGCTGGGGCGCCATGCTGGCGCACGCGAGCGGCGACGACCGGGTCCGCGAAGCCGTCGGGCTGACCGTCTCCCGCGCCCAGTACGAGTTCCTCGCCGCCCGTGCCCTGCCCGGCGTCGAACCCCGACTGGAGAGCTGGGAGGCCCACGACCCCGACCGGCCGTACGACGCCGTCATGGCGATGGGCTCCTTCGAGCACTTCGCCACCGCCGGGATGAGCCGGGCCGACCGCCTCGACTGCTACGCCCGCTACTTCGCGGCCTGCCACCGCTGGCTGCGCCCCAGCGGCCGGATGTCGCTGCAGACCATCGCCTACGACGGCGCCGCCGACGGCTCCGGCCCGATCGGCGACTTCGTCGGCAACGACGTCTTCCCGACCGCCCGGCTGCCCCGGCTGAGCGAGATCGCCGCCGCCTGCGACCCGTACTTCTCGGTGGTTGCCCTCACCGCCTCCGCCGAGGACTACGCCCGCACCCTCGCCTCCTGGTCGGCCCGGCTGCTGCGGGCCCGCGAGCAGGCCGAGCAGCTGGTCGGCCCCGAGGGCTACCGGCGGTACCGGCGCTACCTGCGGGCCAGCGAGGTGACCTTCCTGCGCGGCGCGGCCACGCTGTACCGGATCGGCTTCCGGCGGCGCGACGAGCCGTTGCGGCTGTCCGCCTGATGGCCCCGACTCCTGCGACCCCGACGCCTGCGACCCCGACGTCTGTGGGCCCGACTCCTGCGGCCCCGGCGCCCGTGAGCTCGACTCCTGCGGCCCCGGCGCCCGTGAGCTCGCCGCCCACCGCGCGGCGGGCCTGGGCGGCGGTCGCGGTGGTCTGCGCCGCGCTGTTCCTGCTCGGCCTCGACTTCACCGTGCTCAACGTGGCCGTCCCCGGCCTGCGCGCCGACCTCGGCCCGACCCTCGCCGAGACCCAGTGGATCGTGGACGGCTACGCGCTGGCGCTGGGCGGCTGCGTGCTGGCGGGCGGTGCGCTGGGGGACCGGTACGGCCGGCGGCGCGCCTTCCTCGCCGGGCTGGCGCTGTGCGGGGCCGCCTCGGCCGCCGGGGCGCTCGGCACCGGGCCCGCCCAACTGGTCGCCGCGCGCTGCGGGATGGGCCTCGGCGCGGCCCTGTTCATGCCGGCCACCCTGTCCACCGTGGTGCACGTGCTGCGCGATCCGGTCGCCCGGAAGCGGGCGATCGGCATCTGGGCGGCGGTGGCCGGGGTCGGTGCGGTGTTCGGCCCGGTGGCGGGCGGACTGCTGGTCGACCGGTACGGCTGGCAGTCGGCGTTCTGGCTCAACGTCCCGGTCATCGCGGTGATCGGCGCGGCGGCCCTGGTCGCCGTCCCCGAGTCCCGTGCGCCGGAGGCCCGGCCGTTGGACCGGCCCGGGGCGCTGCTGTCCTGTGCCGGACTGCTGGCCCTGGTCTGGGGCGTGATCGAGGCCCCCGGCCGGGGCTGGACCGGCCCCGCCGTGCTCACCGCCTTCGCGATCGCCGTCCTGCTGCTGGCCGCCTTCGTGCGTCGCCAACTCCGCTGCGCCGCACCGATGGTGCCGGTCCGGCTGCTGCGCGGCGGGCCGGTCTGGCCGGCCACCACCACGCTCGCGCTGATGTCCTTCGCGATGTTCGGCGCGATGTTCCTGCTCACCCTCTACCTCCAGCAGGTGCGGGGCCTGAGCGCCTGGCAGGCCGGGCTGCGGATGGTCCCGCTGTCCCTGGGGCTCGCCGTCGGCGCGCTCCTCGGGCCTCTGCTAGCACGGCCGTTGGGGGCCAGGGTGCCCTCGGCCGGCGGACTGCTGCTGATCGCCGCCGGATTCGTCCAACTCGGCCGGCTGGCCGCCGACTCGGGGGACGGGCGGGTGCTGCTCTTCGAGGCCCTCGCCGGGCTCGGTGCCGGGCTGCTCGCCCCGGTCGCCACCGAGGTGGTGATGAGCGCCGTCCCGGTCGGCGCGGCCGGGGTCGGCTCGGCGCTCAACGACGCCACCCGGCAGGTCGGTTCGACCCTCGGCGTGGCGGTGCTCGGCTCCGTCCTCGCCACCTCGCTCACCGGCGCCGCTCCCGGCGACCCGGCCGCCTTCACCGACGGTCTGGCGGCCGCCGCCGTCGTCGGCGGCGCGGTGGCCCTGCTCGGCGCCGCGCTGGCCTGGACCCGGCTGCCCGGGCGGCGGGCTGCCGCCTCCGCCGTCATCGACACCCTCAACACCCCCAGCTGAAAGGAAACTTCACCATGCCCAGCAGCTACGAGACGATCCGCGCCTGCCTGATCGACGAGTTCGACGTCTCCCCGGCCGTGGTCACCCCCGACGCCACCCTCGCCTCGCTCGCCCTCGACAGCCTCGCCCTGGTCGAACTCTCCCTGGTGGTCGAGGAGAAGCTCGGCGTCACCGTCGCCGACATCGGCCCGGACCGCACCCTCGGCGAACTCGCCGCCCACGCGGACGCCACCCTGGCCCGGGAATCGGTCAGTTGAGCCCGCTGCGTTCAGCTGCCCCGTCCCGTCCGGCGGCTCCGTCCCATTCGATGGTCGCCGTCACCGGACTCGGCCTGGTCACCCCGGCCGGGAGCGGCGCCGACGCCGTCTGGGAGCACTTCCTCGGCGCCGCGCCCACCGCCCGCCCCGACCCCGAACTCCTCGGCCTGAACGTCGACTTCTCCTGCCGGGTCGCCGACTTCGACCCGCCCGCCCTGCTCGGCGGGCGGCTCGCCCGGCGCCTCGACCGGTTCAGCCAGCTGGCCGTGCTCGCCGCCCGCCAGGCCGTCGCCGACGCCGGGCTCGACCCGGCGCACTGGGACGGCACCCGGGTCGGCGTCGTCCTCGGGGTCAGCGCCACCAGCGTGCAGACCCACGTGGTCGAGTACGGCCGGCTCGCCGCGGGCCGGGCCGACCGGATCTCCCCGCTGATGATCCCGCGTTCCATCCCCAACATGGCCGCCGGCGAGGTCAGCCTCGACCTCGGCGCCCTCGGCCCCGGCCTGGTCGTCAGCACCGCCTGCGCCTCCGGCACCAGCGCGCTCGCCCTCGGCAGCGACCTGATCCGGGCCGGAACCTGCGACCTCGTGCTGGCCGGCGGCACCGACAGCGCCCGCTCCGCGATGACCTGCGTCGGCTTCGACCGCCTCGGCGCGCTCTCCCGCCGCCGCCACGACCCGGCCGGCGCCTCCCGGCCCTTCGACGCCGACCGGGACGGCTTCGTCCTCGGCGAAGGAGCGGGCGTCCTGCTGCTCGAACGTACCGACCACGCCCGGGCCCGCGGCGCCCGCGTCCGCGGGTACCTCGCCGGGCACGGCGCCGGCGGCGACGCCCACCACTTCACCGCCCCGCACCCCGGCGGCGACGGATTGGCCCGGGCCGTACGGGCGGCACTCGCCGACGCGGGGCTGGCACCCGAGGAGATCGGGCACGTCAACGCGCACGGCACCGGCACCACGCTCAACGACCCCGCCGAGGCGGCGGCCCTGCGGCAGGTCTTCCGCCGACCGCCGCCGGTCACCGCCAACAAGAGCGTGATCGGCCACACCATGGGCGCGGCCGGCGCCATCGAGGCGGCCCTCACCGTGCTCGCGCTCCAGCACCGGCTGGTCCCGCCCACCGCCAACCTCGACCGGCTCGACGACGCCATCCGCCTCGACGTGGTCACCAAGGCGCCCCGGCCGGTCGACGCCCCCTCCGCCCTGTCCGTCTCCTGCGGCTTCGGCGGGCAGAACGCCGCCGTCGTCCTCACCGCCGCCTGACCGCCCTCCCGCCCGACCCCGGAGTCCATCCCCCCATGTGCCGCCTCGCCCACCGGCTCGCCCGGCTGTACCTGCGCCTGCTCGCCCACCGGCCGCCCACCGACTGGTTCGTCCCGGTCGCCGACGGCCGGTACGGCTCCGCCCCGGACGCCGCCGACCACCCGCTCACCCTGCTGATGCTCGGCGACTCGCTCGCCCAGAGCTTCGGCGCCCACCGCCCCGAGCAGACCCTCGGCGCCCTGCTCGCCACCGGCCTCGCCGAGGGCACCGGCCGGCCCGTCGACCTGCGGGTCCACGCCCGGGCCGGCGCCACCACCGCCGCCGTCGGCCGCCAAGTCCTGCGCGCCGCCCGGCTGCGGCCCGGCGTCGCCGTACTGATCGTCGGCGGCAACGACGTCCTGCTGCCCGCCCCGCTCGGCCGCGCCGCCCGCCGGCACGCCCACCTCGCCCGCACCCTCCGCGAGGCCGGCTGGCAACTCGTCGTCGTCCCCTGCCCCGACCCCGGCTACGCGCCCGGCTTCCGCACCCCCGTCCGCTGGATCGGCCACCACCGCTCCACCCGCCTCGCCCGCCTCCACACCCGCACCGCCACCCGCACCGACGCCCACCTCGCCCCCACCTCCGGCCCCGATTTCCACCACCGCGCCGCCCAACTCCTCGGCCCCGACGGCATCCACCCCTCCCCGCACGGCTACGCCACCCACGCCACCCGCATGCTCCCCACCCTCCTCACCGCCGCCACCCACCTCCCCACCCCAGCCCCCGCCCCTGCCCCAGCAGCCACCCGCCACCCGACCCACCACCCGACTTGCTGCCGACCGGGCTGCGGTGGGCCGCCTCGCCGTGGCGGGCG